>CAYOCD010000003.1:75907-91046 GCA_964402425.1 uncultured Gammaproteobacteria bacterium | reverse complement strand
ACCGTGCAAGAAATTGTTGAGGTACATACGCACATTCGTGAGATTCTGGGTGAGCTGTTTCCAGCAGCGCCTGCAACGGCTTTTGCGGTTTTATACGGTGGAAGTGTAGGAAAAGAAAACGCATACGGATTTTTACGCGAAAAAGAAATTGACGGTCTGCTTATTGGGGGAGCAAGTATCAAGATTCATCAATTGAAAGAGATTGTGGATGCTGCGTGTGAGGTTTTAATTGCTCAGTCTTAATATATGATTTGGATCATTCCTCTTTTTCTTCTTGTACTCGGCATGGCATCCATTGTCTTTATTTTGATTCGCAAGATGCCGCAATTGCGCGTGATCAATGTGGATTCGATTGCAAAAGAACGCACGCGTAAAATTAAAGAACAGATTATTTTACAGAAATTACAGCGTGTAAGTGGAGCTAAGTTAAAAGGGGTTTCTTCATTTGCTGTTTTGACAGGGCGTTTGATCTCTCGTACGGGGCGACGTCTTGTGCAGCGGTTGTATTCGCTTGAACAGTATTATCAAAAACTCAAACGATCCGCATCAGAAGGTCAACACGCCTATGACGCAGAAACGATTCATCGTTTGGTTGAGGAAGCAGAAACAATGCGTCAAAAAGATGAATTAATCCCAGCAGAGAAAATCTATATAGATATTATCAGTCACAATCCTAAAAGCGTGGATGCTTACGAAGGGCTTGGAAATTTATATCTTGCAAATGGTCAGCATGATCAAGCGCGTGAGACGCTTCAATTTTCGCTCAGGTTATCTCCAAACGACGCAAGTGTCTTTGTATCCCTCGCTGAATTGGAAATGCGATGTGATCAACCAAAGGCGGCTCTTGTGCATTTAAAAAAGGCTATTCAGAAACGTCCAAAAAATCCAAAATATTTGGATTTGTATATTGAGGTTTCTCTGAAGGCTGGCTCTCTCAAAGATGCCCAAGAGGGGATTAAACGCCTCAAAGAAGTGAATCCAGAAAATCAAAAAATTAAGGACTTTGAGGAGCGTTTTTGTGAGCAAAAAGCCGCATATCTTACCAAATCGCATTCCTCCACAGATGAACCTTCACAAACAGAATAAAGTTTGTTATGATTCCGCGCGCGATGGTATGCCGTTGTAGCTCAGTCGGTAGAGCACATCCATGGTAAGGATGAGGTCACCAGTTCAATCCTGGTCAACGGCTCCACCGATCAGCGTGTGTAAAATGGGTAGATACTCAAGCGGTCAACGAGGGGAGACTGTAAATCTCCTGGCTTACGCCTTCGAAGGTTCGAATCCTTCTCTGCCCACCAGTCGGATTTCCAAAATTAGCGAGCTACTTGTGCTTCGCAAAAAAATGTTTCGTCGTAGTTTGTCTAAGACTCAACATCTTTTTTGCTCCAGCGCGGCACATCTCATCCAATTTTGAAAATCCTGTCACGTATCTTGTACGTTTCGTGTTTCTTGCTAATTTTCCAAAGTAGCTCAGTCCCGACGACACTGCATGTGTCGGGGAGCCGACACGCAACAATGTAAACCGTGTTGAATCGTCGGCTTTGGTAGGACTATAAACAATTTGCCGAAGTAGCTCAGTTGGTAGAGCAACGGTTTTGTAAACCGTAGGTCACGGGTTCGAGTCCCGTCTTCGGCTCCAGTCTCTGTTTCGACAAGATTTTGCTTGTTGGGGTGAAGAGTGGAAAAAGGGTATTCCCCGCGAGCTTCGGGCCGTAACCTTGACACAGTCACAGATTCAGGCTAATCTTCGGCCATAAATTGAATATATGTCACAAGAGAATCTCATCAAACTTGAATGTAAAGATTGTAAGCGCGCTGGTTACAACAGCCACAAAAACAAGAAAACCTTGAAAGAGCGCTTGGAACTCAGCAAATTCTGTAAGTGGTGCAACAAACACACCATGCACAAAGAAACAAAGTAAAAAATACCCGTCCTTGTGGCGGGTATTTTGTTTGATGGTATAATTGTTTCATGTCTTTTCTTCTACGAAGTTTTATAGGTGTTTTCTTTCTCATGCTCATATTTGGGTTTTCGGGAGGTTTTGTGTTTGCTGCACAAGACATGTCGGCAGTTGAGCAACAAAAGACTGATTTACAAAAACAATTAGATCAGATAGAAGCGCAGATTGCACAATATGAAAAAGATCTTGTGAACATTAAAGGGGAAAAGAATACGCTTACAAATAAAATAAAACAGCTACAAACACAACAAGCTTCACTTTCGTTGCGTATCAAAGAAACTTCATTGCAAGTAGAAGAAATGGAACAGCAAATTACGGTGACAAAATCATTTATCGAACAAAATGAATTAAGAACAGAAGCCCTTAAAGTTGAGGTTGCAGAATCATTGCGTCAAATACAAACAAACGACCACCGACCTTTTTTGTATGTCTTTTTTTCGGAACACACATTGTTTGATGCGTTGTCTGAGGTTCAGCAGTTTACACAAGTGGCAGACGGGCTGAATGTGCTTATTGATCAGTTGCAAAAGACGCGAGAGAATTTAGCACTACAGAAACAGCGTCTTGATACAGAACAAGATCATGTTGAAAAATTACTCGCAGTACAGACGTTACAACAGCAGGCCTTAAAGGGTTCTGTTAATGAACAGTCAACACTGCTCACACAAACAAAAGGAAAAGAAAAAAATTACCAGGCAAGTCTTACAGAAACACAAAAACAAGCTGCGCAAATTCGGACGCGTTTGTATCAATTGCTTGATGTTGGAAAACAAATTACGTTTGGACAAGCTGTAGAAATTGCCGTTTGGGTTTCAGAACAAACGGGCGTACGTGCTGCATTTTTGCTTGCGGTATTATCTCAAGAATCAAATTTAGGAAAGAACGTGGGAACATGTAATCGCCCCGGAGATCCAGAGAGCAAGAGTTGGAAGGTGATTATGAAACCAACGCGTGATCAGGAACCGTTTAAAACAATTACAGCAGAACTCGGATTAGATCCGGATACAACAGCTGTTTCGTGTCCCATGCGTGATAAAAAAGGAAATCAAGTGGGTTGGGGAGGGGCCATGGGTCCCGCACAGTTTATTCCGTCTACTTGGATGGGTTACAGGGCAAAAGTGACAAATATTACAGGGAAGACGGCAAACCCATGGGATATTCGTGATGCCTTTATTGCGTCCGCCTTAAAACTTGGTGCAGATGGAGCAAAAACAAAAGAAGGAGAATGGGCTGCCGCCATGCGTTACTTCTCTGGCTCTACAAACGTTCGTTTCCGCTTTTACGGTGACCAAGTCGTCGCTCGTGCAAATGCGTATCAGGAGGACATTGATGCACTTGGGAAATAAAAAAACATCCACGTTATGTGGATGTTTTTTGGCAGGGGCGGAGGGAATCGAACCCACGTCAAAGGTTTTGGAAACCTTCGTCCTACCATTGAACGACGCCCCTCTGGTAGCTCGGAGATTATACAAGAATGAGAAAAAAAGGGAAGTCACTTCACATATTCCTTAAAATACCGATGAGTCTTTAGAGTTTAGGATTAAGACACGCTATTTTGTGGTATACTTTTAACAATTCATTCTTTTTTATTTTTTATGCCGCGCTATTTCTTTTTCATCCTTTTGAGCGTGCTGTTTTTTTTCACGCCGTCTGTGCACGCGTCTGCGGAAAACCCAGTTCTCCAAATAACAGCACCTACCTCAGGTAGTTTTGTTACAGGAAGAGCAAAAATTATTTTTACAAATGAATCTGCAACAACTCCTCGTACGGCTGAGTGTTCTTTGGACAGGTTTGTAACTTTTATTACGTGCGATTCTGAGCAAGCATTTCTTGGGGATGTTCCTGGATTTAACGAACTCGCTGATGGGGCGTTTACGCTTTCTGTTCGAGATGAACATCTTCCACGTACGTATATTACGGGCACAGAGGCTGGAATCATAAAAGATACGATAGCTCCTGTTGTTACTTCCACATCACCAAGTGTGGGGGCTTCCTTAAGTTCTACATTTGAACTGAAATACACATTAGATACAGAAATCGCTTCAGGGACCATTACGTTTACGCGGGTTGATGGGTCGCCTGATGCTCAGACACACGCCTATACCATGCTTCGTGCAGATGGGGGAATTGGACAGCACACACTTACACGTGCGGCTTTAGAGGCGGGATTTGGAAACATGCTTGTGGAAGATGCAATGTATACCATTGCTTACATTGTAAGAGATTCTGCTGGAAATGAAGGATCAGCAACTGTTTCTTCTGTTGTATATGATGCTGTTCCGTCTGTTTCAATAACAAGTGTTTCCATTTCTTCAAACGCTTCTGTTTCTACCATGGCAGCTGTTGGTCACATGGTTACCGTTACGGCATTTTCAGAATTGGGTTCAAGTGTTGTTGGAACCATTGGTGGAAAAACTGCTGTAGGAACAAAAGTTGGCAGAGATATTTTTTTGAAAAGAACCATGGATGGAACAGAAACAGAAGGAGAGGGGCTTAACTTCACCCTAACGTTGCGTGATGCATCCGGAAATCCCATCGCGACCGTAACAAAAGCAAACATTTTAAACGGATCGGCTGTCAAAACAGCATTTTCACCACCAGTGACACCTCGGATGGCGCCGGTTGCGGGAACGTATGTTGGGACACAAAACGTATTTTTTGAAAATCCAGGTTCGCTCATAACGATTCGTTATACAACAAATGGAACAACACCGACGTGTTCAACAGGAACCCTTTATTCCGGAGCGATTACATTATCATCAACGACAACGGTAAAAGCAAAAAGTTGTGACTCGGTAGGAAATATTTCTGCTCTTGGAACGTTTGTTTATACAATTACTCCTTCAAGTGGAGGTACGGGCGGAAGTTCTTCGGGTGGTGGAGGAGGGTCTTCTCTTACGATTCCAGGAACTCCCGTTGCAAGTCCTGCATCTGGAACCTATACGGGAACACAATACGTCACATTGTCATCCGCGGGTGCGACAAGTATTCGATACACAACAACGGACACCTTACCAACATGTTCTGTTGGGACGGTATATACAGGAGCGATTCAAGTTCCATCAACGGTTTCCATCAAGGCAAAAGGATGTAATGTTTCTGGATTAGGTTCTGCGAATGCAACATTTGCATACACCATTAAACCAGGAAACATATCTCCTTCTAAGCCAGTCACGGTATTACCACTGACACCAATTCCGAATACAAACACAACATCACCCGTAACAACAATTGCACCAAAATCTGATGTAGCACCCTCTGTTTCCGTTGTGTTTATTCATGATCCAGCTCAATACACAAAAATCTTGTCAGACTTTGGATTAAAAAGCGATGGATCTAATTTTGAAAAAAATAAATCGTTGGCACAGTCTGATGCAAATACATTTGGTGTTGCGATTACAACGGAACAAACAAGGACTATTTCCAATTTTGTGACATATGGGGCGTCGACAGAAACAATCAAGCTTGGTTCTGGGGAACGTCATGCCCTTATGCGTGATTATTTAGAAACGGTTGGTCGTACGGATGTTGTTTGGGATGATGTTCAGCGCCTCACAATAGGACAAAAGCCTGTGAAGCGTAATTTACCAAAAGAACAAGCGTTAGCACCTGTTGCTCTTGCGCATTTTGAAAAAATGGTCGGACACGCGCCAAATTTTCAAGACGCAGCAGAAGATTTAGCTTGGAATACGATGATGTATCGCATACGTTTTCCTCGTGATCTTGTCAAAGAACAAAAAGGTATTACTCGATTCAAAACAATTTTCAAACGCTTACCAACATCTCCACTAGACTGGGCAGAAGTGCGAGCTCTTGGATACGTGTTGAAGTAATGAGGCAGATAAAAGAGATGACAATAAAAAGTCATCTCTTTTAAAATACCTCTAGACAACATTTTGTTTCTCAGGTATTCTCATGGCCGCTGACTTGTCTCAAGATGAATTTTCATTCGGATTTGGGGATTTTTCCTCAAATCCATTTCTGTGAATGAAACGAATATTTTGGGATAAGAAAGCAAAAGATTTATTCTTAGCTTTTATGGGCCCAATTTTTTGTTGCCCAAAATCCTTATGGAGTTACTTCCAGTTATTTCGGAATTGACCGGTGAACCAACGGGTGAAATTGTTTCGCGTGCTGAAGCTATTGCGCGTGGTGTGTGGTGTCAGACAACAAATGTGTACGTTTTAAATTCAAAGGGTGAAGTGTTGTGTCATCAACGCTCCCTTCAGAAAGAGCGTTTGGCGGGTGTATGGATGACGCATTTAGGCGGACATGTGGGGCACGATGAAACGTATGAAGAAAATGCACATCGTGAATTGTTTGAAGAGTCTGGGATTAAGATCGATCCTACCTCACTCATTCATTGGCGAACAACCAAACTTGATCGTGCACGTATTTGGATTCGCGAATTCGTGACACTTGCTGATATTCCTGCTCACAAACTCGTTCCACAAAAAGGAGAGGTGGATCGATTCGCTTGGTTTTCGGCTGAAGAAGTACGTATACAAAACGACGCAGAGCCACATAATTGGTGTGTTGGAACGCATGATTTTTCAATTGAGTATCCATGCCTTCGTGCTGTTCTTACGGCGGCAGAACATCATGGGGCTATTGAACCAAAACAACCAATTCACACATGGATGCCACTTGCTATATAAAATCCCTTACAGGGATTTTTTTATTTGTGCTTCATTCGTTTTTCAAGTAAGCTCGTTTTATTATGGTGACTCAATCGATTTACCAACCACCAAAGAATGGACCTTAAACAAGGTTGATTTAATGTCTTTTTATTCACCTTGTTTTTTTAAACCGTTTTGCTTCTGCAGACGGTTTTCTGTTTTTCTTATCACCTGAGCTTGTCGAAGGTCTGAGACGTTTAGTCTCTCGACAAGCTCGAGAAATAATAAAATATGCCCATACAACCATGGCAAATCGATTTACAAAACTGCGTTCGTTCTCTTGATGAGCTCGAGAGATATATTCCCATTGAAAATAAAGATCGCCTGCGTGAGGTTCTTCAGAACATGCGGCTTTCGATTACGCCGCATACACTCTCACTCATCGACTGGAATAACCCGAATGATCCAATTCTGCTCATGTGTGTTCCATCTGATCGTGAGTTGCGCTTTTCGCCGGAAGAACTCACGGATCCGATTGGGGACGAAGCAAAATCTCCGATCCCGTTTCTCACGCATCGCTATCCGGATCGCGTGCTCGTGTATGCAACATTTTTTTGTTCGCTCTTTTGTCGATTCTGTTTTCGTAGAACGAAAACGGGCGAGGCAACTCCGGGTCCGTCCATGGAAGATCGCGAGCGCATTGTGAACTATCTTGAAGCACATCCAGAAGTCGATGAAGTGATTCTGACAGGCGGGGATCCACTCACATTGCTCGATGAGCAACTTGAAGACTGGTTTCGATGTATTCGATCCATTTCGACTATTTCGCGCATTCGTATTCATACACGCGTGCCTGTAAATCTTCCGTCACGCATCACAGATACGCTTGTTGAATTGTTTCGTAAATATTCCGACGCAACACATCCAATTTACATCGTTACGCACTTCAATCACCCAAACGAAATTGCGCAAGAAAATATCGAGGTGATCGCAAGGCTTGTTGATGCGGGGATCGTTGTGCGTAATCAAGGGCCGCTGCTTCGTGGAGTGAATGATGATCCTGTGACTCTCGAAACGCTTTTCAAGAAACTTACAAACATCCGAGTCGTTCCGTACTACCTCCACCAGCTCGACCTCGCGAAGGGGACAAATCACTTTCGTGTTCCAATCGAACGCGGCATCAAGCTTATGCAAGAACTTCAAGGGCGAGTTACAGGAATCGCGCTTCCTCGCTATGTCATCGATCTTCCGGGCGGAAAAGGAAAGGTTCCGCTTACATATCGATACACAAAAAAACAAACGGACTTTGATTGGGAAATAGAGAGTCCGTTTGGGGATAAGGTCGAGTATCGAGAGCCGATAGACGTACGTTCCAGAGAATGAAAACACCCTACAGCAAGTTGCTGCAGGGTGAGAGGTTGAATTGCTAGGTGATCGGTTCGCCGGGGTGATCCCAGTCAAAGAAAACGACTTCGGACGGGTCGATGTCTTTTGGGGTTTCCTCGTATCCGAGTTGGACTGATTCGCCGGGGTAGATGGTCTTTACAAAAACAACCCATCCATCCGCGCGGTCATCGACCTTTATGTCAAAAGCCATCGTGATCATTTTTGTGCTCGGCGCGAGCGTGTGTTCGTCAGTTACACGAACTGCCCGCGTCCACCTGTTGGGAGAGAACGGTTCTGTGCGCGGATTTCCTTTCATATCGCCGATTGGAACCGCAGAGCTCCACCCGATGTCCATGTCGTGTTCAAATGTGAAGCGATATCCGCGTTTGCAGGTCTCGCCGGACCGCTGAAGATCTTCGATAATCTCGAGAGCTTCACAGAGAAGCTCGTCTTCAACGATTTCGTCCTGCAGCATTTCCCAAAAATCGTTCCACAGGGCAAAGTTTCCTGCGAGGGCCAGGTCTTTGCCTCGGAAACACGTTTGTTCCATTCGTTCGGTCTGAAACCGATCAGTAATAATCTTGAGCGGCACACACGGTGCCTCTGTATCCAAACCAAGTTCACAAAGGAAATCGGCTGCATAGGTCGTCTTCATGATGTTCTCCTTGTGTTTCTGTGCGAATCCTAAAACAGGAAACAAAGAACTTTAACAGAAAAATTCGTTTTTGTCAATGTTCTGTGCTGTTTCGTTTATGAAACAAAAACACACACGTATAAAATAAGTGTGTTTTGTATCATGAGCCAGATTGACAACCTGGAAATTTCTGTTAATCTGCGCGCAGTTCTTTGTTTTTACGTACAGGAGGAATCGTGGTATTTGTCTTGCGTCGCGTTTCAGATCGTTTTTCATCGGAAGCTTCTGCGTGGCTCGGTGTGCGCGAAAAGCTCTCACTCCAGTTGGTGCGAAGTGTGAAATCACACGAGCTCAACCACTATTTCGCTGGGTTTCCAGATCCACAGATTGCGATGCATCGCGTTTTGCCGGATGGTCTCAGAGAGAAGTTGCTCGATGCGGTCAAGAAAGATCGTAGGTTCCTTTCCCTTTTTCTGTTCGATCCGAAGCGTTCGACGGGTGATGAATATATATTGACCATTGATACGGATCGTGGTCGTGTGGATCGAGAGCTCTCGTCGCCGAGCCTCTTGCTTGATCCGTGGTTGAAAAAACAATACACCACGTATTACGAATATATTTCACCTACATCGTATTTTCACCACCGCACGTTTTTTGATCTTCTTGATGCACCGTTTCGTCCGTTTGGAGGACGGCCATTCGGCAATCTGTATGAACAGACGTTTCTGAAACGCCAAGAAGAAATTGCGGAATTGCACGGGTATAGTCGTCGTTTTGCTTCGCTTGTGTATTGTCTTGCTCCGCAGCTTGATTCAGAAACCCGCGTGCGTTTTAGATGCGGAATGCAAAATCTCTGGAAGCATGAATGCTGGATGCGCCGAAGGGTCACATTCGCTGAAGCTGAACAGGCTTTGTCTGCCGCTTATCTTCACATCACACACGCGGAGGTGCAGCGAAAAGACGCTGTGGGAGATTCAGAAGTGTTACTCGAACAGTGTTTATGGACTGACGAGGACGGAAATGTCATTGCACGCAGGGAAGTGTGTTGCGATGATTGGGGAGACCAGCAATTGCACATTGGAATCCACGTCTTCGGTGAATATTTTTGCCACAAGGACGCAGAACGATTGCAGAAGTGTTTTCGTAAAAAAACAGAAACAGGTTCGCGTGGTATTTTTAAAACAATGCCATGATCAGCTACTCAGCCATCCCAGAACTCATGGGATGGTTTTTCTTTTAGACAAATTAAAGAAACAACCGTGCGATCCTCAACTCCTCATACGTGTATTTCCCTTCAAGGATATTAAACACGGCCGTTAACAATTTTGTGGGCGATGCTTGAAAGGCTTTTTCAATCTCAGCGAATTGTTTTGCTGGCGGTTTTAAATGTAAGACATCCAAGTCTGGGTCTTCTTCAATGAGTTTTAAAATATGTTGGACGACTGTGCTTTTGTTCAGCATACGTTCCTTGGCGATTTGTTCGATGGTAAATTTCTTCTCAAGAAGCTCGCGTGTTTTTTGAAATGTGGAACTGTCACGCGTTACATTCGACGTACGTACGGGCGGTGCATCTACGTCCACGTCTTGCGTGCGCTCCGCGAGGTTCCGCTCTTTTGTATATGCTTGTACGACCGTCAAAAACTGTGCGCCGAATTGTTTTAATTTGCGTTCACCAACTCCAAAGATTTTGCCGAAGCTTGGAAGAGATTGTGGAAGATAATAGGCGATCTCCTGGAGGGTTTTATCTCCAAAGATAACGAACGGCGGAACATTGAGTTCTTCCGCAATGGTACGACGAAGAGCGCGAAGTTCTTCGAACAATGCGTTTTCGTATGGTAAAGCATTCTCGTCCACACCTTTTTTGGGAGTAATCGACACGGCAAACGTTTTTGGTTTTGGAAGCAAAATAACTTCGCGGTCACGCAGAGCTGCTTTCCCCGTTGGACTCACGGCAATAGTAGGGAACTCACCCATTTGTTTTACAAGATATTTTTTTAAGAGCAACAAATCCATGTATTCACGCAGTTGTTGAAGCGGAATATTTTTTGCCACACCGTACACAGAAAGATTTTCATGGTTGTTTTCCAGGATTTTTTTTTGTTTGGAACCACGAAGAACATCGCAAATATATGCAAGACCAAATCGTTCGCCGGTTCTGAGGACGGCAGAAAGGATTTTTTGCGAGACTTCCGTTGCATCGTGTATTTCTGTTGGTTCACTTGAACAGTTGTCGCACGTCCCACAGTTTTCAACTTCGACAGGTTCGCCAAAGTATTCGAGGAGAAATTTTCTGCGGCAGGAACGCAACTCACCATATTCAATGACTTGAGAAAGTTTTTTTTCTGCAAGCGCGCGTTCTTGTTCGTCTTCGATTTGTTGAATGAAGAAATCTTGTTTGCGTTTGTCTCCGTATGAATAGAAGAGAACACAATCACTTGGGAGACTATCGCGCCCCGCACGTCCGGTTTCTTGGTAATAACCTTCCACGGTTTTTGGGAGATCCATGTGCACGACTAATCGAACGTCTGGTTTATCGATTCCCATACCAAAGGCAATGGTTGCAACGATAATGGAAACTTGATCGCGAATGAATCGTTCTTGGGTTTTTGATCGAACGTCTGCGGAGAGTCCCGCGTGATACGGTGCAGATTTATAGCCAGCTTTGTTTAAGTCTTCTGCAAGGGATTCTGTATCTTTTCGAGAAAAACAATAAATGATGATGGATTCACCCTTACGTTCTTTTAAGAGTGCGATCAGTTGTGCGAAGGATTGGAGTTTTAGTTTGACGGTGTAATGAAGATTGGGACGGTTATGGCTCGACAAAAACACAAACGCGTCCGGTATGTCTAGTTGTGAAAGGATGTCTGTGCGTACACGCATGGTGGCGGTTGCTGTGAGAGCAACAACGGGTACATTCGGAAAAGATTGTTTTAACCCTTTGAGATTGCGATATTCTGGACGAAAATCATGGCCCCATTCGGAAATACAGTGAGCTTCATCAATGGCAAGCAGACTTACCCGCAGGGATCGCAAAAAGAATTGAAACTCTGTGCGGGCTAAACGTTCTGGGGCAATGTAAAGAATTTTGAGCGCACCCGAACGCGCTTCTGCCTGAATGTCTTCAATTTCTTCTGAATCAAGAGAGCTGTTTAAATACGCGGCATTGATGCCGTTTGCACGCAATGTATCTACCTGATCTTTCATGAGCGCAATAAGTGGTGAGATAACAAGCGTGAGGCCATCAAATAAAAGAGCTGGCAACTGGAAACACAAAGACTTTCCTCCGCCTGTTGGCATAAGGACAAGGGTATTTTTCTTTTCCAGAATATTCAAAATGATTTCTTCCTGTAACGGACGAAATTCATCGTATCCAAAATAGGTTTTTAAATGATCACGCATAAAAAATACGCCGCTGAACGCGCGGCGTTTTGAAATCTGTTTTATGGATTGAGTTTAGATATTTTTTTGCGTTTTGTCAAACGCCTTGTGGAACGATTGTTTGCAGGAAAAAGAAAACTCTCTTACACTAAAGATCCTATGTATAAATTGATCACCTCTCAGGAATTAAAAGACCTTATTGATTCAAAAGAGCCGTTTGTTTTATTGGATGTCCGTGGAGAAGACGAGTGGAAAGCGGGACATATTGGAGGGGCGGTGTTTATGCCACATTGGTTTGTGTCATTAAAGATTGGAGATGTCGTTTCAGACAAGAAGACAAAGATTGTGGCATATTGTTTGAGTGGTGGAAGATCTTCTGTTGCCGCAAAAACACTCGTGGATATGGGGTATACAGATGTTGCGAGTTTAGAGGGTGGGTATGGATCGTACATGAGGTAAAAAAAGACCGCACACATAAACTGTGGCGGTTTTTTGTTGGTTTTGTGGGAACTTCTGTTTCTGTTGTTTTTGGAGTGGTGTTTTTACAACTATTCTCATTCATCATTTTTCCAAATGGGATGTATTGCTTATGGTGCTTGAACGAGTCAAAATCACTCACTAAAAATAATGTGTATTTTGTGCACAGATTTACCTACGTAAATTTTCAAAAAATGTTATAATCTACAGAGAAAAATAGGCTTGATTTTAATCTATCAATTTTTGTCATTCCCCCCTCTTGTTTTTTTATGATTCAAACAATCACACGGATGAAATTTTTCAGTCTTCATTTTTTGATGATTTTTTTCATCATAATGGGAATGTTTTCATTTACACACTCGGTGCATGCGGCCGTAAGTACTATTACTGTTTCAGAAGGTCCTCAAAATCCGTTTTCAAAAAATGTTTATACAACATTTAGAAGCGAGCAATTGTTGCAGGTCAATTTAACAAGTACTGGGAATGAAACACTTACTGGTTTAAGGTTGACACCAACTTATACGGGTACAGGCGCAGAAAATGATTATGCTCTCCAGTTTTGGGTTGATGCAGATGCAAACGGAATTGTTACCCCTACAGATACGGTTTTGCATTTCAATTACTTTACGTACACAACAATGACCGCAGCGAGTGGTACTCAACAATTTTTTGATTTTGAAGATGTGGCACTTACTGCAGGAGTTACAAAAACCATTCTTGTTTTAGTGAAAAATGCGACGAACGATCCTGCAAATAATGACACAATGAGCGTGACGTTGAATAACACGCCGTCTATCGGAGTTGTAACACTTGATGAAGATGATACGGTCGTGTTTGCCACACCTGACACTCTTCCGTTTCCAGGAAATGCGATCACAATAACAAGCACGGCACCTAGTATTTCTGTTACGGCTACAAATATAACGGATAATTATGTTAAATCGAATGGAACAAATGTTGCGATTCAATTATTAAAATTTACAAACTCCACCTCTACACAAGACGCGATTAGTTCTATCGATATAACACCAAGCGGAACAATTGATGAATCTACTGATATTAGTTCTGTAGAATTTTATCTTGATGGAAATGGGGTATTTAATCCTGGATCTGATCAAGAAATATTTTCCTTACAAAATAGTTTTAATGCTGATAATGCAACAAGAACTTTTCAATTTCCTGGTTTAGATATTAATGATCAAACCTGGATTTGGGTTGTTTATCATTTGGCGGGTACAGCTACGGAGGGTGAAACCATTATTCAAACAATCAATGCACCAGCGAACATTACAATGGGTTCAGGTGTTGCTGTAACGGAAACGGTCGGTTTATCAACAACACTCACCATTGATGATACTGCGCCAACAGCCCCAACCACCGTATCTGTCACACCTGTTGGAGGAACGATCACGGCAAATACGCTCAACGGAACAAATACAAACATGACGGCAACGGCAGCCATCACCGCAGGGCAAGCAACAGGAGGATATGCCTATTTGAAAGTGGGCGGCACGATCATTGCATCAGATTTCTCAATTGCGGGTGGTGATACTTCTGTTACGTTTGATTTAGAAACAACAACAACAGGTGAACTGCAAGCAGCTATTACGGCAGGTGGTGTCGTTACCGTTCAGTTGTATGATGACGCTGAAAATACAGCCACAAGTTCTGTTGGGAATCCTACATTGAGTCTGGATTTTGTTGCACCTACAGTTACGATCACATCGCCTCTTACAGGTACGAGGCAAAACGCCTATAAAATTATTACATTTACAGACAGTGGTGATTTAACACCCACTCCCTACTGTGCGATTAATAATTTTAATACGAGTATTGCTTGTACTTCAGGTGTAACAACATTGGGTGATTTGACAGGATTTAATG
Organism: uncultured Gammaproteobacteria bacterium; assembly: GCA_964402425.1. GTDB lineage: Bacteria > Patescibacteriota > Patescibacteriia > UBA9934 > GWF2-40-263 > XYB2-FULL-45-11. Next base: position 76,707 of record CAYOCD010000003.1, on the reverse strand, counting down.
GTTTAACGTTGTTTGATACGTTTACACTTTTGGTTGGTGGATTTGACGCCGCTGGAAACTCTGGTTCAGATAATGAAATTTTAATTATAAAAGACACAGATGCTCCATTGGCACCCAACACACCAACATCGTCTGCCACAACTTATGTCAATGGGGCTCAAAAAACAGCAGGTGTTTTTGTTTCTGTTCCACTTGGAGCTAGTGGAGCTGTAGCAGGGGATACATTAGATCTTTTAATTAATGGAGTTGCATTTTCAACACCTCAATCCCATGTTCTTGTTCCGGGGGATATCACGGCAACATTTTATACATTCTTTATCACTACAGAGGATGGCTGGGGAGCTGATGGGGTAAAATCCCTAACGGGAAGAGTGACAGATGAGGCGGGAAATGTAGGGTCCCAAAGTACAGCATTGTCTTTAATACTTGATGCAACAGACCCAACAGAGACTCTCGCACCAACAACAACTGCCGGAGCTTATATTAGTGCTGCAGAAAAGACAGCTGGTGTTTCCGTGACTGTTCCGCTTGGAACAAGTGGAGCTGTGGCAGGGGATACATTAGAACTTTTGATTGATGGGGTTGCATTTTCAACACCCAAAACTCGCATTCTTGTACCAGGGGATATCACGGCAACATATTATACATTTACCGTTGCGACGGGTGATGGATGGGGTATTGATGGGGTAAAATCCTTATCAGGAAGGGTTACGGATGTGGCGGGGAATGTGGGGGTGGAAAGCGATCCTCTTTCTTTGACGCTTGATACGGCAGTGCCTGTTATTTCATCTGTTACACCA
>CAYOCD010000003.1:0-75807 GCA_964402425.1 uncultured Gammaproteobacteria bacterium | reverse complement strand
CAGACGCTGCCGGAAACGCAGGAACAGACAGTGAAGCTACGTATGTAAAAGACACCATTGCTCCAACCGCAACATCAACTCCAACAGCAGAAGCAGGCTTATACATTAATCTTGCAGAAAAAACAGCCGGAGTTGTCGTCGTCGTTCCACTTGGATCAAGTGGAGCAGAGGCTGGAGACACACTTGATCTTTTTATAGGTGGAAGTGCCTTTTCTATTACACCTCAATCCCACGTTCTTTTGAGTGGAGAAATTGTTTCAGGAACGTTTTCTTTCACGGTTCCTGCTGATGCCGGATGGGGGGCTGAGGGTGCAAAGGTGTTAACAACAAGGGTGACAGATGCTGCGGGAAACGTTGGAACAGTAAGTGCTGAACTGGCATTGACGCTTGATACACTTGCTCCAAACGCACCAACATCTGTCGCGGTTACTGTTGTTGGTGGAAATGTGGTTGCAAATACATTGAATGCAACAAACACAAACATGACAGGGACTGCCACAATTACAGCCGGACAATCAACGGGTGGATCTGCGTCATTGAAGGTTGGTTCAACAACGATTGCAACAGATGCAAGTATCACTGCGGAAGATACGGCTGTGGCATTTGATCTTGGTCTTACGACAACAATCGCTCTTCAGGCGGCTATCACGGCAGGTGGCGTCATTACGGTAACGTTAGTCGATGTCGCGGGTAATACTTCCGTGAGTTCTGTTGCAAATCCAACGCTGGTTGCAGATTATGTTGCTCCAACAACCCCAACAGGTTCACCAACTCCTGGGACATTTTCAAGCGGACAAAGTGTTGGGTTGGATTCAACAGGAGAAACAAGTATTCGTTATACGGTTAATGGTGATACGCCCACATGTTCAAGTACAGAATATTCGAGTGCTATTTCTGTCACAACAACCAAAACAATTAAAGCGGTTGGGTGTGATGCAAACGGAAACAGCTCATCCGTAGCTTCTTTGACCTATACCATTAGCGTACCTAGTGGTGGCGGAGGTGGTGGCGGCGGCGGAGGTGGGGGTGGAGGTGGGGGTGCAGCACCTACATTACCTTCCGTACCAGCTCCAGCTCCCGTTGTAGCTCCTGTTCCGGTTATAACCCCGGTCACTCCCGCTGTTTCAGAAGTTGCCCCAATGCCAAAACCGGTGATCGTTATTGTGCCACTCGTAACAGATCCGTTAAAATTTGATGAGTTGCTCGCAAATCTTGGGACTGTTAGTAAGCCAGATTGGTTTGAAAAAAACAAAGCCCTCGTAAAGGCAAGTGCAGCAGAATTCAAGGTTGCGATTACAGATGAACAAACAAGAGCCATCACAAACTTTATTACATACGGAGTTTCAAGAGCGACGGAAAAACTGGGTGCTGGTGAACGTAATGCACTTGTCCGCGATTATTTTGAAACGATTGGCCGTGGAGAGTTTGTTTGGGATGATATTCAAAAAATTACAACAGGACAAAAACCCGTGAAGCGTAATTTGCCAAAGGAACAAGCGAATGCAGATCGTGCGCTTAAGAGCTTTATTCTTATGACAGGACACGCACCAAACTTTAAGGTGCCTGCAGAAGATTTGGCTTGGAATACTCTTATGTATCGTATTCGTTTCCCTCGTGATCTTGTAAAAGAAAGAGAGGGAATTCTGAAGTACAAAAAGTTATATAAGAAAGACCCAAAAACACCTTTTGATTGGTCTGTGGTCCGCGCACTCGGTTACGCCTTGAAGTAAATAAAAAAACACACATCTATTTAAGATGTGTGTTTTGTTTTTACCGGAACGATTTTATACAATTTTTCACCGCGCTTAACCGTGGCGGGAACTTTGCATGTGATGACATCTTTTTGAATAGCACGTGTGATAAGGACATCGTCTTTTCGCATGTGTTCAGCCTTGAATCGAATCACTCCTTCATCTTTGCTTAGAATCAAACATTCATCACCTTCTTGTATTTCCATGGCTTGAATTTCACATTCTGCCACAGAGACTTCAGAAAAAAAGTTTTTGACGACACCTACGAATTCTCGTGTTTGTGTTGCTTTTGAGCTCTCGACACCACTCCAGTACTTAAAAGCTTTTCCGCGATAGAATCCTTCACTCATTCCACGATTAAATACCGTTCCGAGGCGTTTGTTCCATTCCATGATTAAGTCTTTCGAATAGGAGTTGTTTTCTATAGAAGTGATCGCTTCACGATAGCACTTTACAACTTCATCCACATATTCCGGAGCGCGGCCTCGACCTTCGATCTTGAGTGAGACAACTCCTGAATCGATAATTTCGTCGAGCATACCGATGGTACACAAATCTTCCGTACTCATGACGTATTCATTGTCGATATCCAGCTGCTTTTTTGTTGCCTTATCTGTCACGGTAAATGCACGACGACACGGCTGAGAGCAAGATCCGCAGTTTGCGGACGTGTTATACATATACAGACTCATTCCGCATCTGCCGCTTACAGCAACACACATGGCACCATGGATAAAGACTTCTATTTCAATCAGTTTTCCTTTTGGTCCGCGAATGTCCTGCGCTTTGATTTGTTCTGTAATGTATGTGATCTGTTCAAGAGTCAGCTCGCGAGCAAGAACCAATCGATCTGCCCAGGTGGAAAATAATTTTACCGCCTCGATGTTTGAGATGGAGTGTTGTGTTGAGATATGGACTTCAACACCTTTATCACGTGCATATTGAACAACAGATAAATCAAACACAATCACCGCGTCAACACCAGATTCTTTTACGGCGTCAATCACGATTTTCATGTCTTCAACCGAATGATCGTAAACAAGAGTGTTGAGAGCAAGATAACACTTAACATTTGACGCATGACAAATTTTTGCGATTTCACGTAAATCCTCAAGTGTAAACGCCGCTGCTGCGTTTGCGCGCATATTGAATCCGGACACGCCAAAATAAATAGCGTCGCATCCAGCATGAATAGCCGCCTGAAGCGCTTCATAAGATCCGGCTGGGGCAAGAAGTTCAATTTGGTTCATAGTGCCGATAGAATACCGATTTGTGGATAAAATAACAATATTTCTTTTATTTTGTGTATAATGCGTGTAAAGTATGTTTGTATGAAGGAAATGGGAAATTGTGTTTGGTTAAAAATAAACTAATATAAATTTATGGCAGAACGTGGTCCAAAACCCGGAGAAGCAGAGGTGAATAAATCAAGACAAGAGCGTCGAGCAGAACATGCACAAGCAAATCGACGTCCTGAAGTTGCACAAAAAATGGTGGATCGCGCAGCTGAACAGCAAGCAAAGCAGGAGCGTGATGCTGCTCAAGCGGTTGTTGACGCACAACAAATAGAGAAATTGAAACAAGACATGGTTGAGGCCGCGTTTTTTGAAGATGAACCCCCAAAAAATTTAAGTGAAGGCGGTAAACAAGAAGGATTTAAACGTGCAGAACGAACCATTACAGAATCAAGCGGCTCATCTACGGAATCTCGTCGAGTTAGCCCTCCAGGTGTTGATCGTCGTCAAGGATATCAAGAAGGCGGTTCGGATGTTCAGCCATTGCCCGCAGAAGCTAAGCCTTCTTTTTGGAATAAATTCAAAGATCTTTTCAAGAGTTCTGGCCAGAAGCAGAGAGAATCACTTTCCACACAACCAATGGAAACAACACCTGTTAGACCGCGTACAGAAGCTGAAGAGGCTTTATCAAAAACAAAAGGACATCGTGCAGAATCCACTTCTTATAGTGGATCCTATGATACAGCAGGAACAAAATCTGGAATTGCCGGAATGGACATGACAACATCTACAGGGGATAAAATGCGTGAAACACAAAAACTTGAAGATGCTAAAATTGCTGAGGCAAATCGTTTAGCTCAAGAGGAATTCTTTGCACAAGCAGAAGAGCCTGTGGGAGATATGTATGGTGAGGGAACAAAAGGTTCCATACACGAAACAAGACGTGCAGTAACACGTACAACCACGTCTGGGACAGAAAATAGTACAAGCTCTACGCCGTTTGGTAGCAGAGACGATATTAAAAAGCTGGGTGATTCTCTTAAAAAAGAGGGTGGCGTAGTTGTGGATCCATACGCAAATGCTGAAAAGAAGTCTGCATGGGCATCATTTAAAGATTTATTTAAGATTTCTACACAAAAAGAACAAAAAGCTATTCTTTCAGAGTCTTATAAGATCGTTCCTGATGCAGCACTGGCAAAGGCAGAAGAAGCAGAAGAAAGAAAAATTGATAAAGCGGCATAAGAAAAACACACCTCAGAAATGGGGTGTATTTTTTTTGAGAAAGAAAAACACCCGAGCGTGAAGCGCAAGGGTGTGAGAGGAAATCAGGGAATAGTGACCGTGAAGGGGGCGGAGGGATTCGCCTTGTAATAGGCGCCGAGTTTCTGCATGAGTTCGAGGCGGGCAGTGCCGTCGAGTGTCTCCGGCAGTGCGGCGAGGAACTTGTACCACCATTCTTTGCCAGACAGGAATCCGATCAAGAAGTAGGTGGGGTTTTCTTTGATAAGCTTGTTGGATTCGAACTTGCCGAACATCTTTGCGGGCCGGTCCAGAAATGCGTTCATGATGAACACTTCGTAACCAGCAGCGGTCATGCCGTCTGCGTAGTTCACGATGCATCCTTCGCGATCGATTTCCTTGCCGGTTGTCTTGAAGACCCACCATTGCGGATCCATCCGATAGTTCTTGTTGTTGTATGTCACGTGGACGAACTTTTCCTGGAAGGAGAGTCCGAGACGAGTGATCAGTGCGTACTTGTTCTTCTTCGCCATGGTCTTTTTATCTCCAGCCGTGCCGAAGCATGGCGGGTAAGGATCGTCGCTTTCGCGCGCTCCAAAATGGTGTGGCCTCATCTCGCACCCGCGAAACGAAACCGAGAACGGGGCACACTCCTCTTTCATGTGAGGAGCCCACGGAAATTTCCTTAAATACCTATTGATATTCGGAAAAATCCATGGAATGCATTGGGTGAGAAATAATATTCCTCGTGTGTTTCGTGGTGACAAAATGATTGTTCACAAAACAACGTGAGAGAATATCAGAAAAACGCCATTTTGTCAATGGATGTATCGTGCTGTCGCTTACTATTTCTCGACCTTGTGGAGAGACTGGTTACGACAGATTCTCGACAAGCTCGAATGATATATAACCAAAAACTCCCATTACGGGAGTTTTTCTTCTAGGTTTGCGCTTTCATTTTTGATGAGTTGTCCGCAGGCGGCATCGATTTCAGATCCTTTGGAGTAACGAATGGTGTAGGTCACACCGTTCTTTTCAAGAACCTGCCCGAACGCTTCGATCGTTCCAGATTCGCTTGATGTATATCCACTTTCTGTAAAATTGAATGGAATCAAGTTCACGCGAATTTTTCCGATACGGTTTACAAACACGGCGAGTTGTTTTGCGGCCGGAGCTGAATCATTCACCCCTTTTAACATGACGTATTCAAACGTGAGGTGGTGTCGGCGGTTGCCGAATTTTTTCAGGTATTTGCGCGTCCACTCATCGAGCTTTGGAAGAAATTCATCATAGGAAGTCTTCACGATTTCTTTACGTGTTTTTATGTCTGCACTGTGAAGGGAAACGGCCATGCGTACATGCGGCCATTCAGTATCTGTAAGAATTTGTTCAAGACGGGGAAGAATTCCGACGGTTGAAACGGTGATGTGTGTTTGACCGATGTCTGTGTTTTGTAAAATACGATTCAAACTCTCTTTGGTATTTTCATAATTTGCGAGCGGCTCTCCCATTCCCATGTATACAATATTGCTGATACGAGCGTAATCAATGGTGTGTGGTGTCTTGGATGGTTCTGAATCTTCCTCTTCTTCTTCATCAACATCGAACGCATCCTCATGTTCTACTGTTTGTTTTGATGTGGGTGTTGTTGTGATTTCTGGATGGTCTTTCAAAAAATATTTCCACAAACGAATTTGATCAACGATTTCATCTGCATCAAGATTGCGTGTGAGTCCCATTTTTCCCGTTGCACAGAAAGAGCATGCCATGGCACAACCGATTTGTGTGGAAACACAAATGGTCCATTGCTGGCGGCGATTTTTCATGAGCACGGTTTCAATATATTTGTCGCCTTCCACTTTCACAATTGCCTTAAACGTTTCTTTTTTTGAATCGTTTTGAATGAGCTCTGTGGTGAGTGAAATAAATGGAACTTCCGTCTCAAGTTTCTCGCGCATGTCTTTTGGTAATGTTGAAACATCCGCCCAAGAACGGACAGATGTATCGAACAAAGCTGTTTCAACCTGTTTGAGGCGAAACGCTTTCATGTCCGGAAAGAGAGATTGGATGCGGGATGTGCGAGATTGATACGACATAATGAGCTCAGGGTGCCTGAAAAAAGCAAAAGAGTCAACGGGTTCAGTTGACGCAAAGGCTTTTTCTTGCTAGATTACTGTGTCGGATTTGTTTTTAATTCGATAGAGAAAGACCAGGTGGTCTTAATTGGGAGTTTTCGTGAAGAATTCTCTGATCATTGTTCTCTTGGTGGCGACTGCGTCCTTCTTTGCCTGTGACCTGAGTGGGGCGTGGCCTTATCTCGAGGCTCAGAAGAGGGATTGTTACCCGAGTGTTGTTTCAGCGATTCTGGTTTTCTCTGCGTGGTTTGTTCATTGGAGAAGCATGAGGTTTCGCTAAGGATCATTTCCCGCACCCATCACGGGTCGGAAAACGACCATTGGAGCGTGTTGTGAAAGCAAGAACAGTCCTTATTCTCGCCATTGCGTTTGCCGTAGTCTTTCTTGTTTACGATGTGCGTAGTCTCATTGTTCACGGATTCGATTTGGATAAGCATGTTCCGTTTCTCGTACCGAGTGTCCTCCTCTTTTTCTCTTGGTGCACCTTCAAGATTGATCAGGTTACGTGTCCGAAGCCTGTGGAGATTGCACCTGAAGATCTTCCAGAAGGTGTAATACCAATCGGGCGTTATCTCCGGAAAACAGATGATCTCGAACATGACTATGTTTCCGAGTCGTCTGTTCCCGTTGGGTATACTCGAACAAAAGATGGTTTGTATATTGTTCCTCAAGAGGTTGCTGCTCGCGTGAATGCCCCAGACGGTCTTGGTGGCTAAAGTGAGAAGTGTATGAAGAAAGGAGTAATAATGGAATTCGTTGTGGTAGTCATCTTGATCAGTATCGGCACTGTTATGTTCTGGCAGATGAACAAGAAGGAAACATTCGTGTCCCATCTGACTCCTGAGGACGAAGAAACGCTCAAGGATCCGGATGAAAAAGATCTCAGCTAAGGATGTGTTTTACACATCTCTTCTGCTCTCAGCCCTTCTGTGTTGGGAGTTTTTTGTTTTGCACTTTTTGTGCAGTTTGCTAAGATGCGGCGGCAACCAAAAAGGAGGGTTCCATGCCTGGACGTGAAGCTCGAGTTCGTTTAGTGATTTGTCGTCATACGCAAACAGACGATAATGTTCAGAACATCTATTCTGGACAGAACGATGTGTTGTTGAATGAAGTCGGTTTAGAACAAGCGCGTCAGCTCGCGCAAAAGATCGCCTCATTGTTTATTGTGAAACAGATTCTGAGTTCAGATTTATTACGTTCTTGTTCGGTTGCACATGAGATTGCTCGTGCCTGCAAAGAGCTTCCGTTGATTGTGTCCTCGGAAGAATTGCGGGAGGTCTATATGGGTCGCATGACAGGCATGACGAAAGCGGACGCGCTTGTTTCATTTCCAGAACGTCGGCATCGATCCAGTCATGCACATTATGATTATCAAGACATTGGTGGAGAGTGCGCAGATGATGTTGCATTTCGTGTCATGCGAACGATCGACAATGAAGCATTTCGTTTACAGCAACAATGTTGCGACGAGTACCCCACGATTGTTCTTGTCGGACATGGAACAGCTCTTCGTACGGTTTTTGTTGATCGGCTTCGTGCCTTCCGTAAATTGCATACACAAGGCGATTTTCAAGTATGCGATTGGCTCATTGGTCAGCTTTAGGTTCTTAACAGCGTATACGCTGTTTTTTTATAAAAAAACATCCAGCGCATTCAATGCACTGGATGTTTTGTTTTACGCAACGCCGTGTTTCTTGCGTTCAAATTCTTTCAAATATTTTTTGCGAATACGTACATTTTTTGGTGTGACTTCAACGAGTTCGTCATGATCAATGTATTCAAGCGCGCGTTCAAGAGTCATGTCCAAAGCTGGTGTGAGTTTTACGGCCATGTCTGCACCGGCGGAACGCATGTTGGTGAGTTTCTTTTCACGGATGGCGTTTACCACCATGTTGTCCTTCATGGACATTCCAATTACCATTCCTTCATAAACTTCTACACCCGCACCAACAAAGAGAACACCACGAGCTTCAAGGCCCTCAAGGGCGTATGGAGTTGTCACACCGTCAAATCCATTGATAATGGATCCGGTTGAGCGGCGTTCAATATCTCCTTTGAAGTCGCCATAGTGGGCGAATTGGTGGGAGAGGGTTCCTTCACCCTTTGTACTTGTCACGAATTCAGAAGAGTATCCAAGGAGTCCGCGTGTTGGAACATGATATTCCAAACGTGTGCTTCCGTTTTCTGATTGCATGTTAAGCATTTCTCCACGGCGTTTTCCGAGTTGTTCGATCACGATTCCGGCAAGGGCATCTGGAACATCTACAACAACGATTTCAATCGGTTCTTGTTTTACACCGTTTTCTTCATGGAAGATAACGCGCGGTTGAGAAACCTGAAGCTCAAAACCTTCGCGGCGCATTTGTTCAATAAGAATGGACAAGTGCATTTCTCCGCGACCACTCACTGTGAAGACATCTGCGGAATCTGAAAATTCAATCTTCATTCCAACGTTGACTTCAAGTTCTTTGAGTAAACGTTCGCGAATTTGACGAGAGGTCACAAGTTTTCCTTCACGTCCAGCAAAAGGGGAGTTGTTCACCATGAAGTCCATCTTCAAGGTTGGAGCGTCAATGGCGATACTTGGTAATGGTTCTGCGGTTGCGTTTTCTGCAATGGTGTCTCCCACATAAATATCTGGGATTCCCGCAATCTGAACGATGTCTCCTGCTTCTGCTTCTTCTACTTCAATCTTGTTTAATCCTTTGTTTGTGAGAAGTTTTGTAATTTTATTTGTTTTGCGTGTTCCGTCTGGGGTAATGACCGTGACGGTCATTCCAGCACGAACAGTTCCTTCATAAATGCGTCCAACCGCAAGACGTCCGATGTAAGAATCATACGCAAGGTTTGCAGGCTGCATGCGCATTGGGACGTTTGTGTTGTTTTGTGCTGGCGGAACGGTTTTGAGGATAAGATCAAAAAGTGGTTGAAGATCTTTAGAATCATCTGTAAGTTCCATTTTTGCAACACCTTCACGCGCAATGGCGTAAATATGTTTGAAATCGAGTTGTTCATCTGTTGCGCCAAGTTCTACGAACAAGTCAAAAATCATGTTGAGCACAACGTCTGGACGAGCGGATGGTTTATCGATTTTGTTGATCACAACAATCGGTTTCAACCCAAGAGCGAGTGACTTACGAAGCACGAATTTGGTTTGTGGCATTGGGCCTTCATAGGCGTCCACAAGCAACAAAACAGAGTCCACCATACGGAGAACGCGTTCTACCTCTGAACCAAAGTCTGCGTGACCCGGAGTATCAACAATGTTGATTTTTGTGTCGCCAATTTGAATGGCAGTGTTTTTTGCGTAAATGGTAATTCCACGTTCTTTTTCAAGTTCGTTTGAATCCATGACACAAACCTCAATAACGTCACGTTCGTTGAACGTTCCGGACTGTTTGAGCATGGCGTCCACAAGCGTGGTCTTTCCATGGTCAACGTGAGCGATAATCGCAATATTTCGAAAGTCTTTCATAATGGGCGAAGGATAACAGGTAAAACGAGATTCGTCAATGATTCCATGGGGGATTGAATAAAGAAAAAACCGCCTAGTTTTTGGCGGTTGAGTCCTCGGGAAAGAATTGTCGGTAAATGACCTGTGCCGTAATGAGCTGTTGAATCAGATCCCCACATACGAATGTAATGTGTTGATTGAATCGATCGTTTTCAGGAAGAATGCACATCGCGCTGTGAATGATCTCGACTCCACTTTCTTGCATCCAATCTTCCCACATGAACAATTCAGCAGCTTGGTCTTGTGTTCGTATGTGAGCAAGTGTGGCTTCACCTTTTGGGGTGATGTAGAACAGAAGAGCTGCTTCTTGTTCTTGCGGTTTATGCGAAAGGACTTGGTGGTAGATTTGGGCCCGTGTAAGAGGAATGGTTGTTCCTGGCTTTGTTATATCGCGTATGTTTTGCAGGGTTTTGAATTGCTCATCGATAAGCGCGGCACCAATTCCGTGTATCAGCTGCGGCTCTTGATTTGCTGTTATCGAAATCTCTTCTTTTAAGAGAATTTCTCCAAGACGTCTTTCGTCTTTTTGTGTGAGTCGCCAGTCACTTGCAATGAGGGCAATTTGCTCCGCGCTCCAGCAAAAGACTCCGTGTGGAGTATTTTTACGATCGCGGCCCAGCAAAAAAGTTCCCGTTGGGTAAATGTGCGCATTCACGAGTTGCATGAGAAGACCTCGAGATGTGTAGCAGAGACGTTATCAGATCTGTTTGTCCTGTCAAAGTGATGGATAAAAAAACACGTCCCGATGGACGTGAAGAGTTTATACAACGATGACAGGTGGAATGAAACCGTCATCTGAATTTGTGTTTGAGAGGAGACCGTATTTCTTTTTATAGGCAAGTTTTGTTGCTTGACGTTCTTCGAGTGTTTGCCACAAAGGTTCTTCATAGGTTTCGACACGAGGACGCATCTGACCACCAAAGCACGCTTCGCACCACGCATCGTAGTCTGGTTGAGAAGCGTGAAGTCGCCAGAACATGTCTACATCTTTATCGAATGGTGCGATGCGATGTACATGAGGATCTCCTTCTTCTCTGAGGAGGTTTCTGTGGTAGGCGAGAACCATGATGCGGTGATAGACCTTATAGGCACGATCAAGACGATCTGCGTTGAGATCTTTATGTGTTGCGTTAAATTGCACTATGAGCCCATTCCAGTTGTAATTGATAAATGCCTTCTTTGAATTTTCTGTGTTTCGTAATTTTGGAAAGGACTTTCTTGATAGATAACGAGCAAGAAAGATGGAACCAATAATCGCGAGACACAAATACAGAAGAGAGATCCAGGGCGAAATCATACGACACCTCGTGTTGTTTCTCTGGGATGACAGTATCGATGTTTTTTGTTTGTGTCAAAGAACAGTAAAAAGAAAAATCACTCAATGTATGAGTGATGAAGAACGAAAGATTTGAATTTGTCAGGTCTCTTTTTTGTCATTTAGTCGCTTTTGCAAAGCGAGTGCTCGTTTCAGATTCTGATAGGTTTGTTTCTGTTCGTTTCGCACGACATGGAGATCTGTTATTTTGTCTGCAATCAATACGTGTTCGTAATGAAGGCGAATTCCGACGAGGAGGTTCGGTTGCTTGAGGTGCGTACGATATGCTTCCAATTTGGCTTCTGTGGAGGCAATGAATTTATTGCACCCATCAATGCGCATTTCGAAATTAGTGATTTGTTTCGCAATAATCGCTCTGTCCCTGCGCAAGGCTGCATTTGCAACTTCATCTGGAGTGGGAAGGGCGAAATCAAGCTTAACTCGCTCAACGTCATCGTTTCTTTCTTGCATGGATTGAACAAATGTTCCTACGTCAATTTCAGCGCGGCAGTGACCGACCCCTTGTTGTTTCATGAGGGCAAGAGCAAGAATCAGTTCGTCTGATTTTCCTTTTTCCCACACGTTTCGATCAAACTTGGCGAAGTCCATCCTTCCTACAAGGAATTCATGGCCAGTACCTTCATGATCTGGTGTTTGAACAACAAGCAAAATATTTTGGGGTGTGCTCACAAAACCTCCTGTAAGGTTGTTTGAAAGAGAAAGAACAAGCGACGCAACACAATAAGACGAGAACTTGTTTTTGTCAATGGAGGTCGGAAGGATTCTCTGTTGCTTACATGGTCAAATAAAATAAAAAAACACCGTTTCTTTTGAAACAGTGGTGAGTGTATGGGATTTACGAATCATGTGAGAGTGAGACGAGCACTCGCTCAATTGCCAGATGATGTGAGGCAACAAAGTGATGTCCGGGTTCGTGAATTTCTTGTGACCAAAGAATTTGATTGAACTCTGTTCGGGTGATTAGTGCACCGACAGATTCGGATACATTGTTTTGAAAGGCGACTCGAATCGCAAGCTTCATGAATATCGTGTTTGGGAGGGGTAAGAAAAAGATCGAAGCAACAAATTCTCCTGGCCATTGAACAGAATCTAGAATCAGATCATCGACATGTTTCATTTGATCTAAATACCGTTCCAATTCTGGTTCGCGAATTTCTTCTAGAAGTTCGCGAAGAGCGGCGTGATGAATCGTTTCTCCAATGTGTGGCGAGCCGCCAAAAAGGGAATAGCGTCCACGGCACGCAGGATTTGGGTGCCTCAGATCCTTCCGTTGTAGCAAGATTGCTCTTTCATCTTGATCCAAAATGACGATGAGTGCGGCGCGGGAATGATCATCTGGAACAGATGTAAACTCCATCCATGATTCAATGGCTAATTGAACCTCATACGAACAATTGCGCAGACAAGTAAAGGATTGGATGGATGCGTGTGGAAATCCATAATACAATCGGCCACCGTACGATCGAAGTTCTTTTCCGGAGGAGTCTTTCGGATCCAGATCAAGGACGCGAAACACCCATGCGTTTGGTGGTTCTTTATCGTATGGCTTTTGTTTGCCGAGATCCAAGATGCGATGCATGTTGATGTCCTCTTGTCGTGTTGATCGACGATGGATTTAAACAGAAGAACCATATTACGTCAATAAAAAACAGCCGTTGCGGCTGTTGCGTTAGCTGTGTTGATTGACGGACGCTATTGTGTTGTGAGTGACAAAGCTGGCAATCAAGAGTTTGACGATTTCTCCTTGAACAAGGATGGGAACTTCGAGATCATCATCTCCCATTACAGGAAGATGTTTCAAATGGTTTTGACAAGAAGCTTTTTGCTCTTCATCCATCCAATCAAACGAGAGGACTGTGAGACTTTGAAGTTGATTGCGGATAATCACCATGTTTGGCGTTCCTGCGGGATCTGTGTAGAAAAGAGCGGCAGCTCGATCTGTCTGTGTGTCCATGTCAACAACACAGACGATGATTTGTTCTGGTGGAATAGGAGGGAATGCAGCGAGTTGCTTTCCGACCCCTATCTGATAAAGGGTGTTAACATGATCAAACTGTTGTGCAATACGCATAGCGATCATTCCATCGATATAGATAGGTTGACGCACGTTTGTTTTTGGAACAAGAGCAAACTCAGGTTTATTAAGTCTGGTGGTTATTTCCATGCTTTGATCAGTGGAGATATTCCATTTGCTCATGACACGAAAGATTTGTTCACCGCTCCAACAAAACGCTCCTACCCATTGTTGTGTTGTGGCATCATGCGCAAGAAGATAGGCCCCAACTGGGTACATAAACAGTTGTTTTAGTTCCAAATTGCACCTCTTTGAAAAGAACGAAGACGAAAGCATAAAATGATTTTTAGAAGATGTCAATATAAAAACACTCCGCCAAGGCGGAGTGTTTTTTTTGGTGTACTATTATGCTGCTTTGTTTTCCATTGGACGTGCAACGGAAATAGCAATTGGGCGTCCTTGAAAATCTTTTCCATCAAGACCTGCAATAACCGCTTGCGCTTCTTCATCATTCGACATTTCCACAAAGCCAAATCCGCGACTCTTGCCTGTGAATTTATCTGTGATAATACGAGCTGAAACGACTGTTCCGAATTCGCCGAATGCGGCGCGAAGGTCATCTTCCGTTGTTTTCCAAGGAATGCTGCCTACGAAAAGCTTGTTGTTCATAATAGAAACAAGACACAATAATTAATGACACCGTCCTATTACGACGAACAGGGCTGGCTAGAGAATAGAATGCCATAAGTTGTAAAGAGGTGCAAGGTCTAAAAAATCGGAGGGGCGTGAAGGATTTTTGTCCACAGGTGTTTTGAACTTGATGCGTTATAATGATCGCGGCTATGTGCTGGAGGATCCAAATGAGAAGTCCACAGATTCCGGAATTGATCGTGTATACCGGTTCCATGTGGTCCGGTAAATCACGTGCCTTGATTGGGCAATTGGAACTCGGGCGTATTGCGCACATTCAAGTTCTTCTTGTTCGACCCACAAAAGACACGCGTAAGGTTCGTTCTGGAAGTGAGTTTACGGGGGACACTATTTTCATTTCAGGTGCATCGGCGATTTTTGATCATGTGCTTGATGCATATGAATGGATTGGTTTTGATGAAGCGCAGTTCTTTGAAGAAGATCTGATCGATGTGATCAAACAGCTCTTGCGAATGGAAAAACGTGTTTTAGTCGCAGGACTTGACCTTGATTTTCGTGAAGAGCCGTTTGTTGTTGTGGCAAAGATGATGAGTCTTGCAAATGATGTCCATAAACTTAAGGCTGTCTGCGCACAATGCAGAAGTCTTGAGGGGACGCGCTCACAACGTCTTACAGACAATCAGACTGTAGAAGAAGTTGGTGGCGAAGACAAATACGAACCGCGCTGTTTTCGGTGCTTCGTTCCGCCAAATGGCGTTGTTCATTCCAGCGATTCGATGAGAATCGATCCTCTCTCTTCCTGACCTCTTGTGAGGTCTTTTTTTATTTCACATCAACTCCAATCGCATCTGAAATAGCCACAAACCCATCTCGTTTCAAAAACGCAACAAGTCCACGATTGATCTCTCCCACAACTTGTGGACCTTCATAAATCATGCCTGTAATCATTTGAACAAGGGATGCACCAAGGCGAATTTTTTTATATGCATCTTCTGCGCTGAAGACACCCCCACATCCGATAACAACAAATCGATGACCGAATTCTTTGTAGGCAAGGGCAATGAGTTCATTTGATCGAGTAAATGTTGGCTTTCCGGAAAAGTTTCCTTTGGTTGCTTTGGTGATTTCTTCCGTATCAAAATCAGAACTCGAGCGGTCTTTCCAAAGATTTCCGAAAATGACCCCTTTGATGAAAGGGAATGGTTCGATGGTCTTGAGCATGGATCTTGTTGCTTCATCTGTTTCCGTGATGGGCATTTTGATGAAGATGGGTTTATGGATCTGTATGGTTGCGAGAGCGGTTAATAATTGTTTGAGATTTTCTGTGGGATAAAAAGAAATGTTTCCGATCAAGTTTGGGCAAGAGATATTGAGTTCGAAATACGAAAAGGAAAGATTTGCGTTTACGGCTTTTTTAAATGCGTTAACAACATCTTGAACGGCTTCTTCTTGTGTCATGGGTTCTTTTTGATTTGTTTTTCCGAGAGAGAGACCAATGGGAATAGAAAACGTTTTTCCTTGGTGCTGTTTTATGAGTGCGTCGATTCCGTCATTTTTAAATCCTTTGTTCACCAAAAGTGATTTTGATTTTGGGAGACGTCCGAGCATAGGTTTTGGATTTCCGTTATAGGGTTTGTTTGAGATGGTTCCGACAGTGCCATATCCCATTCCGATGGACGGAAGAATTTCTGTGAGTTGTGCGCGATAATCAAAACCTGCAGAAAGACCGATGGGATTTTTGAAATCGATTCCAAGAATTGTTTGATGCAGTGATGCGTTTTTGAAATTGAATGAGAGGGATGTGAGGGTTCGGAAACATTTTTGTTTGCCAAGTTGTGCACCAAAAAACGTCATAGAATCATGAACATCTTGTGCATCAAAACGAAACAAGATTGGCTTGAGGACAAAACGATATAAAAAGGAGATGGCACGTGTTTTGATAGGGGATGACATAGGCGATTGAGTATGGATATTGTATGATGTTTGTATATGAATCACAAACAACGTGTATATATTTTCATTTTGATCATGTTGAGTTTAGTCCCCGTTGGGTTGTTTGTCTATCGTATGAATGTAACGCGTTTTGCACAAATAAGACCCGTAACGGATGAAACGGCATTGCGAGCGGAAACCCCAACACCTACACAAGAAACACCCCCAATGTCTTACAAAGATCTTCTTGAAATAACATTGCCGCGTACAGATGAAAATTCATCTGTTCCCGTTTGTTATCTTCAGTCTCCAAAGACGACCTGTAAGATTGCGGGTCGTGCGCGCGGAACATGGTTTTTTGAGGCGAGTTTTCCGGTGAAGCTTTTAAATCCAGCAGGAGAACTCATTGCAACAGAGATCATGCAGGCAGACGGTGATTGGATGACAACAGATTTTGTTCCATTCAACGGGGAGATCACATTTGAAGTCGCAGGGGATCAACGGTTGGACATGGTGGGAATGTATTCGTTGATTTTTCAAAAAGATAATCCATCTGGGGAATCAACATTTGATGATCAATTCATCTTGCCGATTTTTCTCGCTCCATAACTATGTCCGCCAAGCATCTCCTTAAAAATTATACAGCGATTGCAACAACAGGTTTGCGCCGTGATGCGTGTTCTGTTTTGGAAGCGGGATTACGAGCGATTGAAACGCAAAATGCGGTACAGCAAATCGTTTCGCTTAAACAAGATATTCTTTTGATTGGCAAAAAAACATATCGTCTAAAATCATTTCGACGTGTATTTGTGATTGGAATTGGGAAGGCATCGCTTGAAGCCGCGAAAGCTCTTGAAAAGATTTTGGGAGACAAAATCACGGACGGCATTATTCTTGATGTGAAAAAAGGAACACTGAAGCACATGAAGAGTATTGTAGGAACGCATCCGTTTCCGAGCTATGAGAACATTCGTGCAACGGGAGAAATTGTTGGGCTGCTCAAAGCGGTTGATTCACAAGATCTTGTGATCACGATTGTATCCGGAGGTGGATCTGCCCTTTTGTGTTGGCCGTATCAATTGGAATGTTATGACATCACGGCAATCACAAAAGTGCTCATGCAAAAAGGGGCAACCATTCAAGAGATGAATACCGTACGGAAACACATCTCAGAAATTCAGGGTGGACAATTTGTTCGATTGGCATTTCCTGCAACCGTTGTTGGATTAATTTTTTCGGATGTTCCGGGAGATGATCTCAGCATGGTCGCAAGCGGACCTACATTCCTTGATACAACAACCGCAAAAGATGCAAAGCGTATTTTAGAAAAATATCAGGTGCTGACCGTGTGTAAATTACCACAGTGTCATTTGATTGAGACACCAAAGGATCCGTATTTGTTTGAACGTGTTTCAAACTTTTGTGTCGTCTCAAACGCTATTGCGACAACGGCAATGATGAAAGAAGCAAAAAGACTCGGATATAAACCTGTTCTCTATTCAAATAATCTTCAAGGTGAAGCGCGAGAGAAAGGAAAAATGTTTGTGGAACTGGTGAAACCCGGAGAGGTTCTTATTGCGGGCGGAGAAACAACCGTTCAAATTCGTGGATCGGGGATTGGCGGACGTAATCAAGAGTTTGCGCTTGGGGCGCTATCTTCGTTACATGAAGATTCACTTGTGCTCTCTTGTGCATCCGACGGAATCGATCATTCATCTGTTGCGGGTGCATTTGTTGATGATCTTGTAAAACAAAAAGCAAAAACTCTTGGACTTAAACCAGAATCTTATTTAGCAAAGAACGATTCTTTTGCTTTTTTTCAGAAAACAAGATCATATCTCGAAACAGGTGTAACAGGAATGAACGTTTCGGATCTTATGCTTACTATACGTGCACGATAATCATGTTGACTTCATCAAACAAAAAACTCCCGAAGGAGTTTTTTGTATTTATTTTGTAACGACCTTGTTTATTTCCCTTGAAGAAAAAAGACATGTGCGATTGTCTTTAGAAGAATTTCTAGATCGAACAAGAATGATCTGTGTTTTAGGTAATAAAGATCGTATTGTAATTTTTGTTTTGATTCTGCGGCATTGCCTGCGTAGACGTGTAATTGTGCCCATCCAATGAGACCGGGACGAATCGCGTGACGTGATTCAAAAAAAGGAATTTCTTCTTTGAGTTTTTCGACAATACCAGCTTGTTCTGGGCGCGGCCCAATGAGACTCATGTCCCCACGAAGGATATTGATCCATTGTGGTAGTTCATCGAGTCGTGTTGTGCGCAAGAATCGTCCGATAGCTGTGACTCGTGGATCATGATCCGCCGTCCATGTGTTATTTGGTGTTCCGGCACGCATGGTGCGGTATTTGTAGATCGTGAATGGAGTGCCATTTACGGACAATCGTATTTGGGTAAAAAAGATTTTTCCCCCATCTGAGAGTTTGATGAGAAGAGCGATGAAGGGGAAGGTGAAGAGAAAGACGAATGCAATGAGTATGGCGAAGATGATGTCGAGAAAACGTTTAATGATCGGGTAAAAGCCAACAGAGGTTTTGTGTGTGTTTTCCAAGATCCACCAGCTATTTAAGGTTGTCGTATAAACACGTCGGAAGAGTTCTTCGTAAAAATCATTGAATCGAATAAAGGTTGCGCCGTGTGCGTGGAGATGAGCGAACTGTTCAAGGATGTCTGCAGAGAATTGTGGATTCATTGGCACGATAAATATGCGTGCTTGGTCTGTTTTTTTTGTCAGGGTGAGGAGATCAGAATCTTGAATAGAATGAACCTGTATGGTGTGTTCAAGCGAGGTGAGTTCTTTTTGACACGCCTCATATTCTGCTTTCAGGTTTACAAAATACACCGTTTGTCGAACCAGTTTGCGCGCCATGGATCGAACAAAAAATTGCCACATCGTTGAAAAGACAAGAACAAAAAACGTATCAACGAGCAAGAATCGTCGAGGGGTAATAATCAAGTTTGGTTGGAAATAGAAAAAAACAACAGCTACAACAAGACCAAGAACATTTGCGCCAAGGAGGGCAGAAATAAGATCCATCGGATGTTTTCGTGTCTTGAGATCAAAGAGACCAAAGGCGTAGAAGAGGATGAGCCAGATGAAACCAATGGTGCTGAAAAGAACGATGTGTGTTTGTAGTTGTTCTTCGGTAAGTCCTGTGGGATAGCGCCAAGAAAGTGTCAGCCATAAACTGACTCCAAAGATGCAGAATGTTGGAATCGCCAAAAGAAAGAAGGGGAGAATGGCGAATTTGTGTCGGAAGATCATAAGGTGGTTTTCAACAAGACGGATTCAAGGACTTGAAGAGATCGTTTTTTTGAAAAATGGGTGACGGCGCGATGATGTGCTTGTTCGGCAAATTGTTTCCTTAACGTTTCATTGTTGAGAAGTGTGTTGATTGCTTGCGCAAGTTGCTGTGTATTTTTTGGTTCAACAGTAAGTCCTGTTTGATTGTGAAGACTCACTTCCGGAACGCCAGTCGGAAGGGATGTATTGATCACGGGGCAGCCACAAAACATCGCTTCTAGTTGCACGATACCGAATGCTTCCGCATTTGTGATCGATGGTAACACAAAAACAGACGCGGCATAATAATAGGGTGCAAGATCTTCTACGGGATCGATAATCATGACACGATCGTCAAGGTTATTTCGATGGATGCGTTCAAGAAGGGTTTGTTTGAGTGGACCTGTTCCGATAATCAGCGCATGTGCAGAAACGGATTGAAGTGCATCAATGAGAAATTCGTAACCTTTGTAGGAAACTAAACGACCGACACTTAACAGAAGAGGTTGTCCAAATGTTTGTTTGATGTTTTTGGATGATTGTTCTGTCTCGCTGGTTTGTTTTAATTTTATTTCATCGATCCAAAGTGGAATGGTTGTACATTTTTTTTGATAGCGATGCAAAAGTGGGGAAGATTGTGTAAGTTGATCGCTTGTGACAAGAATGTCAGACGCGCGAGAAAGAACGGTGTGAAAAAGAGGAGAAAGAAGAAGTGCGACGTTTTTTTGACGCACAATGTCTGCATGATAAAAAATAACAAGCCGTTTTTTTCTTGCAAAAAGAAGCGCTGCAAGAAAACCGAGAGGGAACGGGTGATGAAGCAAGATAACGTCTGTGTTGCGTGATGCACGTTTAAACGCAAAGAAAAAATCAAGGGAGATGGGCATGCCAAAAAAGGAACCAAGGGTTTTGGCACGTTCAATCTTCACTTCATTCAGGACTTCACTTTGATTTGAATCAATTTGGCTTTGACAAACCAAAACAGTATTTACATGCCCGGTGTGCTGTAACATTTCAGAGATTTCGGATACTATTGTTTCAATCCCTCCGATCCAGGGTGGGTAAAATTTATTGATGTGGAGGATGTTCATAGGTTTTTCATAGAATATGTCTAAAATCGATTTTCGACAACCGAATCTGTTTTTATTCGGGCAAGAATTTTGGGGGATTGAATTTGCAGACTCACGTTCTTTTTTTTCATTAAAGGGAACAGGACAGTATATATCACAAGAGAAATTTGTTGAGGTGTGTACTGAATCGTCTTGTAATTCAAAACGACGTATTCAGATGACGGATGGGAAAGGTGTGCTTTCAATTGATGAGTCTGAATCGAATGGGGAAATTTTTCGCATGCACACATTTGAAGCGACAGAACAAACTGAGCTTCTTGATTTTGTATCTCGTTATGTGTTTCCAAAAGCATGGTTTGACTCCGCGGTTATTCATGAAAAAATTATTTTGCACAAAGACGAAAATATTTATCATCAATTTCCGGTTGATCCAGAACATAACACAATTCGATTTGAGGGACTCTCGGGTGGAATATGTATTCGTGTTTTACAACACGAGGCTCCCGCATCGTTTGTTCCCTTTTTGTACGTCCGAGACGAGCCTGGTTTTTGGATCGCTCACATTCGTTATCTTCCAACATCAGATACATCTATTGTAACAAAATTGAATTACTCATTTTATAATAAAGCCATTCCTGCTGTGTGGAATCATTTTTTGTCTATTTGTGGACTCAAACGAAGGCTCTTGTATCGCGGAGAGAAAAAACATTCATGGACTTGGTTAAAAAAACAAAGTTATAGATTATTACCTCTAACATCCTATCGACTCGGTCGGCTCGAAAAAGGAGAAAAAATTCGTCTTGTATCTTCTTGTGCTTTGGTAAAAAACATCTCACTCTGAGTCAGATAAATGTTGGATTTAAATTTTTTTGTAACATCCCATCACCGATGGTGAGAATCTTTTTTACTGTAAACATTGATGTATGAATCGATCAGATCGCGCAAGACAAGGTTTATTGGAAAATTTATCAGAACCAAAAAAATCTGTGATTCTTGATGTTGGATGTGGTTTTGGTGAAACGCTCGTATCGCTTTCGGAACATGGGTTTACCAATCTCACAGGAATTGACGGAGATCCAAAGGCTGTCGCTCATACGCAACAAATTCTGCAAAAAACAGAAATACATGTTGTATCTGGAAATGTGGAACACATGCCGTTTTCAAACGCTTCATTTGATGCTGCTCTTAATTTAGATGTACTTGAGCATGTGGATGATGATCAAAAAACCGTGAAAGAAATTGCACGGATTTTGGTAGATGGTGGATTGTTTATTGGGTCGACACCTTATGCGGGACTTTCGCGTATTGTAGATCCAGAAAATATTCTTGCATGTTTACGTTGGAAAAAACCAACACATCATCATTACACTCTGCGCGAATTACACGCGTTGTTGAAACAAGATTTTCCTCTGGTTCAATATGAACGTCGTGGTGTCGGATTGTCACAATTCTTTTTTTTAACAACGTACATTCTTCGACCGTTTTTTCGAGATTATTTAATTCGCACACAGCGTCATGTTTCCCAATGGGAATATGCACGTGAATTCGGTTGGTTGTCGTATCACGTGATTTTCTTTGCAAAAAAACACGTTAAGAAACAGAATCTTTCTTAAGTAGATGTGCAGATCGGTAGAGCATTGTTGCAAGAAACGGTAGGTAGTCAAATAAATTATTGTATCGCTCCCACATAGATGGATCGTCTCCTTTGGTTAAAACAAGCGGGAAGGATCCATCTGTGTTTTGAAATGAGCGAACATGCATAAAAATTTGTCGAAGTGATGAAACATGTTCGTCTTTGTGTTGTTTTATAATACTCCATGAAAGTGCGTATAAAATAGATCCGTAACCAAAAATTTGTTTACGCCCTCGACCAAAACGAATGATCTCACCCGTTTCTGTTTGATGAGAGAGTAATGCAGTTAGTCCTTTTTCAAATGATGTTAAATACAATGGATTTTTTGTGAGATCGAATAAGTCTGTGAGGAGCACAAGCATAAATGCTTGATATTGATCTGAAAGATAGACATCTTTTTCTTCTTTGCGAATCATGGCACCAATTCCACGATCTAAAATGAATCCATCTCGTGTGTTGTATTGAATGACGATTAGAAGAATCCATTTCCAGAATTGTTTTTCGAAGATGGAACCAAAACGTATCTTGGCGATTCCTCTGAGAAGAATCCAGTTTGTGGGTTTTGCGCGAATTGTGTGTTTGAAATGCAAATTTGGTGCATCAAAGAATGCTTGATAAGCGGGGGAGAGCAGAGAGTATGCATAGAGATGAAATTCTTGATGCTGACGTGCTTCCTCGAGTGTTTTGAGTTTTTCCACATGTCCTTTTACAAGATCTTGTGTAAATGTGCATTCTGAATCAGAATACTCACATCCAAGAAGGGTAAAAATCTCACCGTAAAATGTTCTGGCTTCAAAGCCGTTTGGTGTGAGTTGTGTACGCAAATAGTACATTAAGCGGTCTGCAGATTGTTTCAATTCTTCATGCAACATATTGGGAATTTATGGAATCCTTCACGCAACCACGTTTTAGTTTTATTGTGACCGTCTTTAACGGAGCAGCGTTTCTTGAAGAAACGCTTTTGTCATTTCTACATCAGACCGAGTCTGATTGGGAAGCGGTAATTATTGACGATGGCTCAACAGACGGTACAGCTGCATGTCTTGATCGCTATCATTCCATGGACGGAAGATTTCGTGTTTATCATCGCGTGCGTCAGGGGCGAATTTCGGCATTAAATGAGGCAATTTCTCTTGCGCGTGGTGTGTATATTGCAATTAATGATGCAGATGATGTTTCAGAGCCTAACCGATTAGAAGTACAGCGACATTTTTTGGAACAGCATCCAGAAGTTGGAATGGTTGGGTCGTTTGCAGAGATTATGAAAGAGGATGGAACAAAGACGGGTGAGCTTATATCTGCTCCGCTCGCGCACGAAGATATTCATCGCGTGCTTATTCGATTCAATCCGTTTGTGCATAGTACTGTGATGTATCGCAGAGAGATTTTAGCGGCAGCTGGACCGTATCATGATACCTTTCTTCCTGGATTTGAGTGGGAGATGTATGTACGTGTGATGAAAATTTCTCATGTGGCAAACATGCCGGATGTTTTGGTGTGGTATCGCATTCATGCAAACAGTTTAACGCGGACCCGAAGTGTCTGGAAACGAGTTTGGAATGTTACACGCGCTCGTTGGTTCGTGTTTCGGGAATTACGCTATCCGCTTAAAGATTTTCCGGCGGTATTTTTTGGGATTCTAGATGTGTTGCCAAAATCCGTGACGCAATGGCTTCGAACTCACGTTTAAGAATGAATTGTTTGTCATATGTACGTCGAATAATGGATGCGTTTTTTGCTGCGATTTCCGATGCCCTTGTATATGTTGTGATTAACATTGTAATTTTTTGCTCGAGGGTTGTCTCATCTTCAAAAGAGGATACAAAAGATGTGAGTTCTGTTGGAAGGGCAGATGTTTTGACGAGGGATGGAGTTCCACAGGCAAGTGCTTGAAGCAGTACGAGCGGACTTGCTTCAAAAAGGGAGGCAAGAATAAACGCGTGTGCCCGATGTGTTAAAAAATCGAAAATCGTTTTTTCTTGTACCCAACCGTGATACGTGATGTGTTCTGTATCCGGTTTTTTGATTCCAAACACATGTAAATGAATGTTCGATGTTTTTGCAATTCGAGTACAGGTGCGTTCAAGCCACGGAAGATTTTTTATCTTATCATCTCGACCAATAAAAACGAGTTGGAATGGCTGTGAAGAATCGTGGGTATGTTGAATTGAGTTGGGAAGTTGGGAAATATCAATAAAGTTTGAACTTGAAAGAAACGACTTCACACCCACTTGATCAAAAAAATGTTCGGCTTTTTTGGAAGCCGCAATCGGGAGATCTGCCGTACGGAGTCCATAGATCGAGAACAGAAGCGGAATCGTATATCCTATTTTAGATTTGAGAGGGAGTGCTGCAAATAAACGAAAAAGATCGCCAGGTTCATGATATGCAAAATGATTCTGTTTTGTTTTCCAAAATCCGCCGGAGTGTGTGATGACAAGATCAAATGTTTGCAGTTGTTTGCGTAGCTTCCATGATGCGATTAGATTTTTATAGGCGACCAATTTAGGGAATGGTGTCTCAATGGTGATTTGTGGGAATGGTTTTTGTTCATCAACGTTTTCCTTGAAAACACCTAGGGTTGGCGTGATTTGATAGGTGTCATGTAAAAACTTGGCCATCTCAAACATAACAGTTTCGGCACCGCCGTTCCATCCACCTTGCCAAATAAATATCTTAGATTGTTTGAGCCAGTCCGTATTGTGTTGCTCGGACATAGGTTGGAATTAGATTTGTTCGTTTTTGAATAGAGCGTAACAGTGCCTCGATAAAGCTTATGATGAGAATTGTTGGAAGATAGGAATGAAAATATTTTCTGAAAAAATAAATTTTGTGTGCTTGGTAATAATAGAACCATCGTTTGTGATCATGTTCTCTGTTTCCGCCAGAGGGTGCTTGTAAATGCAGAACATCAAATGAGGATATATACCAGGCAGGAATATGATGTGTAAGACGAATTTTTTTTATGAATTCTAAATCGTCAAGGAATCCTGTTCCTTCCCCAATCCACTCATCAAATCGGATTGTACGCACAAGATCGTGTTTAACGACCATGACCGCACCAACAAGGTGATCAACGTGTATGGGGTGTTTAAGTTTATCTTCGTATCCTTCAATAGAAAATCCGAGTAATGGAAGGGTTTTTCCGCGTAAAAACATCTGTGAAAGAAATTTAATGACCCCGCGTTTCTTTTGGTTGTGCGGAGGTTTTGTTATACGACATGAAAAAAGGGAATAGGTTTTTGATTGTTGTTGTACCCATGTAAGAAATGTTTTTTCAAAACGTACATCGTCATCAAGGAAAATAATCCATTCGCCTTGTGCGTGATCAAGACAGACGTTGCGACTACGACACGAATTTGTTTTTTCAGATGAATAAAAATACTGAAGACGAAACGGCCAAGGTTGTTTTACGAGCTGAGTCGTTTCCGCATCGTTTCCATCATTAAAAATTAATACCTCAATTGTTTGCTGATCTATGGTTTGTGCCGCGATATCAAGTAAAACATTTTTTAAGGCTTCTGATCTAAAGCGGGTTGGAATGATGATCGAAACAATCGATTGATTCATATATGCATACGGATTATCAGCGGAGAGATTGAATGAAAGCATCTACTTCAGGTCCGCTCGAAGGATCTTTTTGTTTGAGAAGAAGGGCTGTATCTATTGCATTATTTTTTTGATTGTTTAAAGCATACGCAGCGGCGAGTTTGGGGAGCAATGCGATCTTTTCAGGGGCAAAGTAGACGGATCTTTCATAAAGAAAAACAACGTTTTCTGTATTTTGTTTCTCTACAAAATAATCAATCAGCCAATTGAGAGAATCAACGTTTGTTGGAATTAATCCAGCTTTCATGCTTTTTAAACCAATTTCAGCCGCCAAATCTTTTTGTTCTTGCTTTAAATATATATACGCAAGATTCCAAAGAATTTCTGGATCATTTTGAGCGATTTCAACTGATTTTTGTGCATAAAATAATGCTTGTGTGGGTTCGTTGTTTATATCATGAAGATTAGATAAAACAACGAATCCTTCCGCGCGTGTTGGTGCGAGTTCAAGGATCCGTTCAGCGGCGTTAAAGGATTCTTCCTTATTTATTCCTTGATAGACATAGGTATGTAGATTGAGTGCATTTGCATAAACAAACCAAACAAAAGCTTTTTGAGGATGACGTTTTACAACTTGTTTATTTATCTCAATAGAGAGATCGGCTATGCGTTTATTTGTTATTTCTTGTGATGTATTAGTACTTACTTCTGATTTTTGAAGTAAATAAAGAAGTTTTCCGATACGTTCAATATCAAAGATGAACGAAAGTTTTTTTGCACGTTCTAAGTCCTCAAGGGCGGCTTTGTTGTTGTAACCCGTTTTGATATCGGCTGAATGAAGAAGGTTGAGTTCACGTACAGTAGGAATGAGAAATCCTCCCATGATGACGATGATAATTACAAATGCACTACCTGACCAAATAAGAGGAAAGGGTTTTTTTTCATTGCTTGTTTGTAATAAGGTCATTATTGCAAACAGAAATGATATCTGAACAAGTGGAATGATTGTATCAAAACCAAAACAGTTTTGAATAAAATAAGCAGTGAGGGCAGAGATGAAAAATATTTTATTGTTTATTGATTGTTTTGGGTTTTGCCAGAGTTGTCTGCATAGTGATATGAGCATGAAGCCATAAAAGAGAAAGGCAAATATTCCTCCTGTTGCAAGGATTTCAAGAGGGGTATTATGCACTTTGTCTGGCCACGATCCGCTTTTGTCATATAATTCTTTCTCGTAATGTTTGTCTGCTATATGATAAAAATTTTGATGACCAACACCAGACAGTGGACGATCAAGCCATCCTTTTATCGCAAGATTCCAGTAGACGAGACGAGTGCCGGTACTTTCATCTGCAAAATGCGTAAGTCTATATAGGGCAGTGTTCTCTGATGAGAAAGTACGTATGCTTAAAAAAATACTACCACTTACAAGAAGTGAAAGAATAAGAAGGGTCGTAATACGCTTACGAGTGTGTATTGATGATTGTTTAAAGACCCATAAGACACCCGCAAATAAAAGACCACTTATGATTCCGAGTAATGCTCCGCGTGTACCTGATGCAATGACTCCTAAAAAGAGAATACTGATGATGCCTGCGTAGATAAGTCGATGATTGCGTGATGAGTTTGAAAAAAACTGATTGATTGAAAAAAAGAATGGAATGATGAGTGAAGCGGCAAAAAAATTAGGATTTCCAAGAGTTGATGAAACGCGACCTGTATGTATGTCACCCGAGAATAATGAAATTATATTGAAATATTGTAAGATGCCAATGATGGCGACCGCGGTTGTGATCCAGATAAGATAAAGAGTGTATTGACTGGCGATTTGTTTTTTTGTTTGGAACAAGAATTGGAGATAGAAAAAAAACGCAAAAAGATGATAATGTAAAATGAGACCATCTGTTCTGCTTACATTTCCAAAAAAACTGTTCCACGGATCAACACCAATGATTGCAGAGATAGTGAGGGTAGATAAAAATCCGATCCAAGCAAGAATGAATGGGTTTCGAAAAGATGGTTTATGTTCAGGAAATTTGTGTAATAAAAAAAGATAATACGGTAGAGCGAATTCTATGAGGGTGATAAAGAGAATTGTTTGTGTTGTTCCAAAAGGTGAAAAAAACCCAGAATAAAAAACAAGAGGGAGCAAAAAGAGGGCTCCTACGATTGTTTCAAAAATACGGAGGTGTGTTTCTCGTTTCATAAAATTACTCCAGTCGTTTCTTTGTTTCCATCTTATACATCTCCACATTCGGTTGATCAAATGCGTTTACGTTCATTAGTTGCGCGAGGTACATCATTTCCATCATGCGCATTTGTAAAAACATCCCTAGCGAAACTTCATCAAGTTTTTCAAACACACATTCTACAAAGGGAAGCTTGGCCTTTTGATAACTCGCAACAACACCACCAACAATAGCGTTCATAAGTTCTGTGAGGGTTTTTCCAGCAAGGTGATCGACAAGGTTTGGAAAAACAAGTTTGTGCGGAATGAATACGCGATGCGTATCCTTTACAGATACAATGGTTGTAAATTTGTCACGAGGTCCACCAAAGTAGAGTTGTGCCATTGAGTGCAGATCCGTTGAGCCAATCGAAACAATCGGCGTGATTCCTGCGTTTACACGCTTGCCATTTAGATCAAATTCTTTTCCAAGACTCTCTCCTATGAGCTGACGTTCCCATTTTCCAAGGCTTTCAAGTTCGGGGGCGAAGAAAAATGAATTGTGAATATTGTATCCATTTTTTTGTTGGAGATGTGTTGTGATTGCAAGTGTTGTGGCAATGTTCTCGTCCAATTTTGAAGAAAGACTTGCTTCTACAGTAGCTTTTGCTCCACGACAAAGTGCGCGTACGTCATATCCAGCGACGGCGAGCGGGAAGAGTCCGACGGCTGAAAAAACACTAAATCTTCCTCCGACCATTTTTGGCATGGTGAGTGAATCGATTTTTTGTTTTATGGCAACATCATGAAATTTTGAGCCTTCGTCTGTAATAACAACCATTCGATCGCGCACATCGCCATACGGTTTTTTGAGTGCGGACAAAAGGGTTTCTGTATTTGCGAGTGTTTCTGACGTTCCGCCGGATTTACTAATGGTTACGATCAGGAATTGTTTTTTGTTTTTCAACCGTTTTGTTAGTTTCTCGACGACCGACAAGAAATGACTACTCGATACTGTGTCGAGAAATATAAGCTCTACATCTTTTTTTGGAAGAGCCTCATAAATCGCCTGTGTTCCAAGATTCGACCCTCCAATTCCAACGATAACAACCGTGCGCAAAGATTTACCTTGATAGCTTTTGGCTTTTTCAATGATTGGTTCGAGATGTTTTGAAAATGGGAGATTAATGGAACTTTCGAGCGCATCGAATCCACCATGTTCTTGAACTTCTTTCAGGTGATTACGGTATGACTCCAATTGTTTTATTATAGTCTTTTGAAGACTAGTGTTGATTCCTGAGTTTTTTGTAGAAATATTCATAGAAAATAGTGTTTTGTGATATCTTACCGTTTTTATTTGCTTTTCGCGAGCACCTCTTTTTATCTCTTTCGCTTTCCGGTGTTATCCACAGTAGGCGACGACTTTCTTGTTTTTTGATAAAATATCTTTAGTTTTACGATTTATCCCATAATTTTTTTCTATGATGATGAAAGGTGAAAAGTGCAGCATGCATTGCTTTACATGGAGTCTCGTAATCATTGGTGGACTCAACTGGGGTCTTGTTGGTCTTTTTAATTGGAATCTCGTAGAAGCTCTTTTTGGCGGATGGCCAATGCTTGTAAAGATAATTTATATTTTGGTAGGTCTTTCAACGGTTTCCTTGCTTGCAAAGAAATCATGCAAGTCGTGTAAGTAAACGAACATTTAAAAAAATCCCTCTTTTCATAGGTAAGATTGGGATTTTTTGTTTTGTGCTAAACTTGATGAATATGAAACTCAATGTTGGTGATCAAGCTCCAGATTTTTTGTTACCAGATCAGGTTGGAAAACTTCATTCTCTGAAAGATGAAAAAGGGAAATGGGTTTTGCTCTATTTTTATCCAAAGGATAACACTCCAGGATGCACAAAAGAAGCGTGTTCAATTCGCGATAATTTTCCAGCGTTTAAGAAACTTGGACTCGTTGTGTTTGGGGCGAGTGTTGATTCGTCAAAAAGTCATGCAAAATTCGCTGATAAGCACGAGCTTCCATTTACGCTTCTTGCGGATGAGAATAAGACACTCGTTGAAGATTACGGCGTCTGGGGAAAGAAAAAGTTCATGGGTCGCGAATACATGGGAATCAAACGCTGGTCATTTCTCATTGACCCAAAGGGAAAAATTGTAAAGATTTATGAAGATGTGAAACCAGAGAAGCATGTAGATGAAGTTCTTGCGGATTTGAAAACACTCTTGTGATATACTAACGCGCATATGAAAGTTATTCTTCTTGAAACAGTTCAAACATTAGGAAAAGAGGGATCCGTTGTTGAGGTCTCAGACGGACATGCTCAGAATTTTTTGTTTCCCCAGAATTTGGCTGTTCCCGCAACAGAAGAAGCCTTGCGTAAAATGAAAGAACGCGAAACAATCGCAAAGAAACAATCGCAAAAGGCAATTGTAGCAACAGGGAAAATGGCAGAAAAGTTGGATGGGTATGAAATTACGATTGAAGAAAAAGTAAACGAGGATGGTGTACTCTACGCAGCTGTTACAAAAAAGATGATTGCAAAAGCTTTAAAGAAAGCAGGTTTTGATGTCGATGAAGAAATGGTAGATCTTGCAGAACCTATTAAGAGTCCTTGTACAAAGACTGTCGCAATTGAACTTCCACATGATTTCGGAGCAGAAATTCGATTAACCGTCGAAGGTGCTTAAGACCAAAACAGAGTTTTTTAACTCTGTTTTGGTTTGTACTTATTGTGTATTCGCTCGGGGCAGTTCAAAAACATTGGCTGCGGGAGTAGTCCGCTCTTCGGCAAACTACTGCAGACGAGCTCTCCGCAAGCGTCCTCGCCAATGCATTTGAACAACCCCTCGCTCCCCAGTTCTGTTTTTTCCCTTTCTGCTCTCTACTTTCTTTTTTCTATTTTTCCCCCTATGTCTCACAAATTTATTTTCGTTGTTGGTGGTGTTATGTCCGGTGTTGGAAAGGGTGCTGCAACTGCATCGCTAGGGCGTGTGTTGCAAGAAAAAGGCTATAAGGTTACGGCGATTAAAATCGATCCATATATTAACGTGGATGCAGGTACCATGAACCCAGTTGAACACGGGGAGGTTTTTGTGACGGTTGATGGGGATGAATGTGATCAAGATGTTGGAAACTACGAGCGTTTTTTGGAAACATCGATTTTATCGATCAACTACATGACAACGGGGCGTGTGTATCAGTCTGTGATTCAACGCGAGCGCAATCTCGGTTATGGCGGTCGAACCGTTCAAGTTGTTCCAGACGTTCCAAATGAGGTAATCGAGCGTATTGAACATGCAACTGAGCGTGCGAATGCGGATTTTACATTGATCGAAATTGGTGGAACCGTTGGTGAGTACGAAAATATTTTGTTTTTGGAAGCAGCACGTCTCATGCGCATGAAGTATCCGGATCAAGTGCGGAACATCCTTGTGAGCTATATGCCCGTTCCAGGTTCGCTTGGAGAAATGAAAACAAAACCAACGCAACAAGCCGTACGTACCATGATGGCCGCAGGGCTGTATCCGGATTTTGTGATTGCACGTTCAACGCTCTCCATCGACGAACCCCGCAAAAAGAAACTCGCCATGTTCTCAAATGTTCATGCAGATCAAGTCATTGGTTCTCCAGATGTAAAATCTATTTACGAAATTCCAATCGTTTTTGAAAAACAAGGGTTTGGCGATAAAATTTTGAAATCGTTTGGCATGAAAGAATTGCCACTGAAAAAAGTGGTGAAATGGAAAAAACTTCTTGCATCGATTGCAAACACAAAAGGCGAAGTGAAGATTGGGGTGATTGGGAAATATTTTTCGACCGGTGATTTCACACTTTCGGACGCATATATTTCCGTGATCGAAGCGATTAAGCATGCGTCGTGGGCGAATGGTCGCACACCAAAGCTTGTGTGGCTCAACTCGGAAGCCTATGAGAAGTCACCGGCGAAGTTGAAAGAGCTTGATGATTTGGACGGTGTTGTGATTCCGGGAGGATTCGGATCGCGTGGAATTGAAGGAAAGATTAAAGCGATTCGCTATTGTCGTGAAAATAAGATTCCGTATCTTGGACTTTGTTACGGGATGCAATGCGCGGTGATTGAATATGCACGAAATGTCTTGAAGCTGAAAGATGCAAACACAACAGAGATTGATCCAAAAACAAAACATCCCGTGATTCATTTGTTGCCTGGGCAAGATGAAAAGATCAAAGAGGGAAGTTATGGTGGAACGTTGCGTCTTGGCTCTTATCCATGCAAGCTTGCGTCGAACACAACAGCTCGAAAGGCTTATGGCGCCGCGCTTGTAGATGAACGTCATCGTCATCGTTATGAATTCAATAATGAATATCGCGAGGCGCTTGAGAAAGCTGGGTTTGTGATCTCGGGAGTAAACCCAGAACAAGATTTGGTGGAGATTGTTGAGCTAAAGAATCATCCGTTCTTTGTTGGAGCCCAGTTCCACCCAGAGTTTCAATCAAGACCACTGAGTCCACATCCGCTGTTTAAAGCCTTTGTGAAGGCGGCTATCAAAAAATAACAAATCAAAATCGCCCCGAAACGGGCGATTTTTGTATGGAAACATTGACAAAATGCCCATTTTATGG
Source organism: uncultured Gammaproteobacteria bacterium (assembly GCA_964402425.1). Classification (GTDB taxonomy): domain Bacteria; phylum Patescibacteriota; class Patescibacteriia; order UBA9934; family GWF2-40-263; genus XYB2-FULL-45-11. The sequence continues at coordinate 43,665 of CAYOCD010000003.1, read as the reverse complement.
TATATTTATCTGTCTCAAAATAGTTTTTCCCATTTGTGGAGGTATTGATGGAGACAAATGCGAAGGAAGTTCCTTCAAAAGAAGGGGTGACAATGCGCGCCTTTTTGATAGGTGCGATGTTCATCACTGTTCTGACACTCTCGACGATTGCTGTCGGGCTCAAGTTCCTCATTGCCAAAAATTTTGTAAGCGTTATTGGTGCGGGCGTCATGATCGTTGTAGGCGCTTCTCTTATGAGCGGGTTTGTCTCGAAAGAGCCTGACCCATTGCGTTTTGTCTTCAACGGAAATCTCGTGCTGATTAGTTTCTACGCCGCTAACAGCGAGGCTGTTCTGAAAGGTAAGCCGCCAGATTTTTTCAGCGTCATGTTTGCGGTTTTGATCATCTATTGGATGTTCATGTCTCTTCGGAGTATGCCAGTGGCGCTGAATAAGACCATTTCGGTCTTGGTCGCGCAACAGCTGCTCATTGGTGCGGGTCTGTACGGCTTGTACCACATCATCTAACCCGTCGCGCTGCGACGAGGAGGCACAATGGTTTCATTCTTCGAGATCGTCTTTACGACTGTATTCCTGATCTGGGCTGGTCGTCTGGTGTTTCGCCAGGGTTGGCCGATCGGTTACAAGGTTGCGGCGTATTTCTTCGGTGCGTTCTTCATGTTCGCCCTTTGGAATCGTCCGCTCGGTGGCCAATGGGGTTTGCCCAATTTCAATCCTCTCATCATTGCATTCTCTGTGTTTGGTGTCGTGATCGCCGCCAATTGGGCATATCGACGTTGGGGCGCAGACAATCGCGTGGCGATCGCAATCGTGGCTGCATGTGGCTTGCTTATCCTCCTGTTCTGCTGGCCGATCTTCGTCGCAGGACCAAGCTCGATCACGCCGTCGATCCCGACTGCTCCTTCGCCCGTGGCTTCCGCCCCGACGACGCCGGCTTCAGCTCCTGCTGCTCCGGCTCCGGGTCGTTCGCGTCACGTTCCGCAGGTGTTCGACATGGCTGATTGCCCAAACGTCTCGTACGAATGGCAAAAGGACATGGGATGCCCCGGAGTCCAATAACCACCCTTTCTTACCCGAGCTTCTGGAAAAAGCTCGGGTATTTTCTTTGAAAAAAGCTCGAAAAGCTTTAAATACCAGAAATGGGGATAACAGACGGAAATAACTTGACGGAAATAGCCTTTTTCTTTATACTTTCGGACGAATCAACTATTTACTATTTTCTATGGCACATAAGAAAGCCGGAGGGTCTACCTCGCTTGGACGCGATTCCGTGTCAAAGCGCCTTGGGGTAAAGATCTCCGATGGACAAATTATCAAAGCTGGACAAATTTTGGTTCGCCAACGCGGAACAAAAATTCACCCAGGATTGAATGTCAAAAAAGGAAAAGATGACACGCTGTATGCAGCAATGGACGGTTTCGTAAAATTCACTCAGAAGAAAATGAAGAATTTCCACGGAGTCCTTGCAACACGTCGATTCGCAAGCATTCAAGAAAAAAGATAACGTGCAATGCACGTTATTTTGTTATATACTAGCGTTGATATGGATTCACAAATTCAAACAAAGATTGAAGAAGTTTTAACAACGATCCGTCCCGCACTCCGCATGGATGGTGGAGGGATTGAGTTTGCAGGATATGATGACAAAACGGGTATTGTGAGTGTAAAAATGCAAGGAGCTTGTGTTGGGTGTCCCATGTCACAAATTACATTAAAGATGGGTGTTGAGGCTGCTCTTAAAGATGCTATTCCGTCCATTACGGAAGTTGTCTCTGTTTAGTGCATGAAATTTTCAAAACGCGTTCAATTTTTTTTCACTGATGCCAAAGAGTGGTTCCGAACAAAAATCGGAGCTTGGTGTTTTGTGTTAGCGTTCTTTTTTTTGGCACTTGATATTGCTCTTCCTATTTGGCGTATTGTTCCGCTTGCAGAATCTCGTCCGTATATTCCTCTCCACTATAATATTTATCTCGGTGTTGATCGATTGGGATCTTGGTATCAAATTTTTGTCATCCCAGCAATTGGACTAGGGTTGTTTTTGTTTCATTTGGTTTTACAAACCATTGCGTTTCGAAAAGAAAAATTACTTGCTGTGATGGTTGCTATTGCGACTGTTGTTCTCGAGTTTCTTTTGTTGGTTGCTATGGCTCTTATTGTTCTTCTTAATTTATCCTATGCCGCTTAAATCGTTTGAAATTGTTCGTATTTTAGTATTGAGTTCTATTGCTTTTTTGTTTGCGTTTGCATGGGCACCACTACTAGTTCGTCAACTGAAACAATGGAAAATGGGTAAATCTATTCGTGCAGCAGCGGACGCGCCTGTGTTTGCAAAAATGCATGCAAAAAAACAAGGAACTCCAACCATGGGAGGAATGCTTATTTGGGGAACGGTTCTTTTTCTTGCTGTTGTTTTTGCCTTTATTGCTCCGCGTGTAAGTGCAGACTCCCTTTTAGGACATTTGAATTTTTTGTCTCGTTCACAAACGCTTTTGCCGCTTGGGGCCCTTGTTGCTTCTGCCCTCGTTGGATTTTTGGATGATTATTATAACGTAAAGGGAATCGGCCCAAAGGGGGGAGGGCTTCGCATGCGATATCGCATATTGATTTACACAGCAATTGCTACGGTGGGAGCTTGGTGGTTTCGCGTTAAACTTGATTGGGATCTTTTGCACATTCCATTTATTGGGGATTTTAACATCGGAATGTGGTACGTCCCGTTTTTTATTTTAGTGATTGTCGCTACGGCATTTTCTGTAAATGAAACAGATGGTCTTGATGGCCTTGCGGGCGGAACGCTTATGACGTCGTTTGCTGCGTACGCCATCATTGCTTTTTCTCAAGGGCGTTATGATCTTGCTGTTTTTTGTGGAGTTATTCTTGGTGCACTTCTTGCATTTCTTTGGTTCAATATTCATCCAGCTGCGTTTTTTATGGGAGATACGGGAGCGATGTCGCTAGGCGTTACACTTGGAATTGTGGCGATGTTAACCAACACAGCGTTTGTTCTCCCAATCATTGGGCTCGTATTTGTCCTTGAGTCACTTTCTGTCATTATTCAGATTTTTTGGAAACGCGTTTTTCATAAAAAGATCTTACGATCCGCGCCATTTCACCATCATTTGGAGGCGATTGATTGGCCAGAACCACAAATCGTTATGCGACTTTGGGTTGTTTCGATGGTCTCCGCAGCTCTTGGTGTGGCGGTGATTTTGCTTGATGCATTGATGTAAGGAACGACACCAAGGGCCATAAAGGCTTTTGGTGTGCGTCCATCACGGCTTTTACAGCACCTTTTGCCTTTATTGCTTTTATGGCCCCTTCTCATGATCGCGGAACAATAGATTACGGATTAATCGGAATTGTTTCCGCCATGATTTTGTTTGGGCTTATTGTGTTGCTTTCCGCCTCGTCGCCAAACGCGTACAAACAGTTTGGAGATAGTTATTACTTTTTAAAACATCAACTCATTTTTGGATTGATTCCCGGGATCGCGGGTCTTATTATTTTTTCACGCATTCCGTATACGTTTTGGAAAAAACACGCATGGAACTTATTGCTCGTTTCAATCGGGTTGCTTGTCCTCGTTTTTATTCCAGGATTTTCTGGAGGATTTGGAACAGCGCATAGCTGGGTTTCTGTCGGTGGATTATTTTCTGTCCAGCCGTCGGAAATCGTGAAGCTTACATTTTTGTTTTATCTTGCCGGATGGCTTGGTGCACGTGATGAGCGTGGGGTTCAAGATGTTCAAACAGGACTCATTCCATTTTTAGCAGTTCTTGGAATTATTGCGCTTCTTATGATTCTTCAGCCAGATACGGGAAGTATGACCATTCTCGCATCCATGGCACTGATTGTTTATTTTGTTGCAGGAGCGCCCGTTAAATATATCGTAGGACTTATTGCTACAGGACTTGCGGGGATTTGGTTTTTAATCACTGTGAGTCCGTATCGTGCTGCACGTTTTACAACGTTTCTACATCCGGAATTAGATCCGCAAGGGATCGGATATCACATCAATCAAGCCATGCTTGCTCTTGGATCTGGTGGGTTTTTTGGATTTGGATACGGACATTCACGTCAAAAATTTCAATATCTACCAGAGGTTGCAGGAGATTCCATTTTTGCGGTGATTGGGGAGGAGATGGGTTTTTTTGGGGCAACGCTTGTGGTGGCCATGTTTTTAGTCCTCCTTTGGAAATTATTTGAAATCGCAAAACGCGCTCCAGATAAATTTTCTAAATACGTTGTGATAGGAATTGGGTCCTGGATTGTGGTGCAAGCATTTGAAAATATCGCCTCTATGGTTGCGCTCATGCCAATTACAGGAGTTCCGCTGCCTTTTATTAGTTATGGGGGAACATCCCTTGCTATTTTGATGTGTGCGATTGGAGTGGTACTCAATATTTCAAAACATCTCAAATAATATGAAAATATTATTCACTGGTGGTGGAACGCTTGGTCCTGTGACGCCACTTCTTGCTGTTGCTGAGTCTTGGAAGAAGCGCGATCCTGAGATCGAATTTGTTTGGGTTGGAACAAAGAACGGGCCAGAGCGGGAATTTATTAAGAAAGAAGGGGTTCGATTTCGGTTCATCATGACAGCGCGTCTTGTGCGGCATGTTTCGACAGAGTGGATGACAGCTCCATTTCGTTTTTTGATTGCGTGTGTGCAGTCATTTGTGATTCTTGTGAACGAAAAACCAAATTTGATCGCAGCAGCGGGTGGATACACAAGTGTCCCTATCGTGGTGGTTGGATTTATGATGGGGGTTCCGTCTTGGATTCATCAGTCAGATGTTCACCCAATCATGACGAATCGTTTGCTTGCGCCGTTTGCAACATGGATCACGGTTGCATGGGAAAAAACGCGTCGTGCGTTTCCTGTGTCTAAAACAATTGTGGTGGGAAATCCAGTTCGTGAAGGAGTGAAACAAGGAATCAAAGAGCGTGCAGAAATACGCTTTGGATGTGATCCAAAGAAACCAACCGTATTTGTCTTTGGTGGCGGAACAGGGTCGCAATGGATTAATGAGAGTGTGGGGGAGATACTTGATGAACTGCTCGCGATCACAAATGTGATTCATGTAACAGGGAAGGGAAAACTCGGTGGAGCTCTATCGAAACCGGGATATTTTGTGATCGAATCCATGATGGATGAGATGCCGGATGCATACGCGATTGCGGATGTTGTTGTCTCCCGTGCGGGAGCCGGTGCCATCTCAGAGCTTGCGGCACTGAAAAAAGCCTCAATCATTCTTCCGCTGCCAAACTCGCCGCAGGAAGACAATGCGAAAGCGATTCATTGTGACGCTCTCGTCTTACATCAGCAAACAACGACCCCTCAAGAACTTTTGAACCATATTCGCCGATTACTCAACGACCCCCTCATACGTCTTGGTATGGGGCAACGCCTTGGTATTGCACTTGAGACCGATTGTGCGGAAAAGATTGTGCAGATGTTGAGGGGATAATTAACCCCCTCTTGCCATTTTATGATTCGTCTGATATATTTCCGCTCGTTAAAGACGAGGTGTGTTGCGTGCATAAACTTTCAAAATTTGATGCACAGTCGGCGCAGACCGAGCACTGCAAGTGAGATGGGGCCAAAACCCCTTCGAACGCGGAGCGCAGGGTTAAGCTGGCTGGGCGCAAATTTTGAAAGTTTATGCGCTGGTAGCTCAGTGGTAGAGCAGGGGCCTTTTAAGCCCAAGGTCGCGGGTCCGATCCCCGCCCGGCGCACCAACAAAAACATCGAACCTAGAGTTCGATGTTTTTGTTTTCATTTAGAGGGTTGTCTTCTATACCTTGACACGTCGTTGCAACGCATCTTTGTTTATATTAAGATTGTTTCATTAATGCGTAATCTATTTTTTTTATGGAAGACACAGGAACATGCTCTGTCTGTGGAGCAGAGGAAATTGACATCAATGAGGACGAAATGTGTTCTGATTGTGCAAAAAATGAAGGTGTTGATTTTAAGGGAGAAGATGAAAATCCATTAGATATGGGATTGGAAGAAGATGAGATGTAATATGTGTCAAAATAAAATCACCTTGCCGTAGCGAGGTGATTTTATTTTTTATTCATATGTAATATCTGTTTCAGAAACAAAGGCTTTATCTGAGATAAGAAATTTCTTTTTAAGCTCTGGATCTAAAACGAGAATGCGCTTATTCCATGAAGGACCAAATGTGTTTATAGCGTATGTTTCTGATGTTATGTGACGAAGCAGCTCCGGACGCTTGTGAAGATCGATTGTTGCCCCCTTCTTTTTTGGGTCTTGAAGAACCCATTTATCATTTTTATCTTCTGCGATCTTGGTATCTTTTCCGTAAAGAAGATGGGGGTCATTTGCGGGCTGATAAACATATACTTCCGGGGATCCAGCGAACTGAATGAGGCTATTTGCTCGATATGTTGCTTTTGCTTGAAGCGGGTATGTAATCATTTTTTTGTCCGCAAGGATGGTGACCGGGGCAAATGAGTCAAACCATGAGTAATACGTTTGTTCATTCGGCACACTGTATCGGATGCCATTTCTGAGGAGAAAAACCGTTGGATTTGTTTTGGTTTTATGTGCGGCTACTTCATCAGCAAATAAAGATGGATGCAAATAAGCTATATACAAATGACCGTCATATCCAATCCAACTTACGCGCGTCTTTTCAAGAATCGGTTCTTTACCAAATCCGATCGGGATCGGTTTATCTTTTGTGGATGGAAGAATGTGCAAGGTAAAGTCTCCACCAGCACTCGAAGTGAGACAGAGTGTTTTTTTATCTGTGAGGGCAACAGCGGAGATGGCGTCTTTGAATTTTTCGCACGGACTTTTTGCGGGGATATTGCGTAATGAATCTGATGTTTGCATTGGTGAATAGCCAAGGGATTTTGCGGGATCTGATCCGGTTACTGGGACGAATGCGTCTTTAAAAAACCAGGCATGTTCTGAAACAGAGAAGCTCGCAAGAAGGTTTCCGTTTACGATTCCGAGTCTCTGAATGATCATGTCACTCTTATAACGAGCAAGATGAAATGTTCCTTGATCAAAAATATCTGGTGTTGCTGAAATATGACTTTGTGTATCATCTGCACGTGAGATCTGCGAGGAAATACCAAGAATCACAATAATCAACAAAAGAATCATCAAAGATTTTTTCATAAACAGAAAAGGAAAGTTATAGGATTGTATAAATGATATCATTTTCTCTCTCTTTTCTAAACCCTTGCCCGCAACCGTTCCTCTGCGTACAATGCGCTCAATGATTTCCGACCCTCAATCCCCATGGATATTTCGTCGCGATGAAGTCGATTTACTTGAAGAAGATATCGATGATATTTATGATTTGCATCAATCTGGGCAAGGTCGTATTCAAACCATGGAGCAAGCGATTATTTCTGAACAACTCGATACAGAAGAACAGGCGGAAGCAGAATTTGCCATGCAAATAGATATGAGAAATGGAACAAGATTCTCTTCGGAAAAATCTGTTTGGGAAGTGCGTGCAGAAAAAATGCGTGAAGAAGACGATTTGGTGTGTGATGTGCAACGATCTCCGTTTTATGAGCAAGTGTTTCGATTTGCTGATGACGCATTTGTTTATGCGAGTGAAGTCTATGCTCGAAAGAACAATGATGCGGAGAATGCCTTTCGTATTCGCATAAATGTTAAAATGGTTCCCATTAAATGTGCGATCGCGTTTTCAGAGGAATTACACGCAGATCCCATGTCGCTTGCGCTTGCAAGGAAAGAGTTTACCCTCGCAATCGTCTATTTGGATCGAGTCCTTCTTTCCTTTGCGTTTATGGCTGCGGCAGGAGATGAACGTGCTCAAACTTTTCTTGCACCTGGAACAAAAATGAAACAGATTTTACAACAATATCTCACTCGACTCCTTAATCATCGTCGAGGTGGTTTGAATTTGTATGAATAAAGAATCCATTGCGGTTATTATTCCGGCATACAATGAAGCGACTACAATCGGAACGGTGGTACGTGTCGCGTTATCGAGTTCGTTTGTAAATGAGGTGATTGTTGTCTCAGATGGTTCAACAGATGAAACGGTGCGTACGGCACAGGAAGCGGGAGCAAGAACGATCGATTTGAAAAAAAATATCGGAAAAGGGGGAGCGATGCGAAAAGGGTTTGAACAAACACAAGCATCCGTGATTGTTTTTTTGGATGCAGACTTGATTGGATTTACTGGTGAACATCTCGCAAAGCTCATCCGTCCCGTTTTGGATCAAACGGCCATGATGCAAGTGGGAATTCGTGACCGCGGGGTATTTTGGACAGCTCTTGCTCATTATTTACCCATCATTAGTGGTGAGCGTGCGTTGCGGCGTGAAATTTTGGAGCATATTCCCGCGCAATTTTATCAAGGATTCATGATTGAGGTTGCGTTAAATTATCATTGTCGCACACACAGATTGAAACGAGGTCTTGTTGATTTGCATGGTCTTTCAATCCGTCGGAAGTATCAAAAAGTTGGATGGCCGAAAGCTGTGGTACAATACAGCCTGATGATAGTCCAGATTATCTGGGCGATTCTAAAGGTGCGTTTTGCAAAATTCATTGGAACTTTTTAAATTATATGTCTCTTGATCTCTCGAAAATCGAAAACTTCCAGGATGCTATGGTAACGGTGATGGGTCTTGGTCGGTTTAAACATGGGAGTGGTGTTGGTGCGGCAAAATGGCTCATGCGTCATGGAGCACAAATTGTTATTACAGATTTGAAATCTGAAACAGAACTGAAAGAATCTGTTGATGAAATCATGACGTGGTATGACACTTACAGAAAAGCACATCCAACAGGGCATGTCTATCCACCAGTTTTTGTTTTAGGAGAACATCACGAAGATGATTTTACAAACGTTGATCTTGTCATGCAAAATCCCGGGGTTGCGCGTGAGTCAAAATTTGTAGAGCTTGCGAAAAAAGAGGGAATTCACGTGGAGTCAGATATTTCATTGTTTTTTCGATACTGCCCATTTCCTATTTACTCGATTACAGGAACACGCGGGAAATCTACAACAACGGCATTGCTTGGAGAAATTTTAAAACGAAAAAATCCAAAAACCGTGATTGCCGGAAATATTACACGTTCTCCGCTTGAAGATTTGGATTGGTTGTTGGAGGAAAAAGAACCTGTTCCGGTTGTGCTTGAGCTTTCATCTTGGCTTCTTGAGAGCATTCAAGACCTCGGAAAAGGACCAGATATTGCTATTCTCACAAATGCTTACAAAGATCACTTGGATCGTTATGCGTCGTTTGAAGCCTATGTAAAAGCAAAGGAGATTATTTTTGAAGTGCAACGTCCAGATCAAGTTGCTATTTTTAATGCAGATCAAGAAATCACAAAAGAAATTGCAGATCACTCAAAATCACAAAAGAAATTTTGGGTTTCACTTTCGCCACTTTCAGAAGGAAAGGGTGGGGCATTTAGAGACGGTGAGGAACTGAAGTTTGGTTCTTCAGATATGCCTGTAACTTTTGGAAATACAAAAGATATCGCACTCATGGGTGAACATAACGTTTATAATGTGCTTTATGCCTCGCTCGCTGCACATTTGGTTGGGGTGAGCGATGAAGATATTCGTGAAACACTCAAGTCTTTTGCCGGTCTTCCTGGACGACAGCAAGTGATTGGGGAGGTTGAAGGGGTGATGTATGTAAATGACACAACCGCAACAAATCCAGAAGGAACCATGGCTGCGCTTGCACGTTTTGGAAACGGTGGAAACATCATTCTTCTTGCAGGTGGATCCACAAAAGGATTTACCTTTGAACAAATGGGTGCTTCTGTGCAGAAGGAATGTAAATATGTTGTGCTCTTTGAGGGTACGGCAACAAACGATGTTGAAAAAGCGATTGGGGATGTTCCACATGTCCGTGTGGATTCTATGGAAAAAGCGTTTGCTGCTGCTGCATCTGTTGCAACACTCGGTGATACCGTCTTGCTTTCTCCTGGAACGGCAAGTTTTGGTGTGTTTAAAAATGAGTTTGATCGTGGAGATCAATTTGAAAAAATGGTTGGAGCCCTCATTAAAAAGACCGGAAGCGGAGAACTTGCACCGACAGTGACATAAATTTAAAAAAGCAGACTCGTATGATTGAGTCTGCTTTTCTTTATAGTTCATCTGGTCCTTTGAACGGGCTCCATGCTCTTGGATCAACTTCATCTCCACCGATGATGATTGACCCGCGTCTTGGGGTTGTTGGTTCCCCTGTGTCTCTGTCTGTGGTTGGTTCTTTGTCTCCGTCCTCTTCTGGTTCATTGATTTCACGATCTTTTTTTTCTGGATATCGACCTGGGGGTGGTGTTTGTGGAAGATCTGAGACAGGGAGAGGGATTGGTTGCCATTCGCGTGGTGCCATATAGCAAGGAGATTAAGAATGAAAACAGTTTAACAAACTCGTAACAACTCGTCGAACAGACGAATTTTTGTTAGCATGGGGAAGTATGAAGAAACACCATTTTTTCTCAGAGATTGTTGCAGGTATTCTTGCAATGAGCGGGGTTGCAATACTTGCGGAACAAGGAGCAACAAAACCCGTAGAAACAGCATCAGTACCAGAAAAAATTCCTGAAAAAAAGGTGCCGATGGTGGTAAAAGAAGTAAGAATAGAACAAGATCCACAATTTCGTGTAGAGCATCCTGTTGAAGCGGAATTACGTGCACACAACGTTTCTCACGATAAAATGCAAGCCGCTCTTGATGATGCGGCAGAACTGATCCGATCACATCGCTACGGGGATTCGGTGAATGAAGAAAAATATTTTGCTGCGTGCAGAGATAAAGATCGATGGTCTCACATTCAAAAAAGTGCTCACTTTGCCTCTGAAAAAACAGGAGTTCCGGAACGTGTTTTGCTTGCGATGGGACTCATGGAAAGTCAGTTTCGTGAAAATGCATCTCGTTCAGATACAGAAGTTTACGGTCCATACCAAATGACGCTCTCCACAGCGAAAGATGCGGCAAAAGACGCAGAAGCGTGTTTTGGATTTCCGATTGAGGTGAATTCCGTAGAGGATTTAAAAGACACAAAGACGGCTGTGCGTCTTGCGGCGCTTGATCTTCGTCATCGTGAGAAAGAATATGGCCAGCTTGGTCTTGCGATAATTGGATATGCGGGAGGGCGAGTTTCTCTTGAAAAAAAAATCAAAGAGGCGTTTCCAGATATAGATTTAGGAGCAAAAGATTGGAAGGATATGGAGCGTCATCATCTTGCAGAGCGCTGTGCACAAAAACAACGTGACGCTATTTTTATGCGCATGAAAGGCGGACGAGTATCTGATGCAGATCGTAAGGAGTTGCGTAAAGTGGTCGGATTGTTTGAGGCGGCGGGAGCTGCTTACACAAAAGCAAAAAAAGCATGGAAAGAAAAACGTGACAATCTCCCAAAAACGCTTGCAGACGCCGGTGTGACGGCGCTTGCGTTGTATGAACACGAAAAAGCAAAAGGAGGAGATGTTCCACATTCCATCACCTATCCGCTCGCACTTGATGATCTCGCCGAGCGTGCGGAAAGACATGCAGAAGCGGAAGAATAAACATGATAGAATAAGCTTGTTATGTTGAAACGATTGGTTCGAAAAATGATTCCAGAATCGCTGATGAATAGATATCACTACGCACTCGCTCGAGTTGCGGCGGCTTTGTATCGCCACCCTTCAAATGAACTTGTTGTGATTGGGGTGACCGGAACAAATGGAAAGTCATCCACAACGGAATTTATCGGTCGCATGCTTGAACATGCGGGTGCTCGCGTTGGATGGACCGGAACGGCAAGTTTTAAGATTGCGGAACGAGAGTTTGTGAATGATCAAAAAATGACCATGCTTGGCAGGTTTGCAACACAAAAAATGTTGCGAGCCATGGTTGATGCTGGATGTACTTACGCCGTCATTGAAACATCTTCGCAAGGTATTGTTCAATCTCGTCATATTGGAATTAATTACGACGTTGTCGTATTCACAAACCTTACACCTGAACACATTGAGGCCCACGGGGGATTTGAAAATTACAAACATGCAAAGAAACAATTATTTACGTACACAAAACATTCTCGTCGTAAAAAAATTCAAGGACAGGTTTTTGAAAAGACTGCTGTTGTAAATTTGATGAGCCCGTATGCATCAGAATTTCTTTCTGTCGGACTTGATCGTTCTTTTGGATTTGGCATCGATGCCTTCATAATGAAAACAACGGAAGATCGTCCGGTGTCGATTGTTCCTGTGATTGCGCAAGATGTTGTGTATGCACCAAACTCAACAGGCTTCATGTTAAATCGAGCGCATTTTCATCTTCCTCTTGTTGGACGATTTTATTTGGAGAATGCGCTTGCGGCGATTTCTGTGTGTCGAGCGCTTGGATTGGATTGGGAAGCCCTTCGGGATGCTGTGTCATACCTAGAAACCATACCTGGACGTTTTGAGCGTATTGAGGAAGGTCAATCATTTTCTGTGGTGGTGGATTATGCGTATGAGCCAGCGGCGCTTCATGCGATTTATGACACCATTAAACTGTTTGCTCATAAAAAAATTATCCATGTCGTCGGTTCCGCTGGTGGAGGGAGGGATATTGCTCGTCGTCCCATACTTGGGCAGATGTGTGCGGACATGGATGATATTGTTATTGTCACAAACGAAGATCCATATGATGATGATCCGCAAATGATTATCGATCAGGTGGCAGACGCTGCCTTGGAAGCGGGGAAGAAAGAGGGGATGAATTTGTTCCGTGTTTTGGATCGGGGGGAGGCGATCGAAAAAGCCATTTGCCTTGCTTTACCAGGGGATCTTGTCTTGATTACAGGAAAAGGGTGTGAGCCTGTCATGGCTGTTGCGGACGGAAAAAAAATTCCATGGGACGATCGTGTCGCTGCAAGAATCGCTTTACATAAACGATTGCAATCCGTATGAGGCTTAAAGACTTTATTACACCAAAACCGAATGAGGAAGTTTTGATGATTGTTCGTCAATCATTGATTCCAAAGAGCGCGCGTTTGTGTTTGTATGCCATTCTTTTTCTCGTTCCATTCTTTTTTCTGTACCCACTCTTTCGCATGGGGACAATAGGCATTGTCTTGTTTTTCGTTCTTGTTGTACTAGGAGTTGTTCTTTTTTGGCAGACGTTTCGGAAATGGTCGCATACACTTTTTGTGATTACCGATCATCGAGTGATTGATATTGATCAACGAGGCGTATTTGATCGAGTGGTCACAGAATCAAATTTTGATCAGATTGATGAAGTGAGTTATCGCATGCATGGTATAATGTCCACGCTGTTCCGTTATGGAACAGTAACACTTGCTTTGCACGGAACAAACACCGATTTGATGTTTCAGCATATCCGTAATCCCGCACGTGTTCAAAATTTGTTGAATGACCTCAGAAAAACGTTCCATGAATAAATCCTCTTCGCACGTGTTTGTTCGATTATTTCATTCACGATGGTTTTATATCGTGAATGTTTTGTTGGTTTTGATCGTGGGTTTTTCGTTTATAAGGGAAATTGTGCATAGTCGTGATATTGCGCATCAGATTCAATCTCTTCAAAAACAGTCAGAACTCCTTCAGGCACAACATTTGGCAATTGGGGAGCTAAAAAATGCCGTACAGACAGAATCGTATGTAGAACGCGAAGCTCGCCTTAAACTCGGACTGCAAAAACCAGGAGAATCATTGGTTATTTTGAAAAATGATCAGACACCACGCTCCGCAAGCGATGTTTCCGCTTCGCGTCAACGAACCGGGATAGATGAACAAGAAAAGGCGTCACAAAAAACACTTGCAAACTCCTCAAAGTGGTGGTATTACTTCTTCAATAAAAAAGCTTATCGCGATGCACAATCTCTATGATGAACGAACAAGATGACACAATGGTTACATCCGGATCTGACGCAACACCTTCACAAGAAGATCATATGTGTACAAATCCAGATACATGCATGGCAGGTCAGCCACCAGAACATGTAATCGTTCAAAATGCAGATGTATCGCCTGCAAAACAAGAACCAAAGAAAAAGTGGTGTACGCGCAAGATGGCGTTATTGGCCGTTGGTGCAGTGGTTGTGCTTATTGGTGGGTTGACTACGTATGTGTATACACAGGCCTCCACAGATAATACGGTAAAAGCCATCACAACACGTTTGCCGTTTCCTGCCATGATGGTCGGAAGAAGTGTTGTGACGTTTAAACAGTATTATGATGAACAAGACTCGTTAAAGAAATATTTTGCGTCAAGCACATCTCCAGAATCTCCAGCTCCTACAGATGAGCAGATGAATGACATGATTGTTGAGGCTCTCACAAACAAAACGGTGGTAAAAACTTTGGCGTCTAATTACGGTATTACATTAGATCAAAGCAAAGTAGGGGCTTTTTATCAGAATTTTCTTCAGTCAAATGCTGGGCAGTCCGCAGAAGCTGTGGAACAACAATTAAAAGATACCTTTGGTTGGTCTGTTTCTGAGTTTAAGCAGCGTGTTGTGGTGCCGATCGTTCTTTCAACAACCGTTGAAGAATATATTGCAAAAAGCGCTTTTTTTCAAAAACCATTGAGTGACGAAATCCAATCAGCTTACAAGCGCGTTACAACAGGAGGTGAAGATTTTGAGGCTGTTGGAACAGAGGTTCATGAGCGTGTGCAACTTACACTTAAAAGCGATCTGGGATTTATAAAGAAATCTGATCTGCCTGAATCTTGGGGAAGCAAAGTTGCTTCATTGGAGAATGGGCAAGTCTCAGAAGTGATTGAACTTCCACAAGGATATGCCATCTTTAAAGTGGCGGACCGTATTAAAGCTCAAGAAAAATCTGCAGGAAAAAAAGAGGCAGAAGCAACAGAATCTGATGATCAGCTTCACCTTTACACCATAACGGTTCCAAAAAAGACATTAGAGCAAGTGATTGAACAATATTTAAATCAAGTTCCTGTTCGTGTCTTTATCAAAGTATAAAACAAAAACCCGCGCATACGCGGGTTTTTTGTTCGCTTAAAAAAAAGAGATGAGAGTATGATGTGAGTAATCAAACATAATTTGTTTTCAATTTTTAATAACATGGGAACAATCATTAAATGGTCGCGCGATGGCTCAAACAGGGGCTGTTACGCTTGATACAAACTCCATTTCAGGACCAACATGTACTTCACCCGTCGCGGCTCAGGCGGGGTCGGGAACGTCAAATGTTAATGTGGTGAAAGTTGTTGTGAATGATAATGGTGGAACAAAGAAAGTTGCTGACTTTCCATTATTTTTGGATGGGGGATCTGTTATATCTGGAATAACATATAATTTCCCAATTCCTACGAGAGGACATGTATTTACGGTAACGGAAACAAAAAATTCTGGTTACACACAATCTTTTTCTGGTGATTGTACCGTTGATGGACGCATGAATGTAAATCAGAGAGAGAATCGATTTTGTGTTGTGACAAACAATGATATTGGCGTGCCTGTGATCGTCCCTCCTGTTCCATCACTTATTGATGTTGTAAAAGTACCTAGTCCACTCGCCCTTCCAAATGGCTCTGGATCTGTTTTATACACGTATTCCCTCAAGAATATCGGAACTGTCCCAGTTTCAAACGTAACAATGGTTGGTGATACGTGTCGTCCTATTGTCCGTATATCTGGAGATGCTAATAACGATAATATACTTGATCTCACAGAAACATGGGTTCACACATGTACAACAACGCTTACAGCAACACACACAAATAACGTGGTTGCAACAGGTTGGGCAAACGGATTAAGCGCTGTGGATATTGCAAGTGCAACGGTTGTTGTGGGGGTCCAGTTGTTCTGCCGCTTATTCACGTAACAAAAGTTCCAAGAGAGAGAATCAATGCAGCATGGTTTTTCCATTCAGTAAGACCGGGAGAAATTGGAAGTGCAATCATTACCGCTCACTATGGTTATTGGAAAGATGGGACAGCGACGGTATTTCTTCGCCTAGATCGACTTAAAAAAGGGGATCAGATTCTTGTGGAAGATACGCGTGGTGTTGTAAGAACATTCATTGTACAAAAATTACAATCGTTTGATGCTGAGGCGAGTGTTCCGGAGGTGTTTGGGTCTAATGATGAAAATAGGCGTTTAAATTTGATTACCTGCGAAGGTGTTTGGAATGAAAAGACAAAGAGTTATCCAAAGCGACTCATCGTATTCGCTGCGGAGCAATAGTCTGTCTGTGTGGGGTTTTCAATTTAGAAACACTTTGCTATGATGCGGCCAGTCATGCCGATGTAGCTCAGCCCCGACGACACTGTGTGTGTCGGGGAGCCGACTGAATCGTCGGCTTTGGTAGAGCGCAGACGATGATGCCGATGTAGCTCAGTTGGTAGAGCAATACTTTCGTAAAGTAGAGGTCGCGGGTTCGAATCCCGCCCTCGGCTCCATGTATAAATAAAACACCTCGTCACGAGGTGTTTTTTGCTATAAAAAAACCCATCAGGAAGATGGGGAGATTACGCAAATATGCGTGGAGGATTGATGTGGTATGGGTCTGGTGGGTTTTCCCACACTTCCACAATAAGATGATCGTCAGTGATAATCTGCACCAGATACCACCGAAAGATTTGTTCATCCCAACGAGTGAGAATGAACTGAGAGATCCCGTTTGTCACACGTGCCAAACTTTCGATCAAAATGCATCCAATAACGATTTTGTCGTTTTGAAGAGTAAGTTGAATTACTCCGCTGGGTTTTGGTGCGCGTTCTGTGCTCCAGCCTGTTCGAATCATGCTGATCAATTGTGCAACATCCGTTGTTTGGTCTTCCACGCGGCCTACGTAGGTTTCCACGTGCTTTCGATTTGGATGTGCAATGGGGGATCCTCCAAATGGCGTTGTCATTTAAGCTCCTCTTCCAAGACTGGAAGAGTAAAAGAATAGCATTTTTTCATAATTTGTCAAGATGTATTTTTGCAAGTTGTCGAATTTATCTGCGACGGGTATTATAGAGAATATCGAACCGTATAATTTCTTACATGATTCATTTTAAAAACGTTTCTAAATTTTATCCTCCCGATGTTGTTGGATTAGATGCGGTGAATCTTCGTGTTGAACATGGAGAGTTTGTTTCCATTGTTGGACAAAGCGGAACAGGAAAAAGTACACTCGCAAAAATGCTCTTTGCAGAAGAGCGTCCTTCAAGCGGTGTTGTAGAAATTGGGGGTTGGGATATCACGAAAATAAGTCAGCATGATATCCCGCTTTTGCGTAGGCAAATTGGTGTTGTATTTCAAGATTTTAAGCTTCTTCCAAAGAAGACAGTGTATGAAAACATCGCGTTTGCTTTGCAAGTAGCGGGGATTCCCTCTGTTCGTGTGCGTGAAGTTGTCCCACGTGTGTTGTCTATTGTTGGACTTGAAAATAAAGCGCATCGTTTCCCAAAACAACTTTCAGGCGGGGAACAACAGCGTGTTGCGATTGGTCGTGCACTTGTACACCAACCAAAGATTTTGGTTGCAGATGAGCCGACAGGAAATTTGGATACATTAAATAGTCGTGACATCCTTGAACTTTTGAAAAAGATTAATGAATTCGGCACAACGATTGTTCTTGTGACACATGATCGTGAAATTGTGAATCGATTAAAGCGTCGTGTGATTACTCTTGAGAGTGGTAAAATTGTTTCTGACGTTGAGGAAGGACGCTATAAATTATAGAGGCTATGTTTACTTCTACCTACCGTATCATTAAATTTGCGTTTCAGAATTTTTGGCGCAATTTTTGGCTTTCTATTATTACGGTGAGCATGTTGGTTCTTACATTGCTTACGGTGAATATTTTGCTTGTGTTAAATCGCGTGACAGATCAAACGATTGCTTTCGTTGAAAATCGTATTGAGGTTTCTGTGTATTTCAATGAAAATACAGAGCAAGTAAAAATAAATGACGCATTAACGTATTTTCGAACGCTTCCAGAGGTAAAAGATGTTCAAGAAATTTCTGCCGATGAAGCACTCGCTGTTTTCAAACAACGTCACGCAAATGATTCGGCTATTTTGAACTCACTCGAAGAACTTGGAAAAAATCCATTTGGTCCCACGTTGATTATCAAAGCACATCAAGCAAAAGATTTTGAAGTAATTATTACAGCACTTGATCACCCTCGTTTTCGTGATGCGATTCGCCAGAAAGATTTTTCTGATTACCAATCAATCGTGAGTAAAATCCAAAAAACAACATCGGAAATCCGTACAGGAGGACTTATTTTGTCAGGAATCTTTTTTCTCATTGCTTTGTTGATTATTTTCAATACTGTACGCGTGGCGATTTTTATTCACAGAGAAGAAATCGGTATCATGCGTCTTGTGGGAGCCTCTAGTAGTTTTATTCGTGCACCGTTTTTGGTTGAGACAATTATTTTGAGTGTACTTTCGATTTTGATTGTGGTTGCTATTCTTTACCCAACACTTGCGTTTATTGAACCAAAGTTTAGCCAATACTTTGGCCCTGGCACATCGGGACTCGTGTCATATTTTGAACAAAATGGACTCCTTATTTTCGGATCACAGTTCCTTGCACTTCTTGTTGTCACTATGGGATCTACGGCTTTGGCCATGCGAAAGCATTTGAAAGTTTAGACTTGATCAATTTTGAGGAATCCGCTATGATTCCGTCCGGGCTATATTCCCGGATATAAATTGATGTGAATCAATTGATATCCGGTCGATTCGTTCGGGAATGACCTCCGCCTTCGGCGGCAGGTGAATGTGAAATGATGGGGAGAAAAATAATAACAGAGACAATTGTTTTTCTGCCATCATTTCACATTCACACAAACCTTCGGTTTGTGGTCATTCCACTCTCTTCACTCCCGGATCGTCTAACGGCAGGACATCAGGTTCTGGTCCTGAGTATCGGGGTTCGAATCCCTGTCCGGGAACCAAAGAAAAAGACTCACGTTTATCGTGAGTCTTTTTCTTTGGTTCCACCCCAGCGAAGCTGGGGTACAAATTATTCCTGATCATCCGCTAGAATAATTTGTCGGACAGGGATTTTGGGTGAACGGAGAAAGTCTTGAACGGCCGTAGACTTTCGAGAGTGAACCCAATATCCCTGTTCAGGAACTGAAAAAGACGCATCGTGTGATGCGTTTTTTTGTTATACAATACAGTTCTATGAACCCAGATTTTTCTCGATGGCTCGTGCTTTGGATGGTGATGTGCGTTGCGCTGTATTTTGGAATTGGTTATTTTATTGAGCTTAATTGGGTACCTCGATTATTGCTCACAACCAACTTTGTAACATTTACCCTTGTTCTTCTCGACAAGATTGCTGCTTCCGCACGTATGCGACGCATCCCAGAGAAAGTTCTTTATGTTGCAACGTTTTTCGGCGGCTCGATTGGTATGCTTGTTGGGATGTTTACCATTCGACACAAATCAAGAAAGACATCATTTCAATTTGTGGTCGGTGTACTTGTGCTTCTTCAAATAGTGATTTTGCTCTGGTATGTAGACCCAACGTTATTCACATCGCTTACAAATTCGAGCGTGCTATAATGACGAGCGTTGATCATAAATTATTGCTATGCCAAACCTTGAGGAAGTTTATAAGCGTTTAGAAAAAAATAAAAAGCGAAAGCGCGAGATTGGGAAAATGATCTCTGACGAACTTTCACATTCCAGTCGTCATAAAGAAATCAAAGAAGAAATGATGGCGCTTCGCGAAGAGAAAAAAGCGATTGAACAAACGGTTCAGGCGGGGAATCCAGATTTTAAAGAGATTGAAGAACTGAAGGCAGAAATTCAGACAGACACAGAAGTTCTTTCAGATTTAGCACTGAACATGTACATGAAAGATGAAACGGTGGAGATTGTGGATGAATATGATCAAAAATGGTATCCGTCATTCAAAGTGGCGTTTAAGAAGGGAAATGGGTAGATCAAAAAAAAGTTGTCAGAATCTGACAACTTTTTTTGTTGTCGAATGACGAGCCATTGACAAAAATCATTTTTTCTGATATTCTCTTTCGTTCGTCTGAAGATCGATTCGCGAGTGCGATCGTTCTGAAGGGCGAGATATGGTGTGAAAACACCAATGGAGAATGTGCATGGCTTACACTTGCAGGTGCGGCTACTCCACCCAGAAGGGTGGAAAGGCCGTCGACAGGCATGAGCGGAGCTGCGGAATGCTCAAGCAGACCAAAGAATTCCGTGGTCACATCAAGACTGTCGTCAAGAAGAAGGCTGCCAAGTAGTTTTTTTCGGCATCGCACGCGTTCGAGGTTTAAGCCTGACGCGAGCGACAGCCGATACCCCACGCGAAGGTCAATGCCGGAGCGTGATTGTAACCCACAAGCAGTATTGCGTCGTTGATCGACACTCTGTCTTGTAGGTGGCTGTTCTTCCGTGTGGGTCACGGACACAGCCTCCCCCCCCGGTTCGTAGACGTCAATACGTCGGCGATACGGGGACAAACGAGAGTGGAAACACTCAAACCAGGTTCGGGGGCGTGTGTGCAAAGTGCCGTACGCTTCCGAATTTTCACGAGCATACCAATGCTCAACTAACCGCAGATCCACTTCGCCTCGCAACTTTGAGTTGCTGTACGGCGTCGTGTTGATCGTGGTCGCCTGAGCGAGTGGAACCTCCTCTCTGCTCGCCAGGCCGAACGACTCTAACTCGATCCTAACAAGATCGGGTTTTCTTTTTGCAATAAAACCGCTCGAGTGAGCGGTTTTTTTATTTTGTCAATTTCATGCGCTCGCCTGCATCTGGATGTGTGGCATCTCTGTGTGCGATCGCGTCTTTCATATCTGGATCCACGCGCATCTCGCCCAGAATCGACTCAACTTCTTCTTGGGATACGGCGGTATGCAATCGTTCTTTGTATTTCTTTGCTCCGTCCAATCCCTTTAAATACCAAGTCAGGTGTTTTCGGAACGTTGTGACTGCTTTCTCGCCATACTGCTCAATATGGAGTCCAAGATGAAACTTGATGGTATCAACACGTTCTTCGATCGAAATCGCTTGAGGGGTTTTTCCTGCGAGGAGTTCAAAAATTTGTGAAAAGATCCATGGATTTCCAAGCGAACCGCGCGCGATAAGAATACCATCGCATTTTGTTTGTTCTAAGGCCTGTATTGCAAGTGGGGCTGTAAAGATGTCTCCGTTCGCGAGAATGGGAATCGAGACCGCTTCTTTAAGTTTGCGGATCATCTCCCAATCTGATTCGCCAGAATATCCCTGCATACGCGTGCGACCGTGAACGGTAAGAAGATCTGCTCCAGCATCTTCAAGCGCTTTTGCAAATGAGAAACATTCTGTTGGGTCTCCCCAGCCGAGCCGGATCTTTACCGAGATGGGTTTTGATGTGACTGCTTTCATGGCCTTTATAATCGCTGCAGCTCGTTCTGGTTCTTTCATGAGCGACGCGCCATTAAAGTTGCAAACGAGTTTGTAAACGGGGCAACCCATGTTGATATCGAATCCTTCTGGGTTGTGTTCATGATCAATAATACGCGTAGCTTCTGCCATGACATCTGGATCGCTTCCAAAGATTTGTTGCACAAGCGGACGTTCATCTGCGTGAATGCTGGTCATGTCCAATGTTTTGTTGTTGCCGCGGACAACCGCTTCTGCGGAAACCATCTCTCGGAACATGATGAAATACTCATTTTGCATCCCAGATTTTTCCATCACATATTTCACCGTACGACAAAACGCCGAGTCGGTCATGTCGGCCATCGGGGAAAGCGCAATGATTGGGCGTGGAAGTTTTGACCAGTCGAGGTTCATAACTGTGGAAGAATACGCAAAAAGATCGTGTTTGTCAACCGATTGAACGGCGAAGAATCTTCTTTTTTGATATACTTTCTTTTGTGTATGAAAAAAAATTATTTTTTGCGTGAATATTTCTTGTTGGACATGAATACGGTTGTTCGGTTCATGATTATGTCTGATGTGATTTGGATTGGGGCGTGGGGATTTTTGGGCCCTATTTTTTCTTTGTTTATTGTGGATTATATTCAGGGTGGGGATGCAAAAGTGGCGGGTATTGCTGCAACGATTTATCTTTTAACAAAAAGTGTTTTTCAGATTCCGTTTGCATCGATCATTGATCGTATTCGTGGCGAAAAAGATGATTTTTGGATTTTATTTATCGGATCTATTTTAGCTGCAACAACTCCGATTTTGTATTTATTTATTCATACTCCTATGCAATTGTATTTCGTGCAATTTGTGTACGGTTTAACAGTCGCGGCTACATTTCCTTCATTCATGGCGATTATTTCGCGTCACATGGATCGTGATAAAGAATGTAGCGAATGGGGAACTTATTTTACGCTTACAGATTTCAGTTCCGCGATTGCCGCATCGATCGGAGGGGTGATGGCGGCAAGTTCTGGTTTTCATTCATTGATTATGATTGTGGTCGTGATCAGTGTTGTTGGAAATCTGTTTCTGATTCCGATTCGTCCATACATGCGTTTGAAATAATGTTTTCTTATGAAACAACGCGCTATTTTTTGGAGGCAATATTTTTTACAAGGAATGAACCCTGTCATTCGTTCTCTTATTATGTCTGATATTATTTGGCGTGGAAGCGTTGGATTCATTGGACCGATCTTTGCTTTGTTTATCTCAGGGTTTATTGAGGGTGGGACGGTAGAGGTCGTTGGTGTGGCTATGTCTATTTATTTGTTTACGAAAAGTATTTTTCAAGTTCCGTTTGCAACCATTATGGATCGTATCCGGGGAGAACAGGTAGATTTTTGGTTCATGTTCATCGGAACGCTTATAAGCGCATTGCTTCCTCTTGCCTATTTGATTATTCATACACCTATGCAGCTGTACGTTGTACAATTTATTTGTGGAATTTCCGCTGCGGCAGCATTTCCGCCCTTCATGGCATTATTCACAAAACATATTGATAAACACAAAGAAGGAAGCGAGTGGGGAATTTATTACACACTTACGGACTTGTGTGCTGCTGGGGCCGCGGTAATTGGAGGAGTGATGGCAGTAAGTTTTGGATTTAGGACATTAATTATGATGGTTGTCTTCGTTGGGGTGATTGGTGCATTGTTTTTATTACCCATTCGTCTTTTTATTCGTCAGAATGCGCCGTCTAAGTAGGTTGTTTGATACTTTGAAACTTGTGTTCTAACTCAGGTCGAATTCGTGTATACTGGGCTCGTATGAAAAATAAATCCTCCTCGTGGTATCTTTATGGCGCTGCCGTTTTTGTTGTGATCGGTCTTTTTGCGTTTATTCTTACTAAGCAGTTTGTCCCTATTGATCCGAAAATGGATGCATTTGCGCAGTGTCTTACAGATAAGGGGGTAAAAATGTACGGCGCCTGGTGGTGTCCGCATTGTAAATCACAAAAAGAATTGTTCGGAAAATCGTTTTCCAAAATCAACTCTGTTGAGTGTTCAAGTGCCGGATCAAATGCCATGAATCAAATTTGTCAGGAGGCAAAAATTGAGGGATATCCAACATGGGAGTTTAAAGACGGTACGCGTGTCAGTGGAGAACAAACATTGGAGGATTTGGGAAAAAAAGCTGAGTGTACTCTATGAAAAAACTTCTCTATTTCATGATTGGATTTTCGATCGTAGGGGTTTCGTTGTCTACGTACGCATTTTTACATAATCGCGGATTTGCATCCGGTGCAATTTGTAATATTAATAGCACAATCAACTGTGATGTTGTAAACAAAGGTCCGTTTTCAGAATTTTTTGGTGTTTCTGTTGCATTGATTGGATTGATTGGTTATACGTTTTTGCTGATCGGTTCTCTTTTAAAATTAAAAACACCAGACGACCGTTCTCTTACGCTCTTTTTGCTTGCCCTTGCCTGTGGAGGGTTTGGATTTAGTTTGTATTTAACATCTGTTGAGGCGTTTATTTTGCACGCATGGTGTGTTGTTTGTGTTTTATCGCAACTTTCCATGCTTGGTTTTATTACAGCGACTATGTTGCTTGCTCATAAAGAAAATCATTTTCATTCAGTTTTTTCTCGGATCAAATCGTTTTTTCGTTAATGTGCGTCTATGAAAATTTCTTTTTACGGAGCAGCAGAAGAAGTAACAGGATCGTGTCATTTACTTACGGTAAACGACGCCAATGGTCATGAACATCGCTTGTTGATCGATTGCGGTATGTTTCAAGGTGAACAACTTTGTTCAACAAAAAATGTTAAACCGTTTGTTTTTGATGTGTCGAGTATTGATGCCGTGTTTGTCACACATCCACACGCAGATCACACTGGACGATTACCTGTGCTTGTAAAAGCGGGGTTTGCGGGAAAGATTCACATGACTGAACCTTGTCTGAGTCTTTCACGATTAGTGTTAGAGGATGCACATCACATCATGGAGGAGGATGCAAAAAAATGCGGAAGTTCCACTCTGTATGATCTGGAAGATTTGCATGGAGTGTTTGATCAGACCAAACAAGTTGCCTACCACGAAGCAATTACGGTAGCACCTGGAATAATCGTTATGTTTCATGATGCAGGGCACGTGCTTGGTTCCGCATATATTTCCGTTGAAGCAGAAGGAAAACGAGTCGTGTTTTCTGGGGATATTGGAAATGATGATGTGCCAATTCTTCCATCTACAGATCCAATTTCACATGCGGATGTTGTCGTATGCGAATCAACGTATGGGCATAAGGTGCACGAAGATCCAGTAACACGTTCAAGTTTATTGAAAGAAGCAATGATTGAAACGCTTCAACATAATGGTGTTTTGTTGATCCCCGCATTTTCGATCGAACGTACACAAGAGGTGTTGTATGAAATGGATTTGATTTTACGTGATTTAAAAACAAAAGCACCGATTTATCTTGATAGCCCCATGGCTATTAAAGCAACGCAGTTGTATCGAGATTTTAAAGCTTATTTGCGATTTCAGTCACCGATTTTGGATGAACCGGATCGTGATTTCTTTTCATTTCCAAATTTACACGAAACTCTTTCAGTAGACGCATCAAAAGCAATCAACGACGCTCCATCACCAAAAATCATCATTGCTGGTTCTGGAATGATGAATGGTGGTCGCATTATGCATCATCTTCAGCGCTATCTTCCGCTTGAAACAACGATGATTCTTGTGATTGGTTATCAAGCGGTAGGAACGATTGGTCGTCAGATTTTTGAAGGAGCAAAGACAGTGCGCATTTATGGTCAACCAGTAGTTGTACGTGCAAAGATTAAGGGAATCGGTGCATTCTCTGCGCATGGTGACCAGAACAAATTAACGCGTTGGATGAAACCGGAAGATGGTGTGATGCCAAAAAAGATTTTCCTTGTACATGGAGACGAGGATGCAAAAGTTGAGTTCGCGGAGCATCTTCGTAAAGAGTTAAAAACGGAAGTCTTGATTCCAAAAGAGGGAATGACGGTTGATTTGTCGTAAAAGATATGAAACGAATGGGAATGGAATTTGGTTATGTTCCAGAATTAGAAAAACAACCAACCTATGAAATTCTTTCAAATCCAGAAACGCGTGAGCGATTGAAAGAGCGTATGGAACGATTTGTGGAGGTTGTTCATGATCGCAAAGTTGATGCTCTTGTTTTTCTTGATCGAAGCGCACGACCTTTGTCGTGGATGTTTCAGGATTTGTGGAATGGAATGTATCAAGAAGAAAAGAAACCAGATGTAAAGTATGTGAATATTGGTACGTCATCACATGTACATGATGGTGTTGCGCATTTATTGCGTTCTCGATATTGGGGTTCGTATGATCATGGAACGGTCGGTTCTACATCAGATCTTCTTCGTCATACAGTGATTGATGCGGAAGAAAAAGATGTCTGGTTTCAGACAAATCAAATTCCAAGAGAATGGCAAAATTCCATGGTTGAACACATGGAAGTGAGTGAAGAGCTTCAAAAAATTTTTCAGAAATCGTTTGATGGAAAATCTGTTTTGATCGTGGATGAAATGGGAGCATCTGGAAAATCTCAGATGGCTGCACTTGGATTTTTCACACTTGCGTTTCCAGATGCAAGGAAGTGGGAAGCAACATCTCTTTTTTATTCTCGACAGTTTCATTACCCAAAAAATGATGGGGAGTCTTCTGGAATAAACGAAGATCGCCAAATCATTCCTTGGTTGCAAGAACTTGGGATGGCAGGGGTTTTAGAATTGCCTGATGAGACGCTGTTGAGCGGTACAATCTCAAATGAACACATCGAAAAAATTATTCCTCTTGTTCAAAATATTACCAACGACCTACAAGAAAACATTAAAAAATTTAATTTCTCTGAAGATCGTAAGCATTTGGAAAAAAATTTAGAACGCATGGATTTGTATGAGCATCCAGAAAAAATGATTGAACGAGCATGGAGGTTGCGTAAAGAGTTGAAACACCTCACAGCAGAGGTGCTTACAGATCGAGCAAAAAAATAAAACCGCTCATACGAGCGGTTTTCTTTTCCCCCTGTTCATTCTTATCGATCTCCGCTACACTTCCACGGATATGTCGCTTTTTGATGCCAAAATATTACGGAACGTTTCCTCGCCAGAGGCTTTTCGGCGTGGAAAACATTATGTGGATGATGGTTCTGTGCTTCAGACAGAACTCGAGCGCTTACCATCCGGATCGATTCGGGTGACCGGAACGGTGTATGGGAGTTATGCGTATCATCCAACGTTTACAGTCTCGGAAAACGGTTCAGAGGTGTTGTCTTATGAATGTGATTGTCCGTTTCGTGAGAATGTTGTTTGTAAACATGTTGTGGCGCTGGGGCTTGTGGCTGCGCGCAGATCCGTTGTCTCATTAAAGAAATATCAAAAGAAGAAAAGTTCTGCGGAATCAGATCTGCAAAAAACATTGTATGCCTATGCAACAAACCGCGGAACGTACGCAGATTCTGAATCTCTGGAACATACAGCCTTGCATTTAGAAAAATTACAGGTTGGTCGTGGTATATCTGGACTAAAACACGTGCCGCGCGTTCGGCGAGAGGAACATCTTCTTGATCGCATTGAACTTGCATTTACCTATCATCATGATCTTGATCTGATTTGTGTTGAAGCGTCGGCTGTGTACGGTCCGATTATTTATCCGATCGAACAGGAGAGTGTGTTGCGTGGTGCAGAAGATTCTTTGCATACAGCCCTCAGAGACTGGAGAGAAGAACATCAGGCTCGCATGGATCTGGAGGCAAATGGATTTAGACAATCAAAAAAAGGAATTTTTGAAATATCTGCAGAACAGGCGTTTACTTTTTTGCGTCTCGGACTTCTGGATCTTTCAAAGTCGTATCATATTCGTGCAGATGATGCCTTTGATCAGATCGCTCATATTCAAGAACAGGAAATTTCTTCCGAGTGGAATTTTCAGGAAGGGTCCGGAGAAGATTGGTTGTCGTTTTCTGTGAATTGGGCATGCGCGGACCGTCCGTTGTCATCTGTAGAAATCGAACGTCTCGCAAATGGATATGAACAATTTGTGCGCGCAGCAGATGGTTCCTTTATTGAAATTAAAAATCGTGCAGATCTTCATGGAATGATCCAATTAACAGAAGAAGGTTCTTTGTCAAAAAACGGAACGCATAAACTTTCGCGTGCGCGTGCAATTGAACTTGCATTGCGTGCAAGTGAGAATCAACTCGTTCGATTATCGGACACATCTGAATCTATCTCATCCTTTTTGCGGGATGCAAAAGAAGGAAAGCTTTCAGAAGTACCAAATATTCCAAAAAAAATCGCCAATGAATTGCGTCCCTATCAAAAAGATGGGGTTGCGTGGGCTCTGTTTTTGCGCAAATACAAATTTGGTGGGGTTCTGGCGGACGATATGGGGCTTGGAAAAACCCTTCAAGCACTTGCTGTTATTTCAACAGATAGATCTGTGGGTGTGGGGACGTCGCTTGTAATTTGTCCTAAAACACTTATTTCCATCTGGATTGCGGAAGCAAAAAAATTTACTCCAGAACTTTCTATTGTGGCGGTTGAAGGAACAGCAAAAGAACGAGAACAAATTTTGAAAAAGGCGAAATCGAAAGACGTGCTCGTGACATCGTATTCTTTGTTTCAAAGAGATGTAAAAGAGTATCAATCCATTCCTTTGTATTATGCGATTTTGGATGAAGCTCAGTATGTAAAAAATAGTAAGACAGCAACAGCTCTTGCTGTGAAGTTGCTTCAGGCAAAACACAGACTCGCACTCACAGGAACGCCGCTTGAAAACGGTGTGCATGAGTTGTGGTCGTTGTTTGATTTTCTCATGCCTGGATTGTTGGGAAATCACACGTCATTTCGTTTCGAGTTCGAACGGCCGATTCGCGAAAAGGCGGATGCGAACGCCCTTCAGAATTTAAAGCGTCGCGTGAAACCATTTCTGCTTCGACGCACAAAAGAATCGGTTGCACCAGAACTTCCTCCGCGTGTTGAGCAGACAGATTGGTGTGAACTCACAAAAACACAAGCGGCGCTGTATGCTGATGTTCTTGCATCTGTTCGTGCAGATGTCATTGAAGCTGTAGAGAAAAAAGGGTTTGCGCGCTCCCGCATTGAAATTCTTGCGGCGCTCACAAAATTGCGCCAAGTTTGTAATCATCCCGCCCTCGTTGATAAACGATTATCAAAAGGTGAGGATGTTTCTGGAAAGCTTGCCTATGCGCTCGAGTTGGTTCGCGAGGCTGCGGATGGTGGGCATAAAATTTTGCTATTCAGTCAGTTTACTTCCATGCTTGATTTGATTCGTCCCGAGCTCGATCGGATGTCCATCGGACATGTCACCATCGAAGGAAAGACACGCAATCGTGCAGAGTCTATTGAAAAATTTAAAACAGATTCAAATACATCCGTCTTTCTTATGTCGCTCAAAGCGGCCGGAACAGGACTCACCCTTACAGAGGCGGATACGGTTATTTTGTATGATCCGTGGTGGAATCCAATGGTGGAACGTCAGGCAATGGATCGCGCGCATCGTATTGGGCAAACAAAATCTGTAAACGTACACAAACTTGTAACAAAGGGAACGATTGAAGAGCGTGTTTTATCACTTCAAGAAAAAAAGAAAGCTGTTTTTGATGCGGTTGTTTCTGATGCGGCAGAAGGATTTAAAGATCTGACATGGGAGGATGTTCAGGGATTGTTTGGGGAAGGGTAGCGGGTAGTGAGGTTTTGGAAAACGTTTTTTAGAACCTTTCTCGAGCTTGTCGAGAGACTGACACGTGCAGGTTTTCGACAAGCTCAAACAATAAGTGAGTGAGAAGTGTTTAGCAAAAGAAAAAACGTCCGTGAGGGACGTTAGATGCTTGGCTCTTTCGTAACGTATACGGGTGTGAGGCAGTCGTTACAGTACAGGAAGATCGTTCGCTTGTGATGCTGTGAATCGCGACCACCAAACGGTCTCCATTCATCTTCAGCAGAGGCATGATGAGTCCGACCTTCTTTCAAAGAATCATTTTCGCACACAGGACACGTGGTTGGTTTTGTGTCTGGTTGGGTGAAACCACCCAACTTATTTTCAATGATTGGCCAAATGCTTTGCCCTTCATCTGCTGCCGCAAACTTGAGACAACAGTTGGAGCAAACGAGTTCATGGACGACGTTGGTATCAGGGGTGCCACGGCCGCCGATTGCACCATCATCATATTCTGTGTGCTTGATGCGTACGAGTAGTTTACCTTCATGGCATACGGGGCATTCGACTCCGATCTTTTGTCCTGGGCGCTTCTTTGGCATGATTGTCTCCTGTTGTTGATGCCGACCGCACTTTTTCAGAAAAAATGAGAAAAGTCAATGGGAAGAACACGTCTCGACGAACCGTCGTATTTCCGCTACGATACAACTCGTTATGAAAGATCTCTCGCACATCCGGAACTTCTGTATTATTGCCCATATTGACCACGGAAAGTCGACCCTCTCGGATCGACTTTTGGAATTGACCGGGACGGTGGAACACAGAAACATGAAGGCACAAATCCTTGATTCCATGGACATTGAACGTGAACGTGGAATCACCATTAAACTCGCGCCAGCTCAAATGGAATATAAAGGGTTGATTTTGAATTTGATCGATACTCCGGGGCATGTGGACTTCAATTATGAAGTGTCTCGTTCGCTCGCTGCTGTGGAAGGCGCCGTGCTTCTTGTGGACTCTACACAAGGGGTGCAGGCGCAAACGATCGGAAATTTGTATCTTGCGATTGAAGAAGGTCTCACAATTATTCCTGTTTTGAATAAGATCGATCTTCCTGCATCAGATGTCCCGCGTCGAACACAGGAAATTATTAAACTGATCGGTTGTGACCCATCAGAGATTTTGGCTGTGAGCGGAAAGACGGGGGAGGGTGTACTCGCGCTTCTTGATCAGATTATTGAAAAGGTTCCATCCCCAAAGGGAGATGTTGAAAAGCCACTTCGCGCACTTATTTTTGATTCGTTTTATGACGACTATCGTGGAGTGATGGCTTATGTTCGTGTTGTTGATGGTTCATTTAAGACGGGTGAGAAGATTAAATTTTTGGCGACCGGTGCAGAAGTTGAAATTCTTGAAGTTGGTGCGGTAACACCGAATGGTCGCATTCCTGTGCGTGAGCTTGAGACGGGTCAGATTGGATATGTGGTAACAGGACTCAAAACGATCGCCCATTGTCGTGTCGGAGACACTATTACCCTTGCAGACGCAAAGATTGAATCACTTGGAGGGTATCGTGAAGTAAAACCAATGGTGTTTGCTGGCGTCTTTCCGGCAGAGGGAGATAATTTTGGGCGCCTTCGTGATGCAATGGAGCGTTTGAAATTGAATGATTCTGCTCTTGTTTATGAACCAGAACATTCACCTGCACTCGGGTATGGATTTCGTTGTGGACTGCTTGGAATGCTTCATCTTGAAATTTTGAAAGAACGTTTGGAGCGTGAGTTTAACATTGAACTTGTTGTGACGGTTCCGTCTGTTGCATACAATGTGTTTAAGCGAAATGGCGAATCGTTCATGATCAAAAGTCCATTGGAGCTTCCAGATGTATCTCATGTTGAAAAAATCGATGAACCTTGGGTAACAGCGGATATTGTGACCCCAACGGATTATGTTGGTGGTGTCATGCAACTCGTTCAAGACCGACGAGGTATTTATAAAAACACAGAATATCTTTCAGAGAACCGTGCCATTTTGCATTACGAAATACCGCTTTCCATGATTATTGTCGACTTTTACGATAAGTTGAAAAGTGTGACAGCTGGATACGCGTCGCTTAACTATGATTTGAAAGATTATCGTGAAGCGGATGTTGTGAAGATGGATATTCTTGTTGCAGAAGAACCTGTTGAAGCGTTTGCGACACTTGTGTATCGCAATGAAGCGGAACGTTCTGGTCGTCGAATTGTGAAATCTCTCAAAGAATCTATTCCTCGTGAAAACTTTGTGATCAAGCTTCAGGCAGCGATCGGTGGAAAGATTATCGCAAGTGAACAAATTTCCGCCGTACGCAAAGACGTTACATCAGGATTGTACGGAGGAGACGTTACGCGTAAACGCAAGTTGCTCGAAAAACAGAAAAAAGGAAAAGCGCGCATGGCAGAAATGGGTCGAGGACGCGTAACGATTCCAACAGATGCTTATTTGAAAGTTCTAAAACGAGATTAATATGAAACGCAAAACGATTCGTATCTTTTGGTCTATTGTATCTGTGGTGGTTATTGTGAGTATGGTGATGTCTTCACTCATGTTTGCTTTTTAACATGTCAAAACGTTGGCTCGCGTCCGCGCCTGCTCGGCCAGAATTTTTTGCGCAGTTTCCGGAACAACATCCGGTGCTTTTACAATTGCTCCATAATCGAGGAATAAAAACACAAGAAGAGATGGATGTATTTTTGGGGCCTGACTGGAGTCGTGATACATGTTCTCCATTTACTTTTCAAAACATGCCCGCGGCTGTTGCTCGTGTGTTCGACGCCTTCTTAAAGGGGGAGGTCATTACGGTTCATGGCGATTACGACGCAGATGGTGTGTGTGGTTCAACTGTTCTTGTTTCAACGTTGCGCGATATTTCTCGCGCGCTGAATTTTGATGCGTCAAAGATTGATTATTATATTCCACATCGTGAACTCGAGGGGTATGGTTTTTCGCTAGATACAGCAGAACAGCTTCGAGAGAAGACAAATTTGATCATCACGGTTGATTGTGGAATTTCAAATAAGCCTGCAATTGATCTTGCGAAGTCTTATGGAATCGATACGATTGTGTGCGATCATCACACCATGCCAAAAGAATTGCCGGATTCTGCGATCTTGATTCATCCACTCGTTCCAGGTGAGACATTTTTAAATAAACAGTTGTGTGGCACAGGAGTTGCGTTCAAACTTGCAAGTGCCCTCATTGACGAAGCTCGATCTCGCGGTGCTTCATTTCCGCAAGGTCATGAAAAATGGCTTCTCGATTTGGTCGCGATCGCAACTGTCACAGACATGGTTCCACTCACAGGAGAGAATCGTGTGCTTGAGATTTTTGGACTTCTTGTTCTTAATAAAACGAAAAGACCAGGACTCAGGGCGCTTATTGAAATTGCGGGAGGAAAAATTGGAGAACTTGATACTACGTCGATCGGATTTCAAATCGGTCCACGTTTGAACGCGGCTGGGCGCATGGCACATGCGTACGATGCACTTGAACTCATGATCGAGGAAGATGAATCTGTTGCCGTAGAGAAAGCAATAAAATTACAAGCAACAAACAAAGCGCGGCAAGCGCGCTCGGATGAAATGTATAAAGAAGCAAAAAAGCAACTCGTTGAAACGCCAACAGGTTGTATTATTTTGTTTCAAGATGGATGGCAAGCAGGGCTTGTTGGGCTTGTTGCTGGAAAATTATTAAATGAATTTAATCTTCCAACATTTGTCTTTGGAAAAGAAGGAGATCATTTTGTGGGTTCGGGCCGCAGTCCTGACCGAGTTGATCTCATGCCTGCTCTTCATGCCGCATCTGTGCACCTCGAAAAATATGGCGGACACCCTCAAGCATGTGGCCTCTCTATTTGTGGTTCAGAGGCATTCGAAGCGGCAACAAAGATCATGCGAGAGACCCTTGCTACAAGTATGGTTGATGATGATGCGGTCGCAACGCTTGTTATTGACGCAGAGATGCGACTCGAAGATGTGAATTGGGAACTTGTTGATGGAATTGAAAAATGTAAACCATTCGGCATGGGAAATCCTCCACCCGTTTTTGCCGCACGTTCGGTCACGATTGTTGGTCTTTCTACAGTCGGCGCGGACGGAAAACATTTGCGCCTCACTATTCAGTCACCAAGCGGAAAGACGATGAAGATGATCGGGTTCTCGTTTGGGTTCCATATGGAGAATCTTCGATTGGGTGATATGATTGATGTGGCGTTTGAGGTGTCGATCAATGAATGGAATGGAAACAGAGAACTGCAAGGAAGAATTGTTGATCTGAAAACAAAACAGAGTTGATATCCATACGTGTCTTCTTGAACTTGAGAAAATTGATTCGTTTTTTTGTGCACAACATAAGAGAACACAAGAAACATCTTTTTCGATGGGGAATTGCGATCTCCAGCATTCTTTATTTTGCCCTCTTTACAACAGCGTATGGCAAAATAAAATTAGCCGTTCCGTTTTCCATTCAAATTCCAAATGGATCCTGGGTGCAGCCGTTTAAAGATGCATGCGAAGAAACGGTTTTGCTCATGGTTGAAGCGTATTATCAAAAACAGGATTTTTCAGATAAAAAGATGATTCAGCAGCGTATTGAAAAGATGGTTGCATTAGAAGATCAAATTTTTGGATTTAATAAAGATACAAGTACAGAATTAATGATGCGATTGGTCAATGGGTATTTGTCCTATGAAGCTCATGTTGTTGAGAATCCAGATTTTGAATCGATCGTGAAAGAATTGGATGCACATCGCCCAGTGGTTGTTCCTGTGAATGGTCGATTGCTTGCAAACGCAAATTATCAGAGTCCCGCACCGGAGTATCATGTGATTGTTCTTGTTGGATATGATCGTGACAGAATGGAATTTTACGCAAATGATCCCGGAACAAAATTTGGAGAGAGAATTGTGTTTCGTGTGCAATCACTTCTCGCATCCAACTTAGATTATCCAAACGCAACGGGACACAGAGCAAAGAATATGTTATTTACCTCTTCCGTTCTGACAACGTCCGCTCAGAGTGACGCAGATCAGGATGGGTTATCAAAGACACAAGAACAAGAACAGGGAACGAATCTTTATGTGCCTGATACTGATCAGGATGGATTTCTTGATGGCATGGAAGTTTCCTCTGGTTACAGTCCCATAACAGCTGAATCTTCGATCGTGTTACCTGCACTCGTCAGGATTCGCGGTTCACAAAAAATTTATCGCATTGAACGGAAAGAAAAACGGCACATTGGTTCACATGGAGTCATGATGACACATGGATGGCAGTATAAAAATGTCCATGAAGTTTCTGCACGATTTTTAGATCAATTTGAAGAAGGAGATTTGATTAATCAATAACGGATTAAGGATAGGTGCCAAATGGTGCTTGATAATATTATGTCCAAACATTCCCATCTTAAAATCTTTACAGACGGTGGATCGCGCGGAAATCCTGGGCCTGCGGCAAGTGGTGCGGTTTTGTATTCTGAAGACGGTGAGGTTGTTGCTACGGCATCAAAGCACCTTGGCAAAGATACAAACAATCAAGCAGAATATACGGCGATTGTGATTGGACTTGAGAAGGCAAAGTCACTCGGTGCAGAAACCATTGAGTTGTGTATGGATTCTGAGCTCGCAGTGAAACAATTAAAAGGGGAATATAAAGTGAAAAATCCAGAGATTGCAAAACGATTTCTGGAAGTGAAAAATCTGATCGCACAGTTTGATCATGTCAAAATCAAACATGTACGCAGAGAGTTCAACAAGGCTGCGGATGCGCTCGTGAATGAAGTGTTGGATAAACAGGGGAGGTAAATACCTTGACGAATTTCAGAATTTCTATTATGTTTCAAGGTCCCAATCACGGGACCTTGTTCTTTTTAGGAGTGGTCATGAAGTTTTTTGCACAACTTCGTTCAAGGACTACACGTTTCTTTTTGTCTGTCTTTCGACGCGAGGTTCGTCGTGAAGAGCATGTTCAAGAGTTTCTTAATAATCTCCCCGCCCTAAAGGTGGCAGAAAAGCGAATTCAAATTCTGGTCCACCTAAATGATTTGAATAAGGCGCTTGAGGTCGCAAATGAAATTCCTGATCGTTTTTCTCGTGATTCGGCTGTGGATAAAATCATAAGGACATTGCTTGAAATGGATCGCATTGAAGAGGCAAAGATCTGGATTGAGCAGATCAGGGCCGAACATGTGCGCGATACAGCTTGGTTGGATGTTGTCCTTTATTTGGCCAGAAAAAAGAAGGGTGACGAGGCGTGGATGTGCGTAGGAAATATTTTAGATCAAAGGAACAGAGATCATGCAAGATGTGAAATGATCAACAAGCTATTTCCATCGATAAGTCGTCTTGGTTTTCCAGATCTTCGTGATATCGACTACCTTAAGTGGCGTCAATGGATCTTGGAAATTGAATCTGATCGGTCGCGTGACTATCAACTAAGTTCGTTTGTTGCGTGTTTGGTTAATCGCGACAAGGATTATGGTCTTGATTATTCTGAGGCAAGAGGTTTTGTACAAGAAATTGTCACGTTGGAGTTTCGTTTCCGTGTGTGGGCACACCTTTTTCTCTGGTCTCAGTTAGAATCGGATTTTTCTTCCGCAAAAGAATTGGCAATTCGAATAGATGAAATGAATGCAGAAAAAGGGATGATTTATCATCGACAAGATCCAAAGACGGGTAAATTTGTCGAAACAAAATATCCCACGTTGCTCATTTTGGATGGGAATCGAAGGACACAGTCTTGCTAGCATCGCTCCACTTAGGGCGATTTTTTCTTTTTTAACTCCCGTATACCACAGACGAAATACTCGTGTTATAATGCGTGTACTATGTCACTCTTTGGATCATCAAAATCAAAAACATTTCTTGGGGTTGATATTGGGGGAAGCAGTATTAAGGTTGTCGAGCTTGCAAATGAAAAAGGGCGTGCGCGTCTCATGACGTATGGATACTTAGAATTACCTCCACAAAATGGAGGTGATGGACTTTTTGACCAACCCAAAAAATCAGGTGAGTTTTTGGCGCGCGTGTGTAAAGAGGCAGATGTTAAGGCATTACAGGCCATGACAGCTCTTCAGACATCGTCCGTTTTTTCCACCATCCTTTCTTTGCCAAAGTCAAAAGATCCAAAAATGGTCAAAACATTGATTGACGCAGAGCTCGGAAAACTCGCACCTATTCCTGTTTCAGAAATGATCACCTATTCTACAACCATTGATGGAGAAGGGAAGCTTGGAGAGGTTCGAGAATCCGGAAAAGCAAAAGAGGAGAAAGATAAATATACACGTGTGCTTGTGACGGGTGCTGCAAAGACACTTGTTTCAAAGTATATTGAAATTTTTAAAACAGCAAAAATAAATTTACAAGCGATTGATACGGAATCCTTTGCGCTTATTCGTGCTCTTATTGGAAAAGATAAAGGAGCGATCATGATTTTAGACATGGGTTCAAAACGCACGAATGTTTTTATTGTAGAAAAGGGAATTCCGTTTGTCTCACGAAGTATTAATTTGGGTGGTGATTCCGTAACAAAGCGCATGATGGAACAGATGCAGATCACAGAAGATGATGCTGAACGCGCAAAGCGTGATTTGGGCATTGCTGGAGGAAATGGTACATTGCCAAAAATTTTAGAGCCGATCATGCAACCGATTGTGAATGAAATCCGATTTGCGTTTCAATTATACGCAAACATGGAATTGACGGAATTGAAGCGTGTGGAGAAAATTATTCTCACGGGTGGATCTTCGTATCTTTCACATGTTCCTGAATATTTATCGGAAACATTAAATATGAATGTGTATCGCGGCGATCCTTGGGCGCGCGTTGTGTATCCAAAAGATTTAGCAGTGGTCCTTGAAGAAATTGGTCCTCGTATGGCCGTTGCTGTTGGGCTTGCGATGCGAGAAATGGATTAATATGCCTCCAAAAAAGAAACCCTCACTTCTTATTGTTGATCCAGATACGCATCTTGCGGATATTTTGTCGAAGCGTTTTGAAAAAGACGGCTGGACGGTTCGGTCTGTAAAAAATGTGGATCAGGCAGAGAAGTTGCTTGGTCGAAAGCCGAGTGATGTTGTGCTGATTGATCCTGTAAAAGAACTTCAACCAGAAGAAGTCCTTGTAAAACTTGTCGATAAAACAGCTGAGGGAACCCGAACGCTCATTTTGCATACGGCTGACCTTACACGCAAAACTGTCGGTGTCTGGAAACGTGTTTCAAGAAGTGCTATGTTCCGCAAAGGAGAACATTCTGTCACGGAAATTGTTAAACGTATTAAAAAAGTAGTAAGTAGCAAGTAGTATGGATCTTCAACCAAAAGTGTCGCTTGTAGAAATTCTCGTTGTTGTTGCTATTATTGCGCTTGTTGGCGTACTTGCGTCTGTTGCGGTGACATCCGCAAGATCAAAACAACGCGATGCAACACGTTTATCTAATGTGCGACAAATTCAAACGGCTCTCGAAGATTATTTTAATGAAAATAACACCTATCCCGATGGTGAATTGATGCCACTTGGTGATTCAGCACAAAGTGCCTGTTTGAGTGTTACGGGTTTTCATGCGGACTGTTCTACAGAAACGGCCACGATTATCAGAATTGTTCCTCGTACGTATGAAGCGGGGTTGCCTGGAAAAGTTGCGTGCGGAACTCCGGCACGTAAAGCGTTTTGTTATTCTGCCTTAAATCAAGGTGATGCATATGCTATTCAATTTGAATTAGAAAATAGTTTGCCTGGTGCCGGACTTCAAAAAGGGATTAATTGTGCAGTCCCTGGAAAAATGGCGGCTGGCGTGTGTGAATAGGGAAATCCATTGACATGCGTTTAAAAATCACGTATAAACCAAGCGTCAATCATAGTGGTTGGCGCTTTTGTTCTCTTTACAAAGGAATGCTCGATGCGCAGACTTAGCGGAGTGCTGTTGGTTCAAGCCATGCGATTGCGTGGTTGGTCAAATGAAGACCTTGCTCGCGAACTCAAAGTTCACGGATATGACGTAGATCCCAAGCGGATCGTGAATAAGTGGTGCAGCGGTAAGTTGCAGCCCAGCATGGAACGGATTCAACTGATTGAACGCACGCTTGGCTACGAGGTCTCTGAAGCTCCCAAACCCCGTCGCACGTTCTTTGGCAATTCCTCTGCTTCTTCGATCGCCGCATAACTATTCTCCTGACCGACTTTGTCGGTTTTTTTGTTTGTGCATGCTATAATCTAAATCGATATGGATAGAAAAGAAGCTGTAATACGCATACAAAAACTTCGTGAGGTCATTGAAGAACATCGATATCAGTATCATGTCCTCGATAAAATAACGATGTCCGAGGCTGCTTTAGACTCACTTAAACATGAGCTTTTTAAGCTTGAGCAGCTGTATCCAGATTTGATTACACAAGACTCACCAACACAAAGAATTGGAGGAAAACCACTTCCTAAATTTGAAAAAATTACACACAAGTCTCGCATGCTCTCTATGGAGGATGTGTTTTCGTGTGAGGAATTTGAGGAGTGGTTTGAGCGCATCTCAAAACTTGAAACGGTTAAAGAATTCTTTTGCATGCCAAAGATCGACGGTCTTGCCATGTCTCTTGTGTATCGTTGGGGTGTGTTTGAGTATGCAGCAACGCGCGGGGACGGAACGGTTGGCGAAGATGTAACATTGAATATAAGAACGATTGCTTCCGTTCCGCTTAAATTACACGGAGAACATATTCCTGACCGTGTTGAGGTACGCGGGGAAGTTTATTTTCCTGTAAACGCTTTTAATACGTATAACAAACAATTAGAAAAAGAAGGAAAACCTATTTTTGCAAATCCTCGTAATACAGCAGCTGGTTCCATTCGCCAATTAGATCCAAAAATTGCTGCATCACGTCCGCTTGCATTCGTGGCTTGGGACTTGATCGTTGATGATGAGGTAAAAACAGCTGTTCAAGCATTTGAAAAACTTAATGTTTATGGCTTTAAAACAGCCCCCGACGCATTATTGTGTTCATCTCTTGCGGAAGTTGAAAAGCATTGGTATGCCCTTCAGAAAACACGTACAAAATTAGATTATTGGATTGATGGCATGGTGATTCGAGTGAATGATCGTGACACATTCGCAAAATTGGGGGTCGTTGGAAAAACACCGCGTGGACTTGTCGCTTGGAAGTTTCCAGCAGAAGAAGCGACAACGATCGTAAAAAAGATTGAATGGTTTGTTGGTCGTACAGGGGCGCTTACTCCTGTTGCTCTCCTTCATCCAACTTGGATTGGAGGAACAACGGTTCAGCATGCAACGCTTCATAACATGGATGAAATTGAACGATTAGACGTTCGAATGGGCGATACAGTTGTTCTGTTTAAAGCGGGAGATATCATTCCAAAAATTAAAGAGGTCGTGACAAAACTTCGTCCAAGTGGGACACATAAAACAAAATCACCAACAGAATGTCCTGTCTGTGGAACAGCTGTGATGCGTCGCGAGGGAGAAGTGGCGATTGTCTGTCCGAATCCGCGCTGTTTCACGCAAGATCGAGAGGCGATGTTACATGCAGCGCGCGCTTTTCAGATTGATGGCTTGGGCCCTGCAATCATTGAAACTCTTCATGAAAATAATATTATCAATCGTCCATCGGATTTGTTTTTATTGAAACCCGGCGATCTCATGGGGCTTGAAGGATTTGCTGAACTTTCGAGTAAAAAACTTGTCGATGAAATTCAAACTCGGAAAAAGATCACCCTCGCAAAATTTATTCTTGCGCTTGGTATTCGAAATGTTGGAGAACAAACAGCGCGTGATCTTGCGCAACATTTCGGTACGCTGAAAAATTTTCTCGAAGCTTCTCGAGAAGCTCTTGAGGGCGTTGAAGGGGTCGGGACAATTGTGGCAGAGAGTGTCATTGCGTATCTTGCCGAGAAGCACAATCGAGAGCTTATCGATTCATATCTCGAGAATGGCGTCTCAATAACCTTTCAAGCATCTCTTGCTTCTCAAGCCTCTCCAGCCTTTCTTAACAAGACATTTGTTTTGACGGGGACACTTACAAAAATGGGACGAGACGAAGCAAAAGAGAAAATTCGCTCGCTTGGCGGAAAAGCATCGGGTTCTGTGAGTAAAAAGACAGATTTTGTGATCGCGGGTGAAGAAGCGGGTTCTAAGCTTGATGAAGCACAAAAACTTGGTGTAAAGGTGTTGTCGGAAGCGGAGTTTATGGATATGATTGCAAAGTCTTAATGTATCTCCTTTATGTTTACTAGAGAAGACGTCAAAAAAATCGCAAAGCTTTCGCGATTGCATATTACGGAGGAGGAAACAGAACAATACCGTGAGAAGCTCGGATCGATTTTAGAATATGTGAATCAACTTCAAGAAGTAGATACAACAGGTATTTCCGAGTTGCAACATGCTGTTGCGGTTGAAAATGTGTTTCGTACGGATGAGTCGTCATGTGACCCAGAGGAGCGTCAGCGTGCAATAGAGATGTTTTCAACACGAAAAGGGGATTTACTTGAAGTACAGGCGGTTTTTTCAAAAGATGAATAAGTATGAAAACAATTCGCGAACTTTCGATTGACCTAAAAAACAAAACGCTCACCAGTGAAGAACTGGTACGTTCTTGTTTAAAAAAGATTGAAGAAGAGAATGAAACACTCAATGCATTTATTTGGGTTTCGCCTACAGCGATTGATGAGGCAATAGAAATCGATCAACGTCGTGCGGCAGGGGAAGATCTTGGTGCGCTTGCAGGAATCCCCGTTGCCCTGAAAGACAATATTCTTGTTCAAGGTTGGGAAATAACGGCTGGTTCTCAAATGCTTGAAGGTCACATGAGTGCTTACAACGCAACAGTGATTGAGCGATTAAAGAAAGCAGGTGCTATTTTGATTGGTCGTACAAACATGGATGAGTTTGCGATGGGTTCTTCTACAGAGACTTCGCATTATGGTGTAACAAAAAATCCGCATGACCGCACAAAAGTTCCAGGTGGATCAAGTGGCGGATCTGCGGTTGCGGTTGCGGCAGGGTTTGTTCCGTGTGCCCTTGGCTCTGATACGGGAGGTTCAGTTCGTCAGCCCGCATCACTTTGTGGAGTGGTTGGATTAAAACCAACGTATGGTCGTGTTTCTCGTTATGGACTTATTCCAATGGCATCGAGTCTTGATCAGATTGGGCCTTTCACACTTACTGTTGAAGATGCGGCACTTGTCATGACGGTGATTGAAGGGAAGGATGAAAATGACGCAACATCGATTGAACTATCTTCAACAACAGTCCCGGAACTCATGGAACCAGATGTCAAAGGATTGCGCATCGGCCTCCCAAAAGAATATTTTGTAGAAGGGTTGGATGAGGAAATTCGACTGCGTATTGATGAAGCTGTAAAGAAGTTTGAAGCTGCAGGTGCGATCATAAAAGAAGTTTCGTTGCCACACGCTAAATATGCACTCGCTGCGTATTACATTGTTGCGCCGTCAGAGATCACATCAAACCTTGGACGTCTTGATGGGCTTCGTTACGGATATCACTCACAAGGCAGCAATCTGCTTGATACCTATGAACAAACGCGTGGCGAAGGATTTGGATCGGAAGTAAAGCGTCGCATCATGCTCGGATCTTATACGCTTTCTGCTGGATATTATGATGCGTATTACAAAAAAGCGTTGCAGATTCGCACACTCATTAAACAAGATCTTGATCAAGCTCTCAAAGAAGTGGATGTCATTCTTACGCCAACAAGTCCGTCCGTTGCTTGGGATCTCGGTGCAAAGTTTAACGATCCGCTCACGATGTATCTTTCCGATATTTATACGGTTACCGCAAACCTTGCGGCTATCCCAGCTATTTCCATTCCATGCGGAACGGCACATGGGTTACCTGTTGGGCTTCAGTTGATGGGGCGCGCATTTGATGAACATATGTTGTATCGAGTTGGAATGTGGTTTGAGAAAAAATAATCTATGATCCCTTGGTTTCAGTTCACGGCAATTCATCTTGGTTTTGTAACAATCCAGGTCTGGGGGCTTTTGGTTGCGCTTGGAATTTTGTGTGCAACATGGGTCGCTTCTCGAAAGGCACAGCGTGACAATTTAAATCCCAATCTTGTTTGGGATTTTTCGTTTTGGGTGATTCTTGGGGCGTTTCTTGGTGCACGTTTGTTCATGTTTGTGTATGAACCGGCGTTTTATTTTGGAAATCCATTAGAAATTTTCAAGGTGTGGAATGGAGGGTTTTCAGAAATGGGAGGAATCATCGGTGCGGTGGTGACGCTTGTGTGGTATTTACAATCAAACAAACTTGATGCATGGCGCTATGCGGGATGTGTTGCATACGCACTGCCGCTCGGTTTTGGAATCGGCCGCATTGGTTGTTTCCTCATTCATGATCATCCAGGAACACTGACGCATTTTATTTTGGGGGTTCGTTACCCAGACGGTATTCGACATGATCACGGACTTTATCTTTCGATCGAAGGTTTCCTCCTGTTTCTTTTATTTGTGATTCTCGATCGTAAGCATGCAAAACCACAGACATTTGTCATTTCATTTTTGATTCTTCACGGCATCATCCGATTTTTCATGGATTTCTTGCGAGCTGTTGATGTCCGATATTTTTATTTGACCCCGGCACAATACGTTTCTCTTGGCATGATTTTGATTGGGGGCGGGCTTTTGCTCAAATGGCAAAAACGATAAGTTTGCTGTGTTTATTCACGATAAAGACGTCTATTCCATTGACGTCTTTTATTTTTTTGTGTTATCTTCCCGACACTCACACAGGGTGAGTGTCGTCCTTTTTTCAGCAGGAGCTTCATGCGAAACAATGCAATCGTTGTCCTTTTCTGTGGTCCTCGTACCAAATCCGGGCACCCTTCAACGCTTCGCATCACGCGCGCGATCGATGTCGCTCGCTCTGAGCGTGTTCGTCTTCTCATTGTAGGCGATGCGCATGACGGCGCGGACGTGGATCTGTTTGTCAGCATGGCAAAGGAACATGGTGTGGAGCGCGTCACTCCCGTACGCGTTGAATCGCATCTTGCGAATACGGAGATGAACGCCAATCAAGTTGCCCTTGAGCTCAAGTATGCTGGGTATCGTTCTGTGAATACTGTGTACCTTGTCACGGATCACTGGCATATGCAGCGTGCAACTCTGCATCTCCAGGATGCTCTGACACGGGCGCGTGCAACCCACGCTCCGGACATCATTGCGATCAACGTCACTTCCGCGATTGAACTCGACAAATCGGTTCTTGATCGCGAACGCGACCTCATCGCCAAGTTCCGTGAGGATGCACACAATCGTGGCGAGAAGATTTCTTCTGCCGCAGCAAAATGAGTTCTGACTCCATTTCTAAAACCACCCTTCGCCAAAGGCTTCGGGTGGTCTTTTTTTTATCACGTCGCTCGCGAGCGACGTGATTTATTCCCACAAACTCTTCTTTTTTTCTTTTGGTTCTCTTGTTTTGTTTGGCGTACCCACAAGAGGTACCCCTGCAGAATCGCCGCGTTCCGTATTTTTCCAGTGGTTCACCCAAGCGACGATGTATTTCATTTCTTGTTCAACGAGCGAGCCTTCATATTCGC
>CAYOCD010000002.1:20733-133390 GCA_964402425.1 uncultured Gammaproteobacteria bacterium | reverse complement strand
TTGAAAACAAAAACACCTGATTCGTCAGGTGTTTTTGTTTTTGCTATACTTGATGCATATGTCACAACCAACAAAACAATACTCAACAGCAAAAGATGTGTTCTCATATTTGCTTATGATCATTATGCTCTATATGGGCGTGATCAGTTTTGCCGCCATGATTTGGCAGTATGTAAATATTCAGTTTCCAGATCCGCTGAATGTTTCTTATGGGGCGTTTGAAATTATTCGAAACTCTATTTCCGTTCTTTTCGTGGTATGGCCAGTTCTCATAGCTACTTCCTGGATGATTGGAAAGGATCTTCGTAAGGATAAAGAAAAACAGAATTTACGTGTGAGAAAATGGCTCATGTACCTTACGTTGTTTATTGCATCCATGACTATTATCGTTGATCTTATTACACTCCTTAATACATTTTTGAATGGTGAAATCACTCTCAGGTTTGTCTTAAAGGCCCTTGTTATCTTTGTTGTTGCCGGTGGGGTCTTTGGATACTATCTTTGGGACTTGAAAAGAGACGCTCTTAAGAAGACACGTATTTCCATGGTGGTTGCTATTTGTACAAGTGTGATTTTTCTTGCATCAATTGTTTCTGGTTTTTTCATTGTTGGTTCGCCGGCATATCAACGTGATATTCGATTGGATCTTCAGCGTGTACAGGATTTACAAAACATTCAATATCAACTTCTGAATTACTGGACACAAAAAGGAATCATTCCACAATCACTCACAGAATTACAAGATCCTATCAGTGGGTTCATTCTTCCGGTTGACCCCCTCACAAAAAAAACGTACGTGTATCAAGTAAAAGGTCCATATGCATTTGAGTTGTGTGCAACATTTGCAAATGCTTCAAGAAACGAACCTGGAACAGAAGGGTATGGAAGAAAGTCTTATCCATTGCAAGTTGATGGTATTTCAGATGTTTGGATGCATGCAGAGGGCGCCGTCTGTTTTGCAAGGTCTATTGATCCAGAATTATATAAGCCAACGACAAAACAAATTGCCCCTGGTGTTCCTATCAAATAAAAAAAATCCTCGGATACGCTCCGAGGATTTTTGTTTATTTTTCTAGTTGTTTTTTGCGAAGAGCTCCGAGGTCAAGTTCGTTATTAAACGAAATAG
This sequence comes from uncultured Gammaproteobacteria bacterium, assembly GCA_964402425.1. Taxonomy (GTDB): domain Bacteria; phylum Patescibacteriota; class Patescibacteriia; order UBA9934; family GWF2-40-263; genus XYB2-FULL-45-11. The sequence continues at coordinate 132,264 of CAYOCD010000002.1, read as the reverse complement.
ATTTGAGAAATTCTGTATCATGACTGACCACAATCATCGCACCTTTATAATTTTGCAGCGCTTGCGCAATGACGGGCAAATGACGGAAGTTTACGTGATTGGTTGGCTCGTCGAGAATAAGTAAGTTTGGTTTTTGAATGACGAAACGGGCAAAACACAGAAGAGCCTTTTGTCCTTCAGAGAGCGCTCCGACGCGTGTTTGCATAGTTTCACCTCGAAGAAGAAAACGTCCAGCTGTTCCGTAAACAAGTTCATCATCACCAACTTTCATAACAGACTTGAGTGATTCAAAGGCTGTTTGTGAGAAATCAAGTCCAGAGAAGTCTTGTTCATAGTATCCAACAATGACGTCTGATGGAATAAAGACACCTTCTTCTGTGCGCGTGGCGAGTCGTTTGAGCAAAGTCGTTTTTCCAATGCCGTTTGGACCCTTGAGGATCAAGCGATCGCCACGACGAAGTTTGAGCTCGACAGGACAGTGAATGGCGGAACCTTGGTTCCACACGGAAACAGATGAAATATCGACGATTGGATCTTTGTATTCCGTTGCTTCAATATCAAAGCGCACAATTGTTTTATCATCTTGTTTCACGTCCACCATGTTTGATTCGTCTTCTTCAATTTCTTCTTTTAATTTTGCGGCAAGTTTACGCATTTTTCCTCCTTTGTTTGCAAAGAAGTTTACTTTTTCTTTTCTGTCCTGAATGTTCTTCAGAAGCTGCGCGTTTTTGCGTTCCTCCGTTTCAATACGAGATTTTATTTGTTCAACAACATCGTAGTAGTCACCTTGATATGCATCTACCTCTTGTTTTTGTGCATCAAGGTATAAGACGCTGTCTGTAAATGTGTTTAAAAAGTCTGCGTCGTGAGAAATAACAATCACAGTCTTTTCATACATCATCAAGAATGTAATGAGGTGACCAATTCCGTCTTCGTCAAGATTGTTTGTTGGCTCATCAAGAAGCAAGATATCTGGTTTTTGAATGAGAGCGTATGCAAGAAGGAGACGTGCTTGTTGTCCTCCGGAAAGGCGATTGATGGTGAGCTTGTGATCAAGCGGATAGTTTACGGCCTCAAGAGCTTGGTCGATGAGAACAGGTAGATTACGTGGTCGTTCTGTGAAGGCGGTTGCAAAATAGTCTTCGACTGTCATTTCAAGATAAGAACGATCCATGACTTGTTTTGCAATTCCAATCTTTGCTCCTTGCTTCAAGTGGATTTCTCCTTTGAGTGGTTTTGCATCTCCCATGATGAGATGAAAAATAGTGGACTTGCCAGCACCGTTTTGTCCCATGAGGGTAACTTTTGCATTTTCACGAATTGAAAAATTCACGTCTTTGAGAAGGGTGTTTTTATCATGATAGCCAAATGTGACGTTCTGAAAGCGAGCGATAACATTGCCGTGGTCTGCCATAGGTTTATAAGATGGGTTGCAGCCCATCTGTTTAGAATATTTGTAGTTAAATTCGTTCGAAGTATATCGGAAATACTCAAAAAGTCAATGATATATGAGAAAGAAAAAACCGTCTGTATTAGACGGCATGAAGAAGTTGAATTTCTGGTCCGTAGGTTACGGTGAGTGTTCGTGGTGGAGATTTTCCCTCTGGTGTTGGCCATATGAGAAGATCACCATCCAAGAGGAGACGTGGGTCATTTGTTTTGATTTCAATGCGTTTGGCACGGTCATTGAATGTGTGTTGATCTGTGAGTGGGGAAGCCCATCCGTTCCAAATCATAGGGACACTTGCTGCGAGGGCTGCAAAATTACCCCAGTAAACATATGAAGGAAACGAATCAATCCCAGGACTCTTACGAAAAGGTCGACATTTCGGCATGAATTCAGGAACTGTTGCCGCCATGAAACCAGCGTATTCGTTAAATTCAAATTCTTTGTTGTCAATGGTTAAATTTCCCCGAATGGGTTTAACACGTCCGTGCTGTCCTTGAATAATGTTTTTACCAAAGTCAGCAATAACGGTTCCGATCAATTTCACAACATCGATAAGATCTCCTTTGCCAGCTTCTTCGTACCATTCGACAAAATCACACAAAATCCCATTTCCGATCACGGCGCCATAACGACGTTCGCCTGAAAGGGAATCTGTAATGCAGACGGGTCGCCATGTTTTTGCTTCTAGTGTGACACGACCCGAATCAATGGCTGCAAGATTGATCGAAGGGTCTGTGCTTTTCAGTCCGACAAATTTACACATGAAGTTAAACTGTCCACCACCGACAGGAATCAGTTTAGGGCGTTTTTCTGTGGGTTGTGTAAGTGTCCAATTCAGCATTTGATTGAATGTACCATCTCCACCAACCACATACACTTTTGTGTTTGTAAGGGATTTTTGTGATTTTGCAATCAGCTCGAGCGCTTCGATAACGCCCGCTACAGTGTCTGCCTCAATAATGGTGCGCTTTCTGTGTCTGATAATTGAAATCAGTCGTGCACGAAGCGTTTTGTCGATACGCAAACTTCTTGCATACTGGTTCATGATAACGATGTCGTTCATGTTGGTCTCCTGTGGAAAAGAACTGACGAGAGATTAGGTGATTTTTAGGATTACGTCAACGATCCAATATGGGACAAGTGTTAAGATTTGTATTGTGTTAGAGAATAGAATAAAAGCACTTCGAGAATTTCTCGAAGTGCTTTTTGTCTTATGCTTTATGCATGGGGCGTGGATTGTGGCCTTGATATCCTTGTCCACCACCTTGGCGCTTTCGATCGAAAGGCTTGTGTTGTGTGCGTGGCTTATCGACTGAAGCTGTTCCGGTTGAGCCTTCTTTTTTTACATCTTTATATTGGTAAACTTTTTCTTTTGGTTTTCCGCTGTATGATCCGCTTTTTGAACCAAACGAGCTGCCTCCACGTGAAGACCCGTATGAACTTCCCGATCCACGTGAGCTTCCACCGCGAGATCCACCACCAAATCCTCCGCGTCCACCACGTTGAAAGGATCCGCGACGATCGTCACGTTCTGGTTCATAAACCGGAGCTGCACGATGTGGAGGAAGTTCTGGAAGGGGGGACATGTTGAGTTTTGTGCGGATCAAACGTTCGATGATACGAAGATCATTTTTCTGATCTGGCGTTGCAAACGAAATAGCTTTTCCTGTGCGACCTGCACGACCTGTGCGTCCAATACGGTGCACGTAATCTTCTGCTTGATCTGGAAGATCAAAGTTGATGACGAGTTCAATATTTGTGACATCGATTCCACGTGACGCAATATCTGTTGCAACAAGGACGCGTGTTTTACCAGATTTGAATCCAGAGAGCGCCATCTTGCGTTGATTTAAGGATTTGTTTGAGTGAATTTCTGCAACTGTATGTCCCATTTTTTCAATACAGTGTGTAATCTTTTTTGCACCGTGTTTTGTGCGGCTAAAAACAAGAACAGATCCTTTGTAATCCGTTAAGACTTTATCGAGAAGACGAAGTTTATCGCCTTTTCCAACCATAAAAAATTCTTGTTCCACGTTTTCATTGGCGGTTCCTTGGCGCGCCATTTCAATACGAAGCGGTTTCTTCATGTATTTTTCCGCAATCTGTGAAATCTTTTCTGGCATGGTTGCGGAGAACAACATGGTTTGGCGTTCTTTTGGAACAGCTGCGAGAATCTTTTTGATTTGTGGTTCAAATCCCATGTCGAGCATGCGATCTGCTTCATCAAGAACTAAAACTTTGATGTTTTGAAGTCCGATGATTTTTTGTTCCATGTGGTCGAGTAAACGACCTGGAGTTGCCACAATGACGTGTGGTTTGTTGCGAAGCGCGCGAATCTGCAAACTCATAGCTGCACCACCAATCAATACGGCCGTGCGAAGTCCAAATGGTTTACTGAGTTTTTGAAGGGTTTCTTCAACCTGAAGCGCGAGTTCGCGTGTAGGAAGCAAAATAAGTCCCTGTCCTTTGTTGACGGAGATTTGTTGCATCATTGGAATGGAGAACGCAAGTGTTTTTCCTGTTCCTGTTTGAGCGATTCCAATCAAATCTTCTCCTGTTGTGCCTATTGGAATAGCTTTTTCTTGAATAGGGGTTGGATTGTGAAATCCAATTTTATTCAAGTGGGTAAGGAGATCTGGGAAAATCCCAAGTCCGTCAAAAGACGGTTTCTGTGTCTCTGTCATATGGTAAAGCAACCAAAGCGGAGCGAGGAACCCAAAAAAGGAACCAGGCACGTATGGAAGCGTTAAAAAAATTACGACCCGTTTTTCCATCAGGTCGTAATACAGACAAGAGGCCACGAGTCATGCTCGAATTAAGTCGAGCGAAATTATGCTGAAAGACTATCAGGAAATTGGGTTTGTGTCAATGAATGAAGCTGTGTTTTGTTCAATCATTGACATTATTGAGATTTTCTCCTAAGTTTGTTTCTTCCATCAATATTGGTGGATGTGGAGGCTTCCGTGCAAAAGTCTTTTGTCGTACTCAGTATTCTGATTGTGTTTTTCGTTGGTGTCGCTATTATTTACAATAATACGGTCGGATTCGCCTTTTCTGTGGGGTCGAAAGAGGCTGCGCTTGAGAATGTGAAGGCGTACGCAAAGGATATGGACATCAAAGTTCTTGGTGCGACATGTGCAGAAACAGATTCTGATCGCAATGGCTACATTTCGTGTGAAGCACGTGTCATCGAATTTGGTAAAACAGACGCGACCGAAAAGCTGCTTGAGTGCGGCTCTGGCGCCCTCTTTTCCCGTACAGGTGGGTGTAAACTCCGTGTTGGAGCTTATCCCATGCAGCCATTCCATTCCCCTCAGGTTCCGACACCTGAGCCAGCGCCTAAACAGAGGTAATTCATGAAATGGAAAAACGCATTCGCGTCATGAGTCGACGGGTTGAGCACTCAACGAGCCGCCTCATAATCTTCAATAATCGAGTTCTTGCTCGATTTTTTTTATTGTCCAAAAACAAAAAAACCTCCTTCATTAGAGTGATGAGGAGGCGAGGACTATTTTCGATGGGATGACATAACTTTTCGAAGTGCAATAGCTTTTGCTTTTTTGAGGCCAAGCCATGTGTGACCCACCAAAGATAAACAGCCGAATGTCAGGGCAATGCCGATAAATACATTTGCAATGAGTTCTTTGATTGGTCCAGTTGGAAAAAGCGCCAAGATAATGATGCATGCAACTTCTATCAAAATCTTGTATTTTCCGAATCGATTTGCAGAACCTTTTCCACCAAATTCGAGCATACGACGAATCGCACGGAAACGAATGAGTGTGAGAATGAGCGCTACAAGGATGCTGAGCCATAGATAGGTGCGAGAAACAACGAACCAGCCAAGGGTTCCGATTGATCCGAGATTCAAAGTTTTGTCACTGAATGGATCAATGGTTCCGCCGTAGTGAGATGAGCCTCTCAGATTAAGTCGTTTGGAAAGCGGGAGGTTGTATTCTTCCGTTTCCGATATTCTAGGTCGCTGATCAATTGGGATTTTGTCAACGTCATCCTGATATCGAGCAAGTGCTCCATCGAAAAAATCGAGGAGAAGGGCCCAGATACAAGTGAGTCCACCAATGGTCATACAACAGAGCCATATAAGTGCATCACGCTCAAGTGAGTAGATGGTAAACCCTGTGAAAAGTACAAATGGCAAGAGAATGAGGAGTCGCCAACGCGTGACGAGAATCATGTCCCTTCGAAGGTAGAAGTTTCTTATTTCATAAATCATGTAAAGAGCGGATGTTCCAAAAGTTCCCCAGAACCAATAGACATTATCGTGTTCCGTGTCTTGGTAAATGTTCGCGACAATGAAACAGAGAAACACTGGAATCGAGAGAATGATTCGCCAAGCTGTGAGCCAATTCGGTGTCGTTCCAATCTCGTCAAATCGCATCGCCACACGATCGGCAAACTTACGATCGACGATGTCTTGATTTTCTAGCAGATCCGCAACTTTCTGATCGTCTTGATCCATTGAATACCTCCATTCAAGGACCACGACTGTAGCAAAAATATATCATTTTGTCAATGTGCAAATCATCAAAATTGCTGTATACTTGCTTTGTTCTTATTCCTCCTATTTTTATTTATGTCCTTCTTTCCAACCTGGCGGGAGAATCCTATTTTTACTGTTTTGCTTTCACTTGTGTGTTTTGCTCTCATTGTTTTTCTTGGGGTAAAAACAGTGGTTCTTGATAATCCAACACCTATTGAACATACGATTTTTGTTGAAGGGATCGGAAAAGTAACCATGTCTCCTGATGTTGCCGTCATGACATTCGGGATTTCTTCTACAAGTAAAACAATTTCAGAAGCACAAAAACAAAATACAACGCTCATGAACACATTGATTGAAAAAATCAAAGCAACAGGTGTTGTAGATGCGGATTTACAGACAAAGGATTACAGTGCTTATGAAAAATTAGAATGGAATGCTCAAACACAAAAGTCGGAAAGTGCGGGATGGGTTGTGTCGCAGTCTCTTGCGGTAAAAATTCGAGATGTACAAAAAATCTCTATGATCGTAGAGATTGCCGGGCAAAATGGCTCAACGTCTATTAGCGGACCAACCTTTACGGTTGATGACCAAAGTACTTATGAAGCATCAGCTCGCGAAAAAGCGTTGGCAGAAGCAAAACAAAAAGCAGAGACTATTGCACAAACACTCGGGCTAGAGATTGATCGTGTAGTTAGTTATAGTGAATATAAAGAAGACACAAATGGTCCGATTTTCTATGCTGACACGAAAGAGGGGATGGGTGGTGGTGTAACATCGTCCGCTCCAAGTATTCAAACCGGCACGCAAGAAATACGCCTCCATGTAACTGTCACCTATCTTCTCTCAGACTAAATATGAAAAAGACCCCTAATATGGGGTCTTTTTTGATATTCGCATCAAAAACAGGTTGTGTTATACTGTGGCGGCACCTAGGGAGATATCAGAATTTAGAATTGATTAAGAGAGATATGAAGAGAATTTCATTGATGATTGGACTCGCGGCGTGTATAGCAATTGTTGGATTTGGATGTAATCGTGCTGTAACAACAACAGATGATCAGAAAAAAGATATTGATCGAACAGCTATTTTGCTTGATGCAAAAAAACAAGGACTTATCATGGATACGGGAGAAATCGAACGCATGAAAGACTCATCTGTGTTAATCTTGGATGATAAAAAAACATCATCGCCAAGTTGGGCAGAATTTGAAGGGATGGATTTTAAAACATGGAATGCGGCCGCGCTTGCAGATGTCACGGGTGGAACAAGTTACGGACTTGCTCGTTTGAATTTTTCAAACAAACTGTTTCGTGTCGTGGCGAACTTTGGTGATTTAACACAGCCAACAGACGGTTCAACCCTTCAGGCATGGCTTGTAAAGCGTGGAGATGGAATGAAAGTAGTTAATCTCGGGACGCTTATTTCAGCAGATCAGTTCACGGTTCTTACATATGCGACAAAAACAGATTTGCGCGAATACGACTTTTTCGTCGTAACACTTCAACCGCCAAATTCAACGATCCCAGGAGAGCATCTACTTGAGGGGATGATCCGATAAAATGATATTGGAGATAACAAAAAAGCCCGACTAAACGTCAGGGCTTTTTTTTATTTTGTTTCTGCTTTTGCAAGGCGGATTGCTTTCTTCTTGCGGTTGCTTGCAAGTTGAACTTTGCGTTCTGCCTTCCATTTGGTTCGAATCATTTTTCGTTTTGCCATAAAGGAGGTAATGGGAAAGGTTTAGCGAATGACAAAAGGATACGATTTATCCAATAGTTTGTCAAGAATTTTGTTTTACGTGCGGAAAGAGGAAAGATCGTGTATTATTCTTGTACTATGCAAGGCTATTTTTTAACAGAACAACCGTTTCTACGTATTTTTTTTCTCGAGCCTGGAGCTATCCTTTTTGGATGTTTGCTCATGCTTATGAGTGCTGCGCTCGTTCTGGTGTTTCTCGTTAAATTTAGTTCAACCATTACAAATACACTCATTGGATTTTTGATTCTGATCCACCTTACTCTTGATGGAATTCTCGCGTTTGATCTGATTGGTGGTGTAACGCGTGTATATACAGACACATCAACAGGAGTGATCTCTGAGCTTTTCGCAACTCATCGTTTTCTTCTTGTACAAATTCCAATCCTGTACACACTGATTGCTTTATTACTTGCATTTGTTTGTCGTGGACACGAAAAGGAATCTCATGCAAAAACATATGTTTTTGCGATGCAATTTTGTGTTATGGTGAGTTTTTTCACCATCCTTTTGATCGGATATGAATCTTTGATTTGATGATATGTTTGATTTTTTTTCGAAAAATCGGTTTCATGAATCTGTTGCATGTGCGGCATTGCTTGCAGGGGCGTTTACGCTTCATGTTATGTGGATTTCAAATCTTTTAGTTGTGCGTGTTCCGTTTTTTACGCAGCTTTTCACCATAGCACCATCTGTTGGTCCTCTGTCGGGTCTCTATGCAAAAGCAGGTGCATCGTTTTTGTTTGTGTTTATGATTTCTGTTTGGTATTGGAAAGGGAAGGATTGTGCACACCATCGCAAATCACTCTTTGAGTTTTTTCTTTTCTCAACACTGATCTTTTTTGTCATGACGATTCCTCTTGTGTATTCGTTTTCTGTGAGGTTTGAATAATTTAAACAATACAAGTAAGCTCTCACAAAGCTTATCTTTTTATTTTATGGAAATACGCCTAAAAAAATCAGACGTTGTGTCAGAAACAAGCGATGTTCTTGTTTTTGGTGTTTATCAAGCAAAGCAAATGTTTGTCATGGAAGGAATGATTGTAAAGATGGACGAGCTTCTCGGTGGAACACTTGTTCAAATCGCGAAAGAGGAATCGTTTGTCGGAAAAGCAAATCAGACCATGTGGGCACGATCAAATGATCAATTTGCTTCAAAGCGTATTTTACTTGTTGGATGCGGAAAGAAAGAAGAATGTGATCTTGAAACAATCCGCCAGGCCGCTGCGACAGCGCTCAATGCCATTAAACAAACAACATCCGCGTCTGTGAGTTGTCTGTTGTTTGGCGATGATGCGGACGTGCGAGAACGCGCGCATGCAATGATTGAAGGGATTCGTTTGGCAGATTATGCGTTTGGCAGATACAAAAAAGAAAAGAAACATTATTTAAAATCATTCGACCTTCTTTTAGAAGATGGTCGTGATCTTTCTGCAGCAAAAAAAGGAATGGAGCATGCTGAACAGTTTGTAAAAGGAACGCTTTTTGTTCGAGATCTTGTAAATACACCAGGACAGCACATGACACCACAACATTTGGTGGATGAAGCAAAACTTCTTGCAAAAAAGAATAGTCAGATCAAGGTAAAAGTTTTTGATGAAGAGAAACTCGCAAAAATGGGCGCGGGTGGAATTTTGGGTGTTTCACAAGGATCCGACCACCCATCGTTTCTTGTGCACATGACATATACACCAACCACAAAGGCAAAAAAACGCATTGCACTTGTTGGCAAGGGTGTTACGTTCGATTCTGGCGGACTCTCGCTCAAACCTGCTGATTACATGATGACCATGAAATGCGATATGGCCGGAGCGGCGGATGTGCTTGGAGTTTTTTCCGTGATTGCGGCCGTCTCACCAAAGGTTGAGGTCCATGGAATTTTTGCAACGGTTGAAAATATGCCTTCCGGAAAAGCCATTCGCCCTGGGGACATTGTTGAGATCATGAATAAAAAAACCGTCGAAGTATTGAACACAGATGCAGAGGGCCGTTTGATTCTCGCGGATGCTCTTGTGTACGCCACGCGACAAAAACCAGATGCGATTATTGATCTTGCAACACTCACAGGGGCTGTTGTTGTTGCGCTTGGAGAAGAAATCACGGGGGTGATGTCAAATACTCCTGCCCTCGCACAATCCATTTTGCAAGCAGCGGCATCAGCTGGGGAAAAAATGTGGGAGTTGCCACTTGAAAGGAACTATCGCAAATTGATTCAGGGTGATATTGGCGACATAAAAAATATCGGTGGAAGATACGGAGGTGCATTGACAGCGGGGTTATTCTTGCAAGAGTTTGTTGATAAAACACCATGGGCACACCTTGATATCGCAGGTCCTGCTTTTGCGGAGCGTGATATCAGCGCTTATGAGAAAAAAGGGGCAACGGGGCATGGAGTGCGAACGTTGTTGAAATATTTACTGTCTTTTTAATGTCATTTAGAGCGTTATGCACTTATCTAAGAAACAGTTCTCTAAACTTGTTCTTGTCTGTACAAACGAGCGTATGGATGGACGCATGTGCTGTGCACAAAAAGCACCACCTGAGTTTTATCAAGCATTAAAAGTGGCTGTTGCCGGAATGGATCCAACTATCCGTGTTTCAAAAACTGGGTGTCTTGGCAACTGTGAAGGTGGGGCAATCGTCGCACTCATGCCAAAGAATGTGTATCTCGGTGGGGTAGAGGAAAAAGATATTCCGGAGATTCTTGAAATGTTGAAGGATTAAAAAACATCGCGAGTAAATCGCGATGTTTTTTATTTACGCTTTTCCAAGTGTCTTTCCGCCTTCTGACCATTCCATTGGACAAAGTTCACCTGTTTGAAGTGCTTTCAAAACACGAAGTGTTTCTGTAACAGATCTGCCGACAGATCCTGAGCTGACAAGGGCGTAACGAACGATTCCTTCCGGGTCAATGATGAAGCTTCCGCGCTCTGCGAGACCATCAGTATCGTTGTATACATCGTATGCTTTACTGATGCTGTGTGTGTTGTCTGCAAGGATTGGATAATCAACAGCGGGCAAATCTCGTTCAAACCAGTTTTTGTGAGACCATTCAGAATCTGTGGAACATGCGAGCACCTCTGCGTTCAAAGCTTCGAACTCTGATTTGTGTTGTGCAAATCCTTTTAATTCTGTTGGACAGATGAATGTAAAATCGCGTGGATAGAAGAAGAATACAAGCCATTTGCCTTTATAATCTTGAAGACTGACATTAATAAAGTCTGCAGAATCTTTTTTGTAAGCCGGAACGTTTTCAAATAATGGGGCACTTTGCGAAATGCGAATCATAAAGAGAAGATAAATGTGTTATGAACTTACAGAGTAAATGATTTTACTTTATCAAACAAGGTGTTTGCGGCGTCCCAATTGAGATTTTTCCAGAAATCTGTTATGTATGCGGCACGATCAGATCCGTAGTCAATAAAATAAGCGTGTTCATACACATCAAGAACAATAAGGGGAACACAGCCCCACACCCCACCTTGGTTATGTGAATCGCATCCGTAAATTTTCAAACGACCGAGTTGCATATCCCATCCAAGCACAACCCATCCACGCACCGCCATTCCGGTTGCAGAGAAAAAGGCGATAAATTTTTCAAGGGATTCGTACTTATCAACGATTTCATCAACGAGCGATCCGCTTGCCGAACCATCTCCACCAAGGATATTGAAATAATATTCGTGCAAATAAACTCCGTTTGTTGCAAATGTTTCACCCATACGAAGGGCTCGCAAATCTGAGTAGCTTTGGTTTGCTTTGTCGAGTCCAACACCTGTTTCGCGCATCTCCTTTAATTTTTCACTTACTTCTTTCATTTTGTTTACGTACCCTATATACAGCTTGTCGTGATGAATCTGCATGGTTTTATCTGAAATACCTGTGAGCGCGTTATTAAACGGAAGTGGTTTTGATTCGTATTGTGCTGATGGTGGCATAGGAAAGTGAGTTACGGATGTAAAAGTCAAGTATGGAGTATGTAGATTGAATACGTTAGAATGATATCGAATCAAATCTGATTCAACAAGGTATGCGTAAAGCGCGTAAATTCCCAAAAATTCCCGTTTTTCTTTGTCTCATGATAATTGGTGTGGGGGTCTTTTTGTATCGCTCCTATCGATCACCCGCACAGTTTGATGTGCAGCAAAACACGGAAACGATAATTTCGGGTTTACTTCTTCAAGACAGCGTTCCGGCTATTGATCGCCCCTCATTCGAATCTGTTTCTGTTGCGGATCAATATCTTAACAATGATGGTCTTGGAATTGTTGTGCGTTCAAATAGCCTTTCGCGATTTTATCCGTTTCAAATTCTTGTTTGGCATCATGTGGTCAATGATGTGGTTGGATCACAACCTCTTCTTGTTTCATATAATCCTTTTGCATTGAGTGGTGCGGCGTATCAAAGAACTGTTCAAGGAATTATTTTGGATTTTGGTCTTTCTGATAAACTCGCTAACAGTAATCTTTTATTGTATGATCGCGCTACGCACTCCCTTTGGGATCCAATGTCGCACGCAGCGATCGATGGAGAAAAAAAAGGGGTTTCGCTCGCACGTTATCCTTCAACGGTAATGACATGGAATGCGTTTAAGGCGTTTTATGAAAATGGACAAGTGCTTTCAAGAGAAACAGGATTTTCTCGCGATTATACACATGACCCATACGGTGATTATCTCTTTCGTCCGAATATTTTATTTCCCGTTTCGCATAAGGATGATCGACTTCCATCAAAAGCTCTTGTTTACGGAATAGAGTGGAATCAAAAACAAAAAGCTTATCCATTAGATTTTCTTAAAAAAAGACAGCTCATTCATGATTCAATAGACGGAGCAAACATCACGATCGAATACGATGCAAAAACAGAAATCGTGCGTGCATTTCAGATCGATTCTGCACAAACTCGTCAAAATGAAATTCCCGTCACACAATCGTTTTGGTTTGCGTGGGCGGCCGCTTTTCCGAAGACAGATCTATTTAAATAGTCAGAATATCATACTCGTCCGGAGATCCTTCGCTTTGCTCAGGATGACACAAACAAAAATATGCTCGGAACATTATTTATCGTTGCAACACCGATCGGAAATCTTTCGGATGTGACAGATCGTGCAAAACAAACGTTTGAACGCGTGGATGCAATTTTGTGTGAGGACACACGTGTCACACAAACATTACTTCGTTCTCTTTCGATCTCAAAACCGCTCGTCGCGTATCACCAGCATTCGGATGATCTTCGCGTAAAAGATATTTCAGAGATGCTCAGAGAGGGGAAGTCACTCGCGCTTGTGACAGATGCAGGCACACCTGGAATTTCAGATCCAGGCGGAAAACTTGTTGAAGCTCTTTTAAAAATGTTTGACGATGCGCTTGAGATTATTCCAATCCCAGGTGTAAGCGCGGTCATTGCCGCACTTTCTATCAGTGGATTTCCCGCAGACGAGTTTGTCTTTCTTGGATTTCCTCCGCACAAGAAGGGAAGACAAACATATTTTAAACGACTCGATACGATCGCCTCGACAATCGCCTATTACGAAAGCACACACCGCATTGAAAAGTCTATGCAGGAACTCGCAGACGTAATCGGCGACCGTTTGGTCGTTGTGTGCAGAGAATTGACCAAGATGTATGAAACGATTTATCGTGGCACAGCCCTTGAGATTCTTGCAAAACTTAAATCCACAAGTCTAAAAGGTGAATTCGTTGTCGTTATTGGTCCAAAAAGAAAATAATATGTCGAACAAATTTTATATCACCACAACACTGCCGTACGTAAATGCAAAGCCACATATTGGTTTTGCGCTTGAGATTGTGCAGGCAGACATGATTGCACGTTATCGTCGCAGTCTTGGAGATGAAGTAATTTTTAACACCGGAACAGATGAACACGGTCAGAAGATTTATGAGAAAGCGATTGCGGAAGGAAAAGAGCCACAGGTGTATACAGATGAGTATGCTGCACAGTTTGATGATTTGAAAGCATCATTGAATTTAAGTTACGATCATTTTATTCGTACAACCAATCCGGGTCATAAAGCTGCGGCACAAGAATTCTGGAAGCGTTGCATGGCGAATGATGATATTTATAAGAAACAGTATCAGGTAAAATATTGTGTCGGATGTGAGCTTGAGAAGACTGATTCTGAACTTGTTGATAATCACTGTCCAATCCATCCAAACATGGAGTTACAGCTCATTGATGAAGAAAACTATTTCTTCCGTTTTTCAAAATATGAGCAACCTCTTCTTGATCTTTACGCATCCCGTCCAGATTTTGTCATGCCGGATTTCCGATTGCTTGAAATTAAAAATTTCGTAGAAAGTGGATTGAATGATTTCAGTATTTCGCGTCTCAAAGAAAAAATGCCATGGGGAGTTCCGGTTCCAAATGACGACTCGCAAGTCATGTATGTTTGGTTTGATGCGCTCGTAAACTATATTTCTACGCTTGGTTGGCCCGACACTTCGGGTGAGTTTTCCTTTTGGCCTGGTGTGCAGGTTGCAGGAAAAGATAACTTGCGCCAGCAGTCTGCCATGTGGCAAGCCATGCTTATGTCCGCCGGAATCGAACCATCCCGTCAGATTTTTATTCATGGATTTATTACCGCAAACGGTCAGAAGATGAGTAAGAGTCTTGGAAATGTTGTTGATCCATTCGCAGAAGTGACAGAATATGGAACAGACGTTATTCGTTACTATTTATTGCGCGAAATTCCACCGGGAGACGATGGGGATTTTTCTCGATCTCGACTAGAAGAACGTTATACAGAACTTGCAAATCGTCTTGGAAACCTGGTTGGACGAGTTGCAGCCATGACACAAAAATATTTTGCGGGGGATGTTGGTGTATTTTATTTCGATGTTTCACATATTGAAAAAGAACTTGAGGGGCACATGAGTAATTACAACTTCAAAGCGTATGTAGATCGAATTTTTTCGGTTGTCGACGATGCGAATGAACTGATTGATAAAAAAGCTCCGTTTAAATTGATTAAAGAAGATGAAGCGGCAGCAAAAGCAGTTCTCGCGGAAGCCTCAGAGATGATTCGATTTGTCGCGCGTTCACTCGCATGTGTTATTCCGCAAACTTCAGAAGAAATTTTGCGTCGATATGGTACAATAATCGAAACAGGGGATCCTTTATTTCCCCGACGTGAAAAATAACATATGTCCTATGTAGACATGGTGCTCATTGTTCTGGTTGGTGGTTTTGCGCTTTTGGGATTATTTTTTGGATTCTTTCGAACGCTTGGCACACTCGTTGGAACTGTTGTTGCCGCTATTTTTACAGGACGTGTTATTGATCTGCTGCACGCTTCATTTGGGTTTTTATTTGGAGGAGGGGAATTTGCGCGCGTGATCATCTACTTGATCGTTTTTATTTTGATTTCTCGGTTGATTGGACTTGTGTTTTGGCTTGTAGGAAAGATCTTCGGTATTGTCCGATGGCTTCCGTTTGTGAAATCGATTGACCATCTCCTAGGAGGATTACTTGGATTTATTGAAGGAATTATCATTGTTGGATTTGTTTTATTATATGCTTCGCATATTTTGCCACCAATCCTCATGGAGCAAATCAAATTAGATCAATCCGGCGCTGCAACATATGTTTTGCAAACCATGTTGACCCTCGAATTATTTTTACCGGATTCCATCAGAAATTTTATTTTATCGACGGCCGCAACCGCATCAAAAGTGATTCCGCAGCCAAAATAATGGTATGTTCGTAGATTCGCATTGCCACGTACACTTTCGTGCGTATAAAGATGAACAAGACGCACTCATTAAAAAAACCCTAGAGAGTGGGGTTTTTATGGTTACTGTTGGAACAGATCACATCACGAGTCAGGAGGCGATTCTGTGTGCAGAGAAATATGATGGAGTTTTTGCGACGGTTGGATTGCATCCAGAACATGTGATTGATCAAACGTTTTTTGATGAAAATGAATCCTCTGAACATTTTCCGGCAGAGGTATTTGACCCAGTTTTTTATCGAACTCTCTCACAGAGCAAAAAATGTGTTGCGATAGGGGAGTGTGGACTTGATTACTATCGAATACCAGAAGGAACGGATCGAGACATGGCTATCACAAAGCAAAAACAAACTGTTCGCGCGCATTTTGATTTAGCGCACGAACTGGATTTGCCCGTTGTTGTTCATTGCAGAGATGCGTATGAAGATCAACTCTTGATCAATCAAGAATATTTAGATGCAGGAAAATTATCTCGTCGAGGAGTGATTCATTGTTTTGCTGGGACGCTTGAACAGGCCCGTGCATTTGTTGCACAAGGATTTTATCTTGGTTTTACAGGTGTCATTACATTTCCAGCGCGAAAAATAGATGTTCTTATGGATGGATTAACGGAAACACAACAGATTATTCGTGAGATACCCATGGATCGTATTTTGATTGAGACAGACGCACCTTATCTCACCCCAATTCCATTCCGTGGAAAACGAAATGAACCTGCATATGTAAAATATGTTGCAGAGAAAATCGCGGAAATAAAACAGGTTTCTCTTGAAGAAATTGAAAACACAACGACAAAAAACGCAAAACGACTTTTTCAATTTGGAATAGAATAAAAAAATTCGAGAATCTTCTCGAATTAAGGATTGATGTAGAACACTCGGTAGATATGACTTGTCGGATCCGCTCCGCCTTCCAGATCTCGAACACATTTGAGCATGTGTTCTCCAAACGCGATGAGATTTGGTCCCGAGTACCCCTCTGAACATTCTTTCGCATGAAGTTTCCATGCGTTCAGACGTTTTTGACCATCCGCTTGAACAACAGGATTTGTGCTGCGACTGTTTGCAAAAACAACCTCAACAATCTGCCGCATTTTCTGCCAGCGTTCAGTTGTGTGCAGAGCTCGAATCCAGGAAGGGACTTCCAAATTCAGAACGACCTGATCACCGACCGGTCTGGCAACCGAAGAGGTTGCTGGATTCTTATTTGGTGGGTTTAGAAGTTGATGAAGGAGGTGTTTAAGTTTTGCACGTTCTGCATCTGAAAGATCTGGCCGAATGACATCGTCGATAGAATCGATGTAGTCTTCACCATCCCCACAATCAACTTGGCTTGCAAAAAGAGCAATTTGTTCGTGTACTACTGGGGAAAGGATGCTCGCATCTTCTCTTTCCAGCCTCCACCGCTGAGAAATAGCATCCACATCTTCTTGCGAAAAGTGTTTTGATGCCGGATCAAAAAGGTTTTGAAGCCCAATCTGACGAGCATCCCCTTGAGCTTCTGTTTCATCGTCCAAAACAAGATCGTCCAGGTTTCCAATGGTTAGTCCTGTTACTGGTTTTGGGATTTCGATACTCGGTTCGGGCATTGGATCTTCTGGAAGACCCGCAAGTCGTTGAACGCATATTTTTTGATGCGATGTTTTCAATGTGGCGATGTATGCTGCTGGATTGTTTGAAAACGATTTGAAATTGTTGAAGGTATCGATATCTTCGTCAAGCAGATCGTCTTCTTCGTCCGCAAGCAAATGCGGATCTTTTATGAGTTCTTCAACATGCACTTGGTCTGGTTCGGCACCTTTGCTAAACAAGGCCTTAATCGCTTCGCATCGAGCGTGATCCATTGGTTCCTCCGTGAAATGGACACGGATATTTAACATGGTATTTCAAAAATGTCAAGAAATATTAAATATAAAACAGAGGAAATGAATAATGTTATTAAGGTTTTGTCATAATCCTTCAACATGTGTCAGAAACCATTGACATGAAAGGAAAATCTTGCTATTGTCCGTCTCTGGATTTTCCAGCTCTGACACGGTGTCAGATGGGTGTTGCTCGCAACCAAGGAGCTCTGAATGAGTACCTCAACCGCTATTGTTCTGTCACCGCGTGTCTCATTGATGCGCAATCTAGCGTTCTCTTTGCTCGGAATCGCCGCAAAGACCGATAATTCGAAAGCCCCATTCCAGACCAAGAAAGATCGGATGTGGGAGCGAGTCGTTCGGGAAACGGGAAATCCCAATGTGCCGTATGCTGTTTGGGCCACGTTCAGTCCGAAGCGGAACAAGAAAGACAACTCGATCTTGATTGAAGTGTCTCTCGAAATTCCAGATCCAGAGGCTCCATCTCGGATGGTTCGTGTCCCGGCGCGTCCTCACATTCTTGTGGATGGGATCGGTGGATACCTTCCGTACCTCGGACAGGAAGAGGTCAAAACGCAAGACGGAACGACGCGAATTAAGCTCGTTTCGAGTTCGCATCTGTGTTTGGTGCTGAATCCGATTCCTCCAAAGAACGGTCAGAAACCGGATCCGTATCGCGTTTTGCCGTTTGCGCTTGGTTCGGAAGGTCCGGATGGTGCGCTCACGAAGTGGAATGCGGCCGCTCGTACGTCGCTTGCAAACGCCACGGAAGCCCAGAAGGCGACTGTAGCAGATCAATGGCCAATCATTGAACCGTTCGCGCATGCGCTCGATCGAGATCATCGTAAAGAGATTTTGTTCCTTAATTTCCAACCGACTTGTTACGCGCTTACGCGTGAAGACAATCCGGATTCGGACAGGATGTATGGCGCCGTTTTCGGCCAGATGGTTGTGGATCGAAGTGGGGGACAGGAAGTTCCTGAGCCCGACAAGATCGATGAAAAAGGAAATCCCTACTACGGCGGAATGGTGCATACGTTCCGCATCGTCCAACTGACGGAGAAATCAATCGGTGTGACTTGGGAGGGATCGATTGGGACTTCTCAGATCAAGCGCGGAGCTTTGAAGCTTGAGTCGTACACCATTAACGGGTTCCAGGCCCTTGGGCTTGAAATCGTTTGGGCGAACCCGCTGCAGGTCATGGATCAAGCGATGGATCTCGCGGACAGCTCGTACGATGCGGGAAATTGCCTGTATCTGTATGCGCTTGGTCGTTGGGAAGTGTTTGATACGCAGACACGTATTGAGATTCGCAATGCACTACGTCAGATCGCCAGGTCGGCTGCTGAGCATGTGCAGAGGGAACTCAAGTCCGCGAAGGACGATCTCGTTAATCAGTTTTCGACAGCCATTCTGCCCACGCTCTCTGAAGCGCTTGCGGGTGGAGATCTTGCGGAAGTCTGGTATCGCGAAAGTGGTCCGGATGACGTCGTTGCAAACTGGATCAGCGAGCGTGTCGAAGGCGAATTTTTCTTTGACTCGTGGCTGCACTCTCGTGTTCGCACGGAAGTGTTGCGCATGATCGTTCGCAAGGATGGCATTGAGCCCCCGGCGCGTCCAAAGAAGGAAGTTCCGAAGGTTGAGGAACCTGCTCGTGTCGAGGTACCTGCTTCGATTGTCGAAGCTGCGGCCGAGGAAAAACAGGAGACCACCACACCTGTGGAAGTTCCAAAACGTGGCAAGAAGACCAAGAAGATCGTCGACGCGGCAGCTCCTACGGCGTAAGCCACTCAACTGACCTGAAACGGGTCAGTTTTTTCATTAAAAAAACCGATCAGGATATGATCGGTAAGGTTTTATTTGTCCGTGTATATACCCATGCTTCCCATATGAAGAATGGATCCTGGCTTCGCAAAAAATTTAGACCTAGAACCTTCGTTTGAACCGATCGGATCATTTGTGTCTAAATGCATTAGCTCCTTGTTGGGTTCAAAATCAACGCTTGTTGTTTCAGATTCGTGAACTTCTTCAAGGGCGTCAAAGATTTCGATTTCGATATCTTCCGGCTCCAGCCTGTCTGTTGTATCGGGGGCAAACGTTGTGTCTACCTGGAAGGACGGACGGCTTGGTTCACGAGTGCGTATTGGTGGTGGTTGAGGGGCTTGAGTTGTGTTTGATACGGTCGTAAGTTCGGGGACTTCGATAGGTGGCTGCAACTTGGCTGGAATGGGCGGGGGAAGTGACGTGGTTAACGATGTGGGTTTCTGTGAATTGATAAGCCACGCCCGTAAGTGCATCAAATATGGACTTTTAGAATCAAAAGGTCGATCAAGGACTCGACTGATCCAGATAGCGGCCGCATCCTCAGGTTCATTCGGATAAAGAAGAACTGTTTCAATGTTTTTCTCGGTTCCCATAATGGAAAGCCAAGATGGCTTGCCGGGGGCAATGGAAAGTTGCTTTCGACCGATGTCTGCTGCATGAATCATTTCAAGGCGAATCAATCGAACTGCTTCTTTCCACAGCTGTTCGAGATGTGCGCGCTTGAGGGCAAGATCATCCGTCTCTTTTACGAGACTAAGTTCAAGCCCAGCAAGGTACAGTGGATTCTTTTCATCGTACGCACGATTCAACCACTTCCGAGTTGATTGATCAACGGTTTTCCAGTCAACGGTTGAGGGGGTCGTGTTTAGAACGATAAACGGATTCATTTCGTGTTGAATTTCTTCAACGAAAATGCGATCTTCGATTTTGACATCTTTTGCCGAACCGTGCCAAACGACTTCAATAGAATTCTCGTTCAGACGTTTTACACGGAACAGATGTTGTTCAAAAAACCCACGCACACCATCAACACAATCTGGTTCCGGGGCAATCGCTTTGGGTGCCAGAAAGACTTTTTGTCCAAAGTGACAGCCAAGCAGTTGTCGCTTGGTGTGACCAGATTTCAATTCCGCATGCAAATCAAAGCGAGGAATAAAACGCACTCGACGCACGCCCGGTCTACGCAATTCATGTTCAATGATCTCGATGAGATTCCATTGTTCATCTTTAAATGCGGGGAGGTTGTTGTGTCGTGTGACAATATCGTTCCACGTACGGATTGTTTTCGGATCAGCAAGTCCAAGTGGAAGCGCTTTGTATGCTCCGTTTTTGGTGAGAGGTCGAAAGAGGATGCATTGAAACGTTCCTCCGGTGATGTACTTATTGTTTCCGATCGGCTTTAGAAATTCTGGTCCTGCGTAAATGAGCGGAACGATTTTGATGCGTTTGGTGCTACCAGGAAGATTGTCGTACCACGCAACAGCGTGTGCATCTTCACCATGCATTTCTGCTTCAAACTCGATGGGTGCATAATGCACACCACGTCCATTTTCTTGCCGAACCAGTCTCTTGCGCATGCGATCGCGTGCAGCTTCACGATCCGGATCTGAATCAAGAATGGCTGCAAGATCAATAAGATCAGCGATGAGTCGATTTGCGCCCGGCACATGATCCGGGATCGCGGGAAGATTGGACTTCAGGTGATCTCTTCCAAGAAGGACTTCTTCTTTGGGTGGTTCTTGGGTTGCAAGACCGAGCTCAATCAGTGTTGTGGAACTGAGCGTGACTTCACTCATGAAACTCTCCTTGTGAGAAAACGGGCTTCGATACGAATTCGCATCGAAGCACGAAGGCTATCATAGCTTTTTTCATGGGTCAATTGCAAAATTGATTGACCATTTTTTTAAAAACCTTTACACTACCGGCGTCTTTTATGAATACAGATGCGGCATATTATCGCCTTGCACTCAGAATCTTTGCGGACTTTAGCGGATCTATTGCGATTCCGGCAGTTTTGGGAGTTCTTGCTGGGAAATGGCTAGATAATAAACAAGGAAGTGAACCATTTTTTCTTATCATCTTCCTGTTACTCGCCTTTTTTCTTTCTGCATGGGGTCTTGTAAAAAAGGCAAAAATGTATCAAAGAGCATACGACGCATTAAATACAAAAAACTAGTCTATGTCACTTCTTATTCCTCCCGCAGCTGCAGAGACTATTTTTCATATTGGGGAGTTTCCTGTGACAAACAGCATGATTAACAGCTGGATCGCTGTTCTCTTTTTTATCGTTATTGCGATTTTTCTACGTCGCGTAACAACAAAAGCGCCAAAAGGATTGCAAAATATTGCGGAAGGCCTTATTGAATTCATGCTTGCAGAAATTCAAAAAGTAACAGGAGATGCAAAACGTTCAAGACAATTTCTTCCTATTATTGGAACACTTTTCTTGTTTATTTTGTTTTCCAATTGGCTGGGATTACTTCCTGGAACGGGTTCTGTCGGAGTGTGGGGAATTCATAATGGCGCTGAAGCCCTTATTCCACTCTTACGTCCAGCGGCAGCAGATTTGAATTTAACACTTGCTGTTGCTGCATTTGCTGTGATTGCATCGCATGTTATTGGATGGAGATCGATCGGACTCTCAAACCATTTGAGCAAGTTTTTTAATATTCGCGGTATTTGGCGTTCTTTTAAAAAGGGTCCGACAGCTATAGCTACAGCAGTCGTTGAATTTGGAGTTGGATTAATTGAAATCGTTGGAGAGATCGCAAAAGTTATTTCTTTATCACTACGTTTATTTGGAAATGTTTTTGCGGGTGAAGTGTTAATGACTGTGACGATTGGGTTGTTTGCGTTTGCGCTTCCGATCCCTTTTATTTTCCTTGAGCTATTAATTGGCGCAGTTCAAGCCACAGTGTTTTCAATGCTTACTCTTGCATACTTAACTGTTGCAACAACATCTCATGAGGAACATGATGAAAATGATCATACTGAAGTAGTAGAAGCTCACGCATAGTTGGCGGGGGGCATGGCGTGTGGAAAATTCAACGCGCCATGTTCATCGCAAACCGATGGAATTCATAATTCACTCATCTATACATATGGAAGCACTTAACCTTGTCGCTGTCATTAAAGGTATGACCATTGCGATTGGTGGTATTGCGCCTGCAATTTCGATTGGAATTATCGGATTTAAGGCCATGGAAGCAATTGGTCGTAATCCGGAGGCTGCAGGAAAGTTGTTTGTTCCAATGCTTCTTGGAATGGCTTTTGCGGAAGCGATTGCTATTTACGCATTGGTTGTAACGTTTACACTTTAAACGACACACGACACAAGATCGTTGATTTATCGACGATCTCTGTGGTTTGTTGTTTTAAACCTTTCCTTACTATGTCAGAACCTACCGGTGGCATTGCCACACTTGGAATCAACTTGAATATGTTTGTCGCCCAGCTCGTCAACTTTATTGTTGTCTTGCTTGTGCTTTGGAGATTTGCGTACAAGCCTCTTGTCAAGATTTTAGATGATCGATCAAAAAAGATCGAAGAGAGCTTAAAGCAATCAGAGGCGATTGAGGTTCGTGTAAAACAACTAGAGATTGAACAAAAACAAATTATTGCATCAGCAAAAGGAGAGGCTATGCAAATCTTGGAAACCGCAAAACAAGATGCGGATGCTCGTAAGCAAGAATTGCTTGCGGCAGCAAAGAAAGAAGTAGAACATGTTGTTGCACAAGGAAAAGAGCAACTTCAAGCAGAAAAAACACAAATGCTCCAAGAAGCCAAAGCAGAACTGATACAAATGGCTGTTGTTGCAACAAAAAAGATTCTTGAATCAGAAGTAGATGAAAAAGCTTCTCAAAAGATTGCATCAGATGTTATTCAACAAATGTCTTAGGTGTATGAATGTTCCTCCTAAACAATTAGCACGCCTGTTTGTTGAGTCTGTTGAAAATGCATCTCCAAAACATCTTGAAGAAGCGGCAACAGAACTTGTGAAATGGCTTCATGCGCGAGGTGAGCTTAAAAAGCTGAAAGAGGTTATCCGATCCATTAATCAGATCTGGAAAGAAAAACATGGGTTAAGCATGCTCACGATTGAAACAGCGCACCCACTCACAAAGACTATGAAAGAGATGGTGGTGAAAATGGCTGCCGGTGCAGAAATCAAAGAAATAATAGATCCAACATTGATTGGTGGGGCAAAAATCCGAATTGATGAACGCATCATGGACGGTTCACTCAAAGGTGCACTTGAACAACTCACGGTTTCGTTATCGAAATAAATGTATGAATACAAAAACAGATATCGTCGAAGCACTTAAAAAGTCGCTCGAAACATTTCAAACAAGTACCTCTGAAGAACAGGTTGGAACCGTTCTTTCTGTTTCTGATGGAACCGCACGCATGAGCGGACTTTCAAACGCAAAGTCGTCCGAAATGCTTGAATTTCCAGGCGGTGTTTTTGGTGTGGTTTTAAACTTGGAAGAAGATGCTGTTGGTGCGGTAATTTTGGGAGACACCACAAAAATTAAAGAAGGGGATACCGTTCGCGCGCTTGGACGTATTTTGTCTATTCCTGTTTCTGATGAAATCATCGGGCGTGTTGTGGACCCACTTGGAAATCCAATTGACGGAAAAGGCGCATTTCGTGCGTCTAAGTTTTTTCCGATTGAAAAAGTTGCACCAGGTGTCATGACACGTAAATCTGTTGGAGTTCCTCTTCAAACAGGAATCAAAGCAATTGATGCGCTTATTCCAATTGGCCGTGGACAACGCGAGCTTATTATTGGAGATCGTCAGGTTGGAAAAACGGCCATTGCAATTGACACCATCATCAATCAAAAAGGACAAGGTGTGAAATGTATTTACGTCGCGATCGGACAGAAAGAATCAAAGATTGCAAAAATTGTTGCAAAGCTTGAAGAAGCGGGTGCAATGGAATACACAACAGTTGTTGTTGCCGGAGCTTCAGATCCTGCGGCGCTTTCTTATGTCGCTCCTTATACAGGCTGCACAATCGGAGAATACTTTATGGCAAAGGGCGAAGACGCGCTTGTTGTTTATGATGATCTTTCAAAACATGCATGGGCTTATCGTGAAATTTCACTTTTGCTCCGCCGCCCACCGGGACGTGAAGCATACCCAGGAGACGTTTTTTATCTCCACTCTCGTTTGCTTGAACGCGCGGCACGTTTGAATGAAGAAAATGGTGGAGGATCACTTACCGCATTACCAATTATTGAAACACAAGCGGGTGACGTTTCTGCTTATATTCCAACAAACGTTATTTCCATTACAGATGGTCAGATTTATCTTGAAAGCGATTTGTTTTACCGAGGAATTCGTCCTGCGTTGAACGTTGGGCTCTCTGTGTCTCGTGTGGGATCTTCAGCACAAACAAAGGCGATGAAGAAAGTTGCCGGAAAGTTGCGTCTTGACTTAGCACAATTCCGTGAGCTTGAAGCGTTTGCTCAGTTTGCAACAGATCTTGATGCCGGAACACGCGCACAAATTGAACTTGGGCGCCGTACAACGGAATTGCTCAAGCAGCTGCAATATCAACCTCTTCCATTTGAAGAACAGGTTGCCGTGATTTATGCGGTAACAAACGGATATTTAAATGATGTCACCATTGATCAGGTTGTTCGATGGGAAACAGAATTCCGTCATTACATGAATTCTGTTGGAGCTGAGGTGTTGAAAAACCTCAGAGAAGAAAAAGCCCTTACAGATGAAATTGTTGCCGCTCTCAAAGAATCCATCCAAAGCTTTAACGCACAATGGAAATAATTTATGGCCGGTCAAACAAAAGCCATTCGCCGACGCATCAAATCCGTCACCAACACACGCAAAATCACAAAAGCGATGGAGCTTGTTGCTGCCTCAAAAATGCGAAAAGCCATGCAGTCCGTTCTTGGAACGAGACCTTATGCACGTCTTGCATGGGATACAGTGACATCAATTAGTGCAAAAATTGATACAAGCATGCATCCACTGCTTCGCACACACAAACGATTGAACCGAGTCTTGCTTGTCATCATTTCTTCCGATCGCGGACTAGCAGGTGGGTTTAACACAAATATTTTACGTAAAACATTCGAACAAATTCGCGCATACGAACAGAAAGACCCAACAGATGATTATGTGGAAATTCGAACCGTTTGTATTGGAAAAAGATCTGTAGATGCAATAAGACGAACAAAAATTCCGATGATTGCCAGTTTTACAGATATTACAAACAACACAAAATTTGAGGAGGTTCTTCCAATCGGGCAACTTGTCATTGATGAATTTACAAAAGGGAATTATGACAAAGTTTTGGTTGCTTACACAGATTTTGTAAGTGCTCTCACGCAGCGCCCCGTTCTTCTTGAGCTTTTACCACTTGGATCACCAAAAGATATCACGCACGAAACTGAGAAAAAAAATGAACCGGAAAGCGAATATCTATTTGAGCCATCTCCACGAACCGTTCTGGATCGCATTCTTCCAAGACTTGTAGAAACAATGATGTACCAAGCTGTTCTTGAATCAGCCGCATCAGAACATTCTGCTCGCATGATGGCGATGCGCAGTGCGTCTGATGCTGCAAAAGACATGCTCGGAGACTTGACTTTCACTTATAACCAAGCACGACAAGCAGGTATTACGCAAGAAATTGCGGAAATTAGCTCTGGTGCAGCTGCACTCGAATCATAACTATATGAAATCAAATTCCACAGGAAAAATTGTTCAAGTCATCGGGCCGGTCGTTGATGTGCACTTTGAGAATGGACAACTTCCAGAAATTTTGACAGCTCTTACTGTTTCCCGAGAGGAAGGTCTTTTGACGCTTGAGGTCGCTCAACACACGGGACATAACGTTGTGCGTACTATTGCAATGACATCAACAGATGGCCTCGAACGCGGAATGGACGTTGTTAATACAGGAAAGCCAATTGCTGTTCCAGTTGGGCCAGAAACACTTGGTCGCATGTTTAATGTGACAGGTGAACCGGTCGACAACATGCCAGTCCCAAAAACAAAACGCCGTGATCCAATTCACCGCGCTGCGCCATCTTTTGATGAACAATCTACAAAGGATGAGATTTTTGAAACAGGAATTAAAGTGATCGATTTGATTTGCCCATTTTTACGCGGTGGAAAAACTGGTCTTTTTGGTGGAGCTGGAGTTGGAAAAACAGTTTTGATTCAAGAACTTATTCACAACATTGCAAAAGAACACGGAGGATATTCTGTTTTTGCAGGAGTTGGAGAACGTACACGTGAAGGAAATGATTTGTACATGGAAATGAAAGATTCCGGCGTTCTTGATAAAACCGCTCTTGTTTTTGGACAAATGAATGAACCTCCAGGAGCTCGTGCGCGTGTGGCTCTTTCTGGACTTACCCTCGCAGAATATTTTCGTGATGACGAAGGTCGTGACGTTCTCTTGTTTATCGACAATATTTTCCGCTTCACACAGGCAGGTTCTGAGGTTTCTTCTTTGCTTGGACGTATTCCATCTGCTGTGGGATATCAGCCAAACCTTGCAACAGAAATGGGAGGGCTTCAAGAACGTATTACCTCAACAAAAAAAGGGTCCATCACGTCTATTCAGGCTGTGTACGTTCCAGCTGATGACCTTACAGACCCAGCACCTGCAACAACGTTTGGACACTTGGACTCAACGGTGGTTCTTGCACGTTCACTCGCTGAGCTTGGAATTTATCCGGCGGTTGATCCTCTTGACTCAAGTTCAACCATTCTTGATCCAAACATTGTCGGGGATGAGCATTACAAAGTAGCTCGAGGAGTTCAGCTTGTGCTTCAACGTTATAAAGATCTTCAAGATATTATCGCTATTCTTGGAATGGATGAATTATCTGAAGATGATAAGCGCACAGTTGCTCGCGCACGTAAAATTCAAAAGTTCTTATCGCAACCATTTTCTGTTGCAGAAGTCTTTACAGGCTCACCAGGAAAATATGTGAAGCTTGAAGACACTGTTAGAAGTTTTAAAGGAATTCTCGATGGACAATACGATGATATTCCCGAGCAAGCATTTTATATGAAGGGAAGTATTGAAGAGGTTTTGGAAGCCGCAAAAAAATAATCTATGCAACTCTCTCTCAAAGTCGTTACTCCGGAACGCATTGTTTATGAAGACAATGTTGATTCTGTTTCTGTTATGACAGAAATTGGTGAAGTTACGATTTTGCCAAATCACGTTCCTCTTGTATCAAATTTACGTTCAGGTGAGGTTCGATTGAAGAAGAATGGGGAAGAATCACATCTCGTTGCCTCAACAGGATTTTTGGAAGTTCGGTCGGGGAATCAGGTATTTATTCTGGCTGACACAGCGGAGCGCGCCGAGGAACTCGATCTCGAAAAAATCGAAGAAGCAAGGGAACGTGCACGTAAATTCTTGACAGAAACACGTCACAAAGACGATGTTGCTTTTGCAGACGCTGCTGTTCATCTTGAACGAGAGCTTGCAAGATATCATGTTGCTTTGAAGAAGAAAAAATAAAAAGATGTAGGAAAAACGACATAAAAATATGAATGCTTCACACGAACATCAAGAAAGAAAAGATGAGGAATGGCAAAAGCAAGTAGATGTCATGCGAGAAATTTTTGCGTACGGGATGCAGGAATATGCTAAAAAATTTGAGAATTTTTTATCTGCTTTTGAGTCAAAAAACCAAACACTTTGTTGTATAGATGAGGGAGTGCCATTTGGAAATATTAGAAGTGCTGGTTCTGGAGTTTTGGCAGAAGGAAATCATCGAACGGAGTTTTTGCGTAATTTGAAATTGGCAGGTGTTGCGGAAGTAAAAAGTCACGCTGGGTGTGGAGCCGCTGCACTTTATCGTGAAAGATCTGGTATCACAGATAAAACCGTTGATGAAGTTGCTGTTGAAATAGCAACAGCTATCGCAAAAGAATTAGAGGTACCATATAGTGGTCACATCGAAGACTTGGCAAGACCAAAAGAATTTCATAACGCCCGTGTCATTTATTTTGATGGGACAGGAACATTCAACCCATCTGCTACAGAGTCTATTCCGCAAGGTTTTGTTGTGAGTCGTCGTTACATGACTCCTGAACACGCTTCTGTGGAAGCAAATATTGCCGTGAGTATCGCACTCGGTTCGCACGGATATGGTGATAAATTCACCCAAGAAGAACCTTTACTCCTTGTGGTGATTGGAGAAAACGAGGGTGAATTTTCTACAAGCTGTCTTCGATGTGAGATTGAAACAGTTCTGGAAGGATTGAAAGACAAACCCGTTAAGCTTGATCATTGGACACGTACATAGGATAAAAAAACAGTCTGGGAAACCAGACTGTTTTTGTGTTGACAAAAATAGAGTGTGCGAGTATTATTTTGTCCGTTCCAAACATCCTTTGAAGGAGTGGCTCATGGGAAAAATCTCTGGTTTTGATGCTAGTGTTATTGCGCGCCTACGCGCCGCCAGTGTGCTAGATGATGATGATGCACGGAAACTTCATGCAGCAAACGGATTGATCATCATTCCATGTTCGGATGGCGACCAGATGCCGGATGTGTTTTGTCATCATCAGCGTCTCGCTCTCAAGGGCGGTTGGCCAGAGCGTTTCCATATGCCATCGCTTCATGGTGGTGCCATGTTGATGGCGGAAGACTGTCCACTTTATCGCGAATACAATGTTGATGAGCTTTTGTTGCAACATATTCGTGAGGCCTCAAGCCCTGAACTCAAGGGGATTGGAACAATCGTTCTTTACGTGCATGCGCCTTGTGGTGCAGCGCATCTTTCTGGGCTCACACTTGTTCATCAGATTGTTTATCTCATGCGTGCAAAAGAGCGTGTGAAAGAGCAGTCGAACGATCAAATTGTTGTTTGTTTTATTCATGTGCACCATGAAGATGGTCGCAAGTGCACCTACTTCATTTCGCGGGACAAATGGCTTGCCTTCTGGGATGAAGAAGGTCGCGCGCTTTGGTTGCACCTGTTTCCAAAGGATCCGTTCCCGCCCCAAGCCTCGAAACGTAAAAAGTTCGGGGATACTCAGTGTTTTGGCTAACACTCGTTCTCACGAGTGTTTTTTTTATTGACAAATTCACGTTTTCTGTCTATTCTTTCGCAATCGTCATGACAATCGACGATTGGAGAAGAATACACATGACCCGTTCGCAACTTTCATCCGATGACGAGAAGCTGATCCAAGAGCTTTATGCCAAGCGCATTTTGCAAGAAGGGGCATATACCGGAAATCTTTCAAATACGCTCGTTATTACGGACGCAGAGTGCCCAAATCCACAAGTTTCTTTGGATGTCGAAACTCCTGCTGCCTATGTGATTGCAAATCTTGGTGGGGCACTTTTGCTTCAATCGCAAGAAGACTCGCTCTATAGCGGAGCTGAAAATGCGTCCGATGGACTTCGTCAACAGTTGCGTCAATTGATCCACGAAGTCGATCAAGTTATTCTTGTGGCGTGTGTACCATCTTGGGCAGCT
The DNA here is from genome assembly GCA_964402425.1 of uncultured Gammaproteobacteria bacterium. Taxonomy (GTDB): domain Bacteria; phylum Patescibacteriota; class Patescibacteriia; order UBA9934; family GWF2-40-263; genus XYB2-FULL-45-11. Next base: position 102,632 of record CAYOCD010000002.1, on the reverse strand, counting down.
GCTGAAGCAGATTTCAGTGTTGTGCAAATCATTGATGGGTTGATTCAAGTGAAAAGTGCGTTGAGTCAGGATTATCGACATCTGCCAACACTTGCATTTCTCTTTGTTCGTTTTTCGGACCGTCGTGCATGCACCTACCAGATCGATCCGCTCAAATTTCGTTTTTGGTATGAAGAATATGAACAGAATGTTCTTGGTCGGCAAGGTGGCCTCGCGGATGATGACGAAGACTAGATTTCACTCTTTCTTACACCCACTCGTGGGTGTTTTTTTTATTGCTTTTTCAGCACTTAGTTTTTAAATGATTGTGTTACAATATCGCAATATGAACCTTCTTGAAGATTTGAATCCAGAGCAAATTTCCGCTGTAACCCATACAACCGGTCCACTTATGATTGTGGCTGGGGCGGGAACAGGGAAGACAACTGTGGTTACAAAACGTATTGCTTGGCTTATCGAACAAGGGCTCGCAAAGCCCGAAGAAATTTTGTCTCTTACTTTTACCGATAAAGCCGCAGGAGAAATGGAAGAGCGTGTTGATTTGTTGTTACCTTATGGTTATGTAGATCTTCAAATATCTACATTCCACGCGTTCTGCGAACGTTTGCTTCGTGAATACGGTGCAGAAATTGGGCTCGCACGAGACTTCAAGCTTTCAACAGAACTTGATACCTGGCTTTTGATGCGACAGCATTTCGACAGATTTGTTCTTGATTACTACCGACCTCTTGGAAACCCAACAAAGTATCTTAAGGGATTTCTTTCACATTTTTCTCGACTTAAAGATCAGGCGATTGATCCTAGTGTTTATCTTAAGTTTGTCGAAAGGTGCGTTTTTAAAAAAGATGCGAATCAGACGAGTGACGATATTGAATCCGAAAAGAAACGTTTGAACGAACTTGCGAATGCCTATTACACATATCAATCAATCCTTCAGGAACACGACGCTCTCGACTTCGGTGATCTCATTTTGTATTCATTGAAGCTATTACGAGACCGTCCACGTATTTTAAAACTTGTTCGCGATAAGTTTCGTTTTGTTCTTGTTGATGAGTTCCAAGACACAAATCATGCGCAGTATGAACTTGTAAAACTGATTGCGGCACCAAGTAACAATCTAACGATTGTAGGGGATGATGACCAGTCAATTTATCATTTTCGAGGTGCATCCCTTGAGAACATTTTGCGTTTTGAGACGGATTATCCGGACACGGCTCGAGTTGTGCTTACAAAAAACTACCGATCTGCGCAATCGATTCTTGATCACGCACACACGTTCATTCAAATGAACAATCCGCATCGACTCGAGTCCAAAAGCGGCCTCACTAAACGACTTATCGCGCATTCTGAGAAACAAGGAGCCATTGAACACATTCATTGTTCAACACTTGAAGATGAAGTTCTTTCGGTTGTAAAGAAAATAGCAGAATTGAAAGACCAAGATTCGGATTTATCTTGGAATGATTTTGCGATTCTTGTCCGATCGAATAGTGCGGGCGATGACTTTGCTGCAGCATTTGATAGACACGGTATTCCATTTCAATTCCTTGCCCTCTCTGGGCTCTACACAAAATCAGTGATTCTTGATCTGCTTGCATTCATGCAAGTAATCGATAGACCGTTTGAAAGTCCGAGTTTCTATCGCGTTTTATCATCTCCCATGTACGCAATTGATGCACGCTCAATCGCAGAACTGAACCTTCTTGCTCAAATGAAAGGGAAGTCCTTGTTTGAAGCCTGCGAGATCGCGGGATCGATCGAAAAGCTTTCATTTGAAACACTTGAAAAACTTCGCACAATTTTGTTTCAGCTGAATGAATTACGAACTTCCTTGAAGGGAAAACCGGCAACAGAATGTTTTAAGCAACTTGTTCGCAAACTAGGTTATATAGAATATCTCAACGAGCGACCAGAGAATGAAAAAATGGAATCATTTCGGTATCTCAATCAATTTCTTGAACGTGTAAAGTCGTTTGAAACGCGTAGTGATCAAAAAACACTACACGCATTCCTTGAAGAGTTCGCTCATGAGCGCGATGCGGGTGAGGAAGGATCACTTTCCGTTGATTTTGAAACGGGGCCAGATCTTGTTCGGATCATGACGGTTCATGCATCAAAAGGACTCGAATTCAAACATGTTTTTATTGTAAATCTTGTTGATCGAAGATTCCCCGCTCAAGCTCGAGGAGAAACAATTCCGATCCCTGAAGGTCTCTTTGAAGGCACAAACGATCATGATGACGCGCATCTACATGAAGAACGTCGGTTGTTTTATGTTGCCATGACACGCGCAAAAGAAGGGCTTTATTTTACATCAGCGGATGATTACGGGGGAGCAAGAGCACGCAAACTCTCAAGATTCCTTCACGAGCTCGGTTATGAAAAACCAGACGGAAAAGATCGTACACTCGTACATCTTTTTGACGAGGATCGTGGAGAAGAAAAAGAGCGTGTTTTGAAAACAGAGATTTCGATTCCGGTCCCAAAACAATTTTCATTTACACAACTCGCCGCATTTAAGACCTGTCCATATCAATACAAATTCGCCCATGTTTTGAAAGTGCCAGTGTTTGGCCGCTGGACGTTTTCGTTTGGAAAAACCATGCACAACACGCTACAGAATTATTTTACGTTGTGGCTTGAGCGAGCAGGAAAAAAACAAGGAACTTTGTTTGATGTACCGGTAAATTCTTCTGCCCCAATACCTGTTTCTGAAAAAGAACTTCTTGAGCTGTATGCACAAGCTTGGATTGATGATTGGTATGAGGATGACGTACAACGAGAAGAGTATCGTACAAAAGGAAAAGAATCTTTGCTTGCGTATGAAAGATCTTTTAAGAATCATCGACCAAATCCATTATTTCTTGAACAAGGTTTTACGTTGAAGTTCGGTGATGTTGTCCTCAAAGGACGCATTGACCGCATGGATTCATTTGAAGATGGAGTCGAGATTATTGACTATAAAACAGGCTCACCAAAAACGGAAAAAACATTAAAATCCGAAGATCGTGAACAGTTGTATTTGTATCAAATGGCTGCGATCGATGTTCTTGGTCTTAAGCCCAAAAAACTTACGTATCATTACCTTGAAGATAATTCAGACGTTTCGTTTCTTGCAACAGACGACGAACTCGCTGAGCTGCGACAGGTGATCATCGATCGTGTACAGATGATTCGGAAGAGTACGTTTGAAGCAACTCCAGGATTCCATTGTCGATTTTGTGATTTTGCAGATATTTGTGAATTTCGACAGTAACAGATAAAATAGGGGCGTATGGGAATGTCTTCAATGAAACAGTTGGTACGCCGACAAATACAAAGAAAGCAGTTTGGAACTGCAATAACATCATCTCAAATCGTAACATGGGGGAATGAGTTTTTACGAGATATTTTGCCGTTTGATAAAGATGCAGATGCACGCGTTGTTTCTTATAAAGATGGTCTCTTAAAAATTGTAACAAAAAGCGGATCAACAACTCAGTACCTTAAAGAATTTGAAGAAGAGCTTCGGAATCGGATGATGGAAAAATTCCAAGACACAAAATTAGAAAAAATTATTTTTCAAATCAATCGCGCTCTCCTTGAGGAACTTCTATGAGTTTACGTTTGTACCTTATCATCATGTCGCTTGTAAGTGTTTGTGCTTGGGTTGCATGGTTTATTGTGATTCATACAACAGATCCAACCAAGTCTGGTTTTTTGGGATTCTTCTTGTTTTTTGTCACGCTTGGAATTTCATTTCTTTCGAGCGTCACCTTGTTTGGAACTCTTATTCGTGTCTGGCTTAAAAAGGATCAGGTTGTTTATAGACATGTTGTTCGTTCTTTAAGACAAGGTCTTATCCTTACAGCACTGTTTTTAACAGCACTTATCCTTTCTGGGGTAGGACTTTTGGTTTGGTGGGTCATCATGCTGCTTGTGCTTATTGCAACCGTTTTTGAGCTTATTTTTATCGGATCGACAGAACTCTCTTGAATACAAAAATTATTAATAAAATTCCTTGATGTATCCTTCATTCTTTTGTAAAATAGATGCACAAAGTGTCATCTTTTTTTGTTTGTTTTATGCTTGATAAATTTTTCGGGAAATTTTCAAAAGATCTTGGAATTGATCTTGGAACATCGCACACACTCGTCTATTCAAAAGAAGGTGGAATCATTATTAATGAACCATCCATTGTTGCGGTAAACGTTAGAACGGATCAAATTTTGGCTGTTGGAAAAGATGCAAAAGACATGCTTGGAAAAACTCCGCCACACATTGCCATTACAAAACCATTGCAAAAGGGTGTTATTTCAGATTTTGAAGTCACAGAAAAAATGTTGAAATATTTTATAGATAAAGCGTACACTGATTCGTTTACGTTTGCTCCTCGTCCACGCATTGTCATTGGTGTCCCGCTTGAAACAACAGAAGTAGAACGAAAAGCTGTTGAAGATGCGGCGCTTTCAGCGGGGGCGAGAAAAGTATATCTTGTCGAGAACCCTATGCTCGCTGCACTTGGAGCACGTCTGCCGCTTTCAGAATCCATCGGAATGATGGTTGTTGATTTAGGTGCTGGAACAACAGAAATTGCTGTCATGTCTTTGGCAGGAATCGTTACATGGAAGTCGTTAGAAATTGCTGGAGACGAATTGAATAAAAATATTATTCAATATGCACGCGACATGTTTAACCTCTTGTTAGGTGAACGCGTCGCTGAAAAAGTAAAAATGCGTATCGGTTCTGCTATCCCACAAGAAACTCCTCTTGAAATTGAAATGCGCGGTCGCGATCTGATTACAGGGCTTCCAAGAGAAATTATCGTAAACGATACACAAATCAGAGAAGCAATGGATCGATCCATCAGAACAATCATTGAACAAATTAAAGCAACACTTGAAAAAACTCCTCCAGAACTTGTGGCGGATATATACGAGCGAGGAATTGTTCTCACAGGCGGCGGGGCACTTTTGCGTGGATTAGATGTTCTTATCAGTCGTCATGCGGAAATCCCTGTTCGAGTTGCAGAAGATCCTGTGACGTCTGTTGTACGAGGGGCTGGATTGCTTCTTGAAAACGAAGAACTTTTGAAAGATATTTCCTTGCCATCTGCAACAGAAGGAAACATTATTTAATTATGCCTTCTTTCAGAACATGGTTGAATGTACGTCGTCGTTTCATCGCCCCATTTTTGATCGTGGTATTTTTTGTATTCTTCTTTTTTGCGAGAACATTTTTCTTTAAAACACTCCATTTTTTTCAAAGACCACTCGTTGTTTCAGGGACATGGATTTCAAATCAATATCAATCGGCGTTCGGTTCTGTTTCTGTAAAACCAGAAGAATTTGAGCGACTTTTGTCTGAACGAAACCAATATGCTATCGAACATGCTGAAATGGAAGCAATGAAATCTGAAAATGAAATTTTAAGAAAAGAACTTGGTTTTTTACAGCAACGAAAAATAAAAGGTGTTCCTGCCTCCATTCTGAGTAGAACTGTCTCCAACCAAACTTCGACATTTATCGTGGATATGGGAGAAAAAGACGGGGTTATTGTTGGTGCAGCAGTTGTTGTGGAAGACGGAATGTTTGTTGGAAAAGTTCAGCGAGTGGATCGAGAGCAGTCGGTTATTACAGCCTCTACAGATTTCCATTTAGCAACAGGAGTTTCACTTTTGAATAAAACACGCACTATTGGCATTGCGCAAGGAGCAACAGGAAATTTAATTGAACTAAAGTTTATTCCTGCGGATGAACAGATTTTTCCAAATGATCTTGTTATTACTTCAGGGCTCGAAGATCGTATTCCTTCCGGATTAATTGTTGGGGTGGTGAATACCGTAAGACCAGAACCAGAGGCACCATTCCAAAAAGCCATTGTTGAGCCGTTGGCAGACGTGCGTCGATATCATCATGTTGTCATTCTTGTTCCAGCATTATGATGAAAATTCTTCCTCATTTTCTTGCGGCAATCGTTTTATCTATCATTGAGACCAGTTTTTTTGGTTCTCTTTATGGAGTATTTCAATTTACACCGTTCGTACTTGTGATTTGTATTTATCTGGTTCAGCACCACGCCATGAAGTCTGCTGTATCTTGGATGATTATTCATGGGATCCTGCTGGATGTTTCGGGTTCCACCGCTGTTCCATTTGTAACCCTTGCATTTGCCGCAACTGCCTGGATCACGATCATGAGTGCAGAACGTTTATTTTCAAATCGATCCTTTTACGGAGTTGTTGCGTGTGCGAGTCTTGGGTATCTTACGTTTGAATTCGTTTCAGGGCTCTTATTAGGATTGTCTGCTTTTTTTCAAAAGATAACAATTCATTGGGGAACTTTTTTTGATGATGCGGGCGGACGTTTTATAACTCTTCTCCTTTTTTTATTTTTTTTGTATTCCTTTGCCAAACAAATTCGCGTACTCTTGATCAAATTATTATTACTTCCACCATCACGTCAAACATACTGACATGTTCAATCGCTTCAAACGCAAAACAAATTCCGCTGTCTTTGTGGTTCAAAACCATGATGATTTAGGATTTGCGCGAAATAAATCATCTGACGCATTTGATGTCACGGATAGCTATATTTCAGAGGATCTTCAATTGCATGAACGATCTATTCGTTCCACGCTTTCAAACAAACGTTTTTTTATAGGATTTAGCGTTTTTTTTCTTGTCCTTTTTTCTTTTTTTGCACGGGCAGCCTATTTGCAAGTTATTCAGGGGTCGCGTTTTCACGCGCTTGCAGATGCGAATCGTTATCGTGTTACACGAGTTGTTTCACCCCGTGGAAGAATTTTAGATCGAAATGGAATCGTTCTTGCTACAAACACTCCTTCATTTTTATTAACCATGAGGATTGCAGATTTACCTAAAGATGCAGAAGAACGTGAAAAAGTTATTCAAGGAATCTGCCGGCAGATTGGGATTCAACGAGCTGATATCGATTTTTTGTTGACACAATACTCCAAACAGCCACAGGAGAGCATTCCGGTTCTCAGAAATATCCCGTATGAGTCTGCCATGGGCCTTACTATTGAAATCGCTCAATTTCCAGGGTTTCAACTTGTTGCAACTGTTCAGCGATCATATCCATCTACAGCCGCATCGTTGTCACACGTCCTTGGGTATATGGGAAAAATTACTCCAGACGAATCAATAAAATTAGCTTCTTCGGGTTATAGACCTATCGACCAAATCGGAAAAACAGGAATTGAACGCACGGCAGAAACGCAGCTTCGTGGAACACCAGGAAAACTTGTCACAGAAGTAAACGCATCTGGACACGAGCTTTCCGTTATTTCAAAAACAGATCCTATTTCTGGCACAGATGTACGTCTTGGAATTGATCTGGAACTGCAAAAATTCATTGAAATTCAACTACAGTCTATCTTACAAAAAGTAGGCGCAACACGCGCCTCTGTTGTGGCGATTGATCCAAACACAGGAACCGTGCGAGCTCTTGTGAGTTTACCTGCTTTTGATAATAATCTTTTTACAAATCAAATCAGTAGTGAAACATATCAGCAACTCACCGAAGATTTGGACCAACCATTATTTTTTCGTGCAATCGCCGGAGAATACCCGTCCGGATCCATTTTGAAACCAATTGTTGCATACGCAGCTCTTGCAGAACACCTTATTGGTGAACACACATCTTTTCTTTCAAGTGGAGGATTGCGTGTGGGGGAATGGTATTTTCCGGATTGGAAAGCGGGGGGTCACGGTATTACAGATGTACGAAAAGCGATTGCGGAATCCGTGAACACATTTTTTTACATTATTGGTGGTGGCTTTCAAGAAACGATTGGACTCGGTGTGGATCGTATTACAGATTATGCAGAACGTTTTGGGTTTGGAAAGACAACGGGAATTGATCTTCCATATGAGGCAGATGGTTTTTTGCCTTCAAAAGAATGGAAAGAAAAAACGAAAGGGGAGCGTTGGTATGTTGGAGACACATACCACTTAGCGATTGGGCAAGGAGATTTTTTGACCACCCCCATGCAGATGGCCGTTGCGACAACCATGCTCGCTAATGGTGGATATGCAATTCGTCCTCATGTGATTGAGTCAACAACGGAACAAGAAAAAGTTCGTGTGCAAAATTTAGATGAAACAGCATTACGTATTGTGCAAGAGGGAATGAGACAGTCTGTTTTGAATGGAAGCAACAGGCGCTTGATGAGTCTTATGTATCCTGTCGCAGGAAAAACAGGAACAGCTCAATCAGGAATCAATAAACCAACACACTCATGGTTTGTTGGATATGGGCCGTATGTACAACCAACAATTGCCCTTACGATTCTTGTGGAAGAAGGAGGAGAAAGTACTGACGCAGCTGTTCCTCTTGCTGAACAAATTTTTACCTGGTGGTTTGCACATGGAAATAAATAATCCCTCTCCCACACAAACCTTTATTCGGTTATACTACGTTTGTATGAAACGATTTTTTCTTTTGTTGTGTCTGTTTTTTGTATTTGCACCGAACGTTCACGCAGAAGGTTTGGCTGTTGAAAAAACAAATACGCAAATACGAGCTGAAATTATTGAGATCACATCCGTACGTTCAATTAGTACGACCATGAAAGCCTATGAGTTCAGCGCAAAATCTGAAACGGGCGAACTCTTTGATGTGAAAACGGAAGATTCAATTCCAGATGGAATTCCAATTCATTTAAAGGTCGGTGGAAAGGTTTTTTTACAAAAAATTGATTCTGATCCTCCACAGGTTTACTTTGAGGATGTTGTAAGAACGGGGGCTCTTTGGGGGATCGCCATTCTTTTTATTGTTTTATCTCTTGTTATTGGTTTAAAACGAGGTTTTTGGTCTTTGATCGGACTTGGCACAACACTTCTTGTGTTATTTGGATTTGTTTTTCCAATGATTATGCGGGGGCATGATGTGTTACTTGTTACAATCATAGGCTCTATCGTGATTCTTGCTGTAAACATGCATATTGCACATGGATTTAGAAGAGAATCTTTTTTAGCATTTGTTTCCACAGTTATTGGTCTATTTTGCATTTGGTTTTTCGCTCACCTTTTTACAGCATGGACAAACATTACTGGAACCGGATCAGAAGATGTCATGCTCCTTGTTGGAGATGCGCCTATTGAGATTTTAACGATACGTCTTTTTATGGCGGGTGTTATTTTAGGAGCTGTTGGTGTTTTGGATGATGTGACTATTTCACAAACAGAAATTATTCATGAACTCATCAAAACAAATCCTCAATTAACACGTAAACAATTATTTCTTGCAGCCATGCGTATTGGCAGACATCACATCGCCTCAACAATTAACACGCTCGTCTTGGTTTATGCCGGAGCGTCCATGCCGGTTCTTATTTTATTTCTTTACCATTCTGGCAACGTAAGTTCATTTCTGAATTCCGAAGTTATCACAGAAGAGATTGTCCGAACTTTTGCTGGTACCGCTGCTCTTATTTTAACTGTTCCAATCGCAACTTTTATTGCTACGTACGGATATAACCATAAAACGCTTGACACACCTCACAAACACACGTAGGATGCGTTTATTACTCGCGGGTTTAAGCTCGCGGGTTTCCTTTTTATGCCAACATACCTCTCAAAACAAGGCCTCGAAGATTTGAAAGCGGAACACATTAAACGCATGACCCAAATTCGTAAAGAAATTGCGGAAAAGATCAGTGCGGCAAAAGAACTCGGAGATCTCTCTGAGAATTTTGAATATCATGAAGCAAAGGAACAGCAAGGTCTCAATGAGTCTCGTGTCATTCAATTGGCGGACATGATTCGTGATGCTGTTATTGTTGAAGATTCCGTTGGTGGAACAAATCTTGGTCTTGGTTCTACATTCGTGGTTGAAGTAAACGGAGGTCATAAAACATACTCTCTTGTCGGATCAAATGAATCTGATCCATTGGCAGGAAAAATCAGTAATGAGTCACCCATAGGACTCGCCTTTATGGGACATGAGGTTGGAGATGTGGTTGAAATCCAAACTCCAGGCGGATCTATGACCTACAAGATTATCTCCATCAAATAGCGTTTAAATTGTCAAAAAGTCTCTTTGACGAATAAACCCATTCAAGATAAAATACGGCCACATTCGGCTGTATTTTTGTTTTAAATTCTCATATATGACACAAGAAGAGATCGTCAGACGCGAACGATTGGAAAAAATGAAAACAAATGGTCTTGACCCATATCCAACCGGTTCAAACCGATCACACATGCTTCAGGAAGTTATGGATGGCTTCGAATTATTTTTAGCAGCTCAAACGTCTGTCATTTGTGCTGGTCGTGTTCGATTGATTCGTAAACATGGCGGGCTTACATTTGTACAACTTCAAGACGCATCAAGAACCATGCAGCTCGCGCTTCACAAAGATCAAATCGGGGAAGAAACCTATGATCAATTTCATGAGTATGTAGACGTGGGAGATTTTCTTGAAATTACCGGGGTTGTATTTCATACAAAAAAAGGAGAACCGACAATTGATGTTAAAGCCTTTCATATTGTAAGCAAAGCACTTTTACCTTTGCCAGAAAAATTTCACGGACTTACAGATATTGAGGCACGTTATCGCGAACGTGAGCTAGATTTAATCATGAATACGGATGTTCGTAGTCGTTTTATTGCCCGATCAAAACTTGTTTCATCAATGAGACGTTTTCTTGATGAAAACGGATTCATGGAGGTGGAAACCCCTATGTTGCAGCCCATTCCGGGCGGAGCAAGTGCAAAACCATTTATTACACATCATAATGCCCTGGATGCAGATTTGTATTTACGTATTGCACCAGAACTTTATTTAAAACGATTGATCGTTGGAGGATTCGAAAAAATCTATGAAGTCGGGCGTTGTTTTCGTAATGAGGGAATTGATTATGCTCACAATCCAGAATTCACCATGCTTGAACTTTATTGGGCGTTCGCAGAAAAAGAGTCATTTATTAGCTTGCTTGAAAATCTCTTAATGACTGTTATTCGTGAAGCTATTGATCCTTTAGCGAATGAATTAAAGAATGCAGAGATTCAATTTGTAGCACCGTTTCCTCGATTAACATTCCGACAAGCAATTTTAAGTGCATGTGGTATTGATATTGATCTTGTTACAGAGCCCGATTCTCTTATAGCTCTTTGTAAAGAAAAAGGGATTTTCGTTGACTTTACAGGATGTATTGGAATGGGTGAATATTACGATGCTCTTTGGAAAAACACAGCTCGGCCAAATGTCATGCAACCAACATGGATTTTTGATTATCCAACTTCACTTAAGCCTCTTGCAAAAGCAAAGCAAGAAGATCCAACAAAGAGTGCCTGTGTTCAACTTGTTATTCAAGGAGCTGAGGTCATCAATGCTTACTATGATGAATTGAATGATCCTGTTGATCAACGTAATCGTTTTGAGGAACAACAAACATTGCGAGAAAAGGGAAGTGAGGAAGCGCAATGGATGGATGAAGCCTTTTTGAGCGCACTTGAACACGGTATGCCCCCAACAAGCGGGGTTGGAATCGGTATCGATCGCCTCATTGCCTTTTTAACAAATGCCCCAAACCTTAAAGAGGTCATTTTATTTCCAACTCTTAAACAAAGAAACCAGGATTCATCAGATGTATGACACGCAAAGCTCTCGTCTTTGGAACATTCGACGGATTTGACGCGGGTCATCAGTTCTTTATTGAAGAAGCCGCAAAAAAAGGAACAGAGCTGATTGCAGCTGTCGCACGAGATGAACATGTACGCACGCTCAAAAAGAAAGAACCGCGAAATTCAGAGTCTGTTCGATTGCAGCGTGTTGCTGAAGATCCACACATTTCTCAAGCATTTTTGAGTGATGAACAACTTGGTTCTTATATTATTCTGAATAAGGTACAACCCGATGTTCTTGTGCTTGGCTTTGATCAAGATGCATTAAAGTCAGATATTATACGGTGGTTGGAAGAAAACCACAGAACAATTCCTATCGAGACACTCACCTATCTTCCAGAGTAATGTGTATGCACAGAACATGGGTTGAAATAAAAGAGACTGCACTCTCTTCAAACATTCAAACACTCCGATCCCTGGTAGGGAACGGGGCTGTTTTTTGTGCGATTGTAAAAGCAAATGCCTATGGCCACGGATTAAAAGAAGTGGCACGTATTGCACGTCGCAATGGTGTTGATGCCTTTGGGGTAGATTGTATTGAAGATGCGCTTATTTTGCGCGATCTGTTTCCCACATCTCTCATCATTGTTCTTGGCTACACCATGGCTGAACGCTTTCATGAAGCAATTCGTGAACAAATTGATCTTACGCTCTATGACCTTGAAGGCTTGCGTGAAGCTGAGGCTGTTGCTTCAAAATCCGCGCTGCCTGCGCGTATTCATTTGAAAATCGAAACCGGAACATCTCGCCAAGGGGTTTCAATGGATGATTTACCAGATCTTCTCAATCTTTTTCGAGAATCAACTCATTTGCAGCTTGTTGGTGTTTCAACGCATTTCGCAAATATTGAAGACACAACAAATACAGAATACGCCACATTACAATATCAACGTTTTACGCAAGCCCTTGAGCTTGTTCGTACGTTTGAGCTCGAACCGCAATACATTCATTGTGCGTGTTCTGCAGCCATTTTATTGTACCCTCAGACATACGGAACGCTTGTACGTGCCGGAATTGCCATGTATGGCATCTGGTCATCTTCCATGGTTGAAGAGACGATGCACAAACAAGCAATCCCATGCGAACTTCAGCCAGTTTTATCTTGGAAAACCCGTATTGCTCAAGTAAAATCTATTCCGGGTGGAACCCCAATCGGCTATGGACTTACGGAAATCGTTCAAAAGAGGAGTCGTATTGCTGTTTTACCTGTTGGATACTGGGATGGTTATGATCGACGCCTATCTTCACGTGGAGAAGTTTTGATTGGTGGATATCGCTGTAAAGTTATGGGGCGTGTCAATATGAACATGATTATGGTTGATGTTTCAAGTGTTCCAAATGTTCAAAAAAATCAAGAGGTAATTCTTATTGGAAAAGATGCACGTAATTTTATGAGCGCAGATACAATGGCTCAAAAAATCTCTACCATTCCGTACGAAGTCCTATCACGCATTAATGCATCTATTCCACGCATTGTGGTATAGCGTATGCAAAAACGCAATCATTTTCATCGACTTCAGCAAAAACGCTATTCGCGCGGTGCATATCGCAACCCTTATTTTCAGACTCCAAAAACACCTAAGAATAAGTATCTCATCATTGGCGCCGCGTCCACTTTTCTGTTTGTAGCTTTTTTGATGTATCTTTTTACGTATCCTGCTTTCAAAATTCGCTCTGTTGAAATACATGGACTTCAAGCGTCTTCAAATACACAAATGGAAACAGGGGTGCGCGAATATTTAGGTCAATCTCATTTATTTATTTTTCACAACACAAACCGTTTTCTCTTTTCAAAAAAAACACTACAAACTTTTCTTGAAAAGACTTTTGCATTCGACCAGATTGATATAAAGCTCAAAAAACAAACGATTTATCTTGTTATCAAAGAAAGAACATCAGATATTGTTTGGAAAACAAACAAGGAATTTTATCTTGCAGACCTACAAGGAATTGTGACTCAAAAGATCGATGCGATTGACCCGTCAAAACCTCTTCCGATTATCGTGGACCGAAATAATAAATTAATTGCTATTGGTGACCAGATCCTTTCTGAGGAAAGGATCAAACAAATTCTTGCATTTCACAAACTCCTTTCATCGCAAGGTATTTCGTTTACAGAAACACAAATTGACCTGCAAGTAGGGAAGTGGATGGGTGTTTTAACCACTCAAGGATTTTATATTTTATTTGATCCTGACAGTGACTTAAACTCACAATCAGAACGACTGAAAGCTTTGCTTCAAGGAACGATTAAAGATGTAACAAAATTACAATACATCGACCTTCGATTTGGGGATCATGTGTATTACAAATAACACACATCAACAAATACCTCTTTATGGTATGTGTCGTAAAATAATCAATTAGGATGACCTTAGGGTAGGGGTAGACAATCGAGCATCCATACAGACCCCTGAAGATGTTGTACGTGAAGCAGGGTGCGTTGTTGAGATGGCATACAAAGCAACTGGATGAATAAATATGAAATAGTATTGCAGTCGTATAAAAATAAAAAATCGTGATGAAGATTTTGATCTTAAAATATAAAAACAACACGTACAGTTTCGGACGGCTCATCAAAATGCTGCATGAAGCCAAATAACCATTTCTACGCTAAATTGAGACAATTTACAAGGTATACTGATACCCATTGTTTCTAGCGCCTTATCCTGTTGCGTCGTATAAGATATATTGTACGACGCTAATAAAATCAAATAAAAGAACCCCGGTAAGGGGTTCTGTTTTGTTCTTTATAGTGTGTTACTTGATGATGAAAGAAGAAACCCTCCTGCATAACTAACAATAAGCAGGACCGCTCCTATTCCGAAAATAAGAAACCCAATGTTGATAAGCCCTTTCAAACTCTCATCATCGTTTTTTGAAATTTCACGTACCATGATAATTGAAAATAACAAAAATCCACCGATTGGAGCAAGGGTTAAAATCCATCCCGCAATTTTTAAAAGTGTGACAAGTTCTATGTTCATATGGAAGTTAATCAAGATATAACATTGGGTCTGTAGGTATTCCCTCTTTACGGACTTCAAAATGAAGGTGTGGGCCTGTTGAAAGTCCTGTTGATCCAACAAGACCTATTTGACCACCGCGTGGAATAAATTGATCGGCGACAACATCAATGCGTGAAAGATGGGCATAAAGCGTTGCAACACCGTTTGAGTGAATAATCATGACATAATTCCCATACTGCGCTCCCCTACGCGTCCATGCCACAAAACCTGCTGCGGCTGAATGAACGGGTGTTCCTTTTGGTGCCGGAATATCTATTCCGGAGTGCTCAAATAGATTGCGAAATGGATAGGTTGGATCATGAAACGAAGCTGATAATCTGTGTGTATTACTAAGCGGCCAAGAAAGAAGTCCCCCACCGATTTCATCAGAAGGTTGAATGCGCTGTTCAAGGCGAGTTTGTAATTCACGAATCTGGTTTTGAACAAAAACTTGTTCCTGCTTCAATTCTTCCACCAACGATTGAAATTTTTTCTCTGATTGTCTTGTTGTGGCCAAAATGATTTCTTTTGCTTCCAATTCCTCACTTAAACGCATTTTGTTTGTTTGAAGATCTTCTTCGTGGGTGTGTAGTCGTGTTCGTTTTACTTCTTGATCAGCTTTTGCTTGTTCAAGTGCCACTTTTAACGCTTTTGCGTCTTTGACGGCTTGTGCAAGATCTGAATTAATTTGCTCTAGCTTCTGAACGGTATCCAAAAGCATCGATAAAGGTTCTGATCCGTAAAAAAGCTGAATATTTAATGTGTTGTCTTGTGATTGTATTTTTTGAATGACTGTTACCATGATCTCTTTTTGTCGCTCCAATCTCTTTTTCATTTCAAGAATTTTTGATTCTGTGTTGGCGATCTCTGCATTCAGAAGATCGATTTGTGCCGTCGTTTCATCAATTTCTAATTGTGTTTTTAATGCTCGATTTTCTAAAAGATCAAGTTCTGACTCAAGCGTAATCTTTTTTGATTGAGCATCTTGAATTTTTTTTTGATACGTCTCAATTTGCTGATTGAGTTGATCAATATTTGTTTTCTTGTCTTTAATAGATTGTTGAACTTCAGAAAAAATAGGTTCATCTGCTTGTGTAGGTAAAATACCAACACAAAACAGAAGAACCGAAATTCCGAACAATGAAAGACCTATTTTGACCCGATTTTGGGGCATACCTATTTTAAGATCGAAAGGGCGTGATCAATACGGTTAAGCGATTCTTCTTTTCCAAAAATCCAAACTAATTCAAATGGGTTTGGAGATTTTTCTTTTCCGGAAAGGGCAGCACGCAATGGCCACAAGACATTTCCATTTTGAAAACTTCCCTCTTCAATATACTTCTTTACGACGACTTCGAGAAGCGTGCGATCACTAAATGTTTCATTCGACGCATTCTCAAGCAATGTACGAAGCGCATGAAGATGCGAGTAGGCATCAGCCACATCTGCTTTTTTCCAGACAAGCATTGCTGGATCGTATTCAATTGCCTTTAAATACTCTTGTGCGCGGTCTGCAAGATCTTGCAGAGTAACGAGGCGATCTTTTTCAATTTCGCAGATGCGTGTCAAAAATGCAGAGTTGATCTCCATGTTTGCTTTTTCAAGAAACGGCTTTGCAAGAGTGAGAATTTCTTGTGTTGATTTCGTTCGAAGATACATGCCGTTCATCCAATCAAGTTTTGCGTGATCAAAAACAGCACCACTTTTATTGATTTTTGACAGTTCAAACAAACGAATAAGTTCTTCAAATGAATAGATTTCACGATCAGCGGTCGGATTAAATCCAAGCAGAGCGACAAAATTAAGCAAGGTTTCTGGTAAGTATCCTTTAGCTAGATAATCTTCGACAGCAACATCTCCTTGTCGTTTAGAGAGCTTAGACTTGTCTGGATTCAAAATAAGCGGCAAATGAGCAAATTTTGGAATCGTAAAACCAAACATGTTGTACAAAATAATATGCTTTGGAACGGAAGAAATCCATTCATCACCACGAATAATGTGTGTTACATGCATGTCATTATCATCAACAACAACAGCAAGATGATACGTTGGAAATCCATCCGTTTTTAACAAGACTTGATCATCCACTTCTTTATTATCGATTGTGATTTCTCCCCGAATCTCATCTATAAACGTTGTCTTCCCTTCTGGAACAAGTAATCGAACGACACACGGTTCATTTGCCGCAATCTTTTGTTCGATCTCATCTTTTGACAGATGCAAACAGGCACGATCATATTTCATGGGTGTTTTATTTGTTTGCTGCTCTTCTCTGAGTGCCACTAAGCGTTCTTTTGTACAAAAACAATAGTATGCGTCGCCTCTATCAAGCAGACGCTGTACGTGCTCACGATAAAGCTCAAGACGTTCAGACTGAATATAAGGCCCTTTGTCTGGGGGGAGCCCCATAAATGTGAGAGTTTTGATGAGAGCCTCAACAGCACCAGGAACAAGGCGTGCTTGATCTGTGTCTTCAATGCGTAGAATAAAATCGCCATTTTGTTGTTTGGCGTATAGATAACTATAAAGTGCCGTGCGCAAACCGCCGACGTGAAGATAACCTGTTGGAGAGGGGGCAAATCGAGTAACAACTTTCATAATCCAGTTAATTGACGATAAATTTCAGGAATAACATTGCGACAAGCCTTTAAAAATCTCTGCTGGTTTAGTGTACCGCAAACAACCACGATCGGAAAGACAAGACTCGCATTTAGAATACGGCCAATGCGTCGCGGCTCAATGATTACGCGCCAAGCCCATTCAAGACCCATTTGTGACAGTAAACGCGGAGCACGAGGCTTTAATCCCGCAAGCATTTCAAACGCGCCACCGATCCCGACAGCAAGACGAATAGACGGAACGCTTGGTAATACTTCATAAATAAATTTTTCCTGCTTTTTTTGACCAAGCGCAACTAAAAGGATGTCTGGTGAAACTTCAAAAATACTTTTCTTAATAGATTCGGAAACTGGAAAATTTACACGACCAAGTTCTAAAACGGAAATCTTTAATCCGTGATATTTTTGTTCAAAACGCCGTTTTGTCATTTCCGCAGAACCCTCTTCCCCACCAACAAGTAAAATGTGTTTATGATGTTCATGTGCAACTTTCATGAGTTTCTCAACAAGTTCTACTCCGGTTTGTCGATGTAAAAGACGTTTATCTGTGAGTGCAGCGATCGCATATCTAAGCCCCACACCATCTGGAAGTGATAGATCACTCGACTGCAAAATCTTTCGAAACTCTTCATCTTTCCGAGCAAGCAAAAGAAACTCCGGATTTGGAGTTGTGAGGAATTTTGACACAGTGCCGTTTACCCACTCAGTCAGTTGTTGGTCAAGTTCTGCATTCGAAAAATCATCGATTGGAACCTCAAAAAGATGGTGCCGCATATACACAAATATTACCGTAATTCCTTGACAATATCAAGATTTTCTGATGAAGTAGGTCTGATCTCTCTTTTGAGGTTATGACAAAGTCCTTTAGCAATTTCCTTTCATTTTTCCGCGGCACAGTGCTTAGGAAACGTGTGGAAATGCGCGAGGTATGAAGGAGTGTAGCTCATGCGTAATACCGATGAACTTAGTGCGCTCAGGCGTATGCATTGGTTAACAGATCAGATCCTTGCAAAAGACGATCCTATCACTCCAGATCTGGTGATAAAATTCGGGAAGAATCCAGGAGTTCTCATTCCAGATGAAGCCGTTGGTCTATTTAGTCTACCAACCGAAGAAATGCACGGAATAGGCAATTGGATTCCTGATGGAGTCGGTGGGGTTATTTTTAGCGGATTTGGTCGAAGAGTCATCGAGCACAAATTCATTTGTCTGAACCGTGAGTATCAAATAGGTCCTACTACGAGCATTGTGCCCCTCGGTGTGTATAAAGGTGAATTCATTCGGATCGAAAAAGATGGACTTGCGGAAGCTCAATGTCATGACAGTGTATTGATGTATGGGGACAAAATTGTTTTCCTTACAAGCGGTATCAATCATGCCCTTCTGCGACGCGACGGATCCGTTTTGATCGTGTGTGAAAAGATGTTTTGTTCTGAGTATCAGACAGTGAATCTCGATTCGTGTGCCTCAACTCCTTGTAGCACCACAACACGCAGGTACAAATCGCTCATGGAATCTGAGGCGGGTGCCGTCTATGGAGTTTACGCAGACGATTATGTCCTTAAATTCGGACGCTTCGAAGAAGATCCCATCGCAAACATTCAAGACAATGTACTTCATGGTGTCGAGCTTCGCGGAAATCAATTTGCAGAAGTCACTACCGCTCGACACAAGATGGAACGTTGGGTTTTTAAGTCAGGTCCTCATCCTACATTTGAAAAAGTGAGTTCTCTTTTCAATCACCCCACCCACGGCCTTTGCTACATGGGCCATGTAGGCAACCACATCGTTACGATGAAGGTACCAAAATAACTTAGCTCTTCATTCATGAAGAGCTTTTTTTGTTGACAATTATAAATTAGCACTCTAACATTATGAGTGCTAATTTGTCTCTCAAACATTTTCGACCTTTCCGACTTTTCAAATCTTTCCCATATGATGCCAAATAATTTTACGTTAAAATCACAAGAAGCTCTCCAGCGTGCGCATAATATTGCCCTTGAAAATGGTCAGCCCGCGCTTGAGCCAATTCATCTTCTTGTTTCTTTGCTTACACAAGAAGACGGAATCATTCCAACACTTATCGATAAAATCACCACGCAAGAATCCAATCTTCGTCATGAGCTTGATCATATTCTTGAAACACTCCCCAAATCCCCTGCTCCGCAAGCAGGTGGAGTTGGACAATTGTACCTCTCGCAACAAATGGTCGAGGTATTATCGATGGCACACAAAAAAGCAAAAGAATTTAAAGATGATTTTATTTCTACAGAACACTTGCTTCTCGCCCTGTTAACAAATAAGCCTGTTGAGCAGTTGTTGGCAAAATATGAAATCACAGAAGAGTCTGTGATGCGTGCGCTTAAAGACATTCGCGGAGCTCAGCGTGTAGATACAGCTGAACCTGAGGCGCGCTATCAAACATTACAAAAATACGGAACAGATCTCACAGAAGCTGCGCGCCTTGGCGAACTTGATCCTGTCATTGGTCGCGATACGGAAATCAGACGCCTCATGCAGGTCCTTTCTCGTCGCACAAAGAACAATCCTGTTTTGATCGGAGAGGCGGGCGTTGGAAAGACTGCGGTTGTGGAAGGGCTTGCTCAACGCATTGCATCCGGAGATGTCCCTGAACTTCTTAAGAACAAATCGATTTTCATGCTTGATGTTGGCGCACTTGTTGCAGGTACAAAATTTCGAGGTGAATTTGAAGAACGATTGAAAGCTGTTATTAAAGAAATAGAAAATTCCGGTGGACAAATTATTTTGTTTATCGATGAACTTCATACACTTGTTGGAACAGGAACAACGGAAGGCGGAACTATGGATGCTTCAAACATGCTAAAACCTGCATTGGCTCGCGGAAAACTTCGAGCTATTGGTGCAACAACTTTAAAAGAATATCAACGTTATATTGAAAAAGATCCAGCTCTCGAACGTCGTTTCCAGCCAGTTATTGTTGATGAACCAACTGTTGAAGATACAATCGCTATTTTGCGTGGAATTAAAGAGAAATATGAAGCTCACCACGGAATTCGTATTTCGGATCCTTCCCTTATCTCTGCCGCAGAATTATCTGATCGCTACATCACAGACCGAAACCTGCCAGATAAAGCGGTTGATCTTATGGATGAGGCAGGATCAGCTCTTCGTATGCAAATCGATTCCATGCCAGAAGAACTCGATGTATTAAAGCGAGATCTGATGCGCCTTGAGATTGAAGAAAAAGCCCTTCAAAAAGAAGATGATAAAGAATCAAAAACGCGTCTCAAGAATATCGAAAAAGATATTGCGGATCTGCGTGAGCAAACAGAGGCGTTTGAGGGAAAATGGCGAAATGAAAAAGAAAAAATCACATTCATTCGCGAAATTAAATCGTCAATCGATCGATTAAAACTACAAGCAGAACAAGAGGAACGTAAAGGAAACCTTGAAAAAGTGGCTGAGATTCGTTATGCAAATTTGCCTGTTGAAGAAAAGAAACTGAAGGCGGCTGAAGATGCGCTTCGAAAAATTCAAAAAGAACGCGGACTTTTGAAAGAAGTCATTACAGAAGAAGATATTGCCACTGTTGTTTCACGATGGACAAACATTCCTGTTTCAAAAATGCTCGAATCTGAAATGAAAAAATTGACACGCATGGAAGATGACCTCTCAAAACGTGTCATCGGACAAACAGAAGCTATCACCGCCGTATCAAATGCGTTACGTCGTTCTCGTGCAGGAATCGGGGAAGAACATCGTCCAATTGGTTCATTTATTTTTCTTGGACCTACCGGAGTTGGAAAAACAGAACTCGCTCGCGCGCTCGCGGAGTTTATGTTCAATGATGAATCTGCCATGATTCGCCTCGACATGAGCGAATATATGGAAAAACACGCAACATCAAAAATCATTGGTTCCCCACCTGGCTATGTCGGATATGAAGAAGGTGGTCAGTTAACTGAACTTGTGCGACGTAAACCATATTCCGTTTTGCTGTTTGATGAAATTGAAAAAGCTCATCCAGACACCTTCAACCTCCTTCTCCAAATTCTCGACGAAGGACATCTGACAGATGCAAAAGGTCGTAAAGTAAACTTTAAAAATACGATTATCATCATGACATCCAACGTTGGATCTGATCTTATTCTCAACGCGGGGTCTGGTACTGGAGCAATGGGTTTTCATGAAGAATCTGAAACAGAAACAAGCTCAGACAAAGAAATTCGGGAAACGATCATGAGTTTATTAAAAGATCATTTCCGCCCTGAGTTCTTAAACCGCATAGACGAAACAATTGTCTTTCATGCACTTCGCTCAGAAGACATGGAAGCTATTGTACAAATTCAGCTGGATCGTGTTGCTTACAGACTTAAGACCCAACGACATATTGAACTCGTTGTATCTGAATCGGCTCGAGCCCTTATTGCAAAACTTGGATATGATCCATCATACGGCGCTCGTCCCGTAAAGCGAATCATTCAGACACGTATTCTTGATCCGCTTGCTCTCAAAATCGTATCTGGCGAAATTAAAGAAGGAAAAAACGTTCTCATTAACACAAAGCAAGAAGAAATCACCATCTCAACCAAAACACGATAAGCCCTCAAAATACAAGCTTTTTGGCTTGTATTTTGTTTGTCCAATCAGATGTTTTGCGCTATACTAAAGGCTCATGAGAATGTTTTTTTCTGTTATTATCCTTGCATTTTTTCTTTCTACGTTGATCCCGTCGGTTGTTTTGGCGACATCACTCGCTCCAAGCCCTGAGCATTTGTTATCAGACGCGGACATGACAGATGTTGACACAATGACGCGTGAAGACATTCAAGTATTTTTAGCAAATGGATTTCTTGGAAATTACAAAACAAAAGACATAAAAGGTGTCACTCGTTCAGCAGCAGAAATCATTGCAAACACCGCAAAAGAATTTAATTTAAATCCTCGGGTTATTCTTGTCACTCTCCAAAAAGAACAAAGTCTTGTGGAAAGCAAGAAAGTAACTCAAAGACAACTTGACTGGGCAATGGGATATGCGATCTGTGATGATTGTTCTAAATCAGATCCACTTCTTCAAAAATATCGTGGTTTTGGAAAACAAGTTTATTACGCATCACAGCGTATTCGAGAATCGTATCTCTCTAAACTCACAACAAGTGGCAAGACTGTTTCCGGATACGGTCCTGGAATCGAATCCGTTATTGACGGCTCAGCACTTGTTCCTCAAAATAATGCAACAGCTGCTTTATATACCTATACTCCCCACAAACAAGGAAATGTGAACTTTATGAATATTTGGAACCGTTGGTTCACAAAAAAATTTCCTGACGGAACACTCATTCAAAATCGCAAAACAGGTGCTGTATGGCTTGTACAAGGCGAAAAAAAACGTCCAATCATCTCAGAAGCCGTTCTTAAATCTCGTTTCAACACAAACACCATTGTTCCAACCAGTATTTCTGTCATAGAACAATATCCGGATGGAGCTCCTATTGATTTTCCAAACTATTCCCTTCTGCGCACACCAAACGGATCTATTTTTCTCATTGTCGATCATGTCAAACGAGGATTCGTCTCTATGCAAGCATTTCATAATGCAGGGTTTCACATCGATGATGTGATTCCGGTTGAAGGGAACGACTTAAAACGATACAAGGAAGGATCTCTCATTTTTCCGATTTAATATGATTACGTTCGCTGCGTTTACTCCACACTCCCCTCTTTTGCTTCAGACAATAGGAAAAGAAAACACAAAAGCATTACAAGAAACAAATGATGCCATGCAAAAACTTGCAGAAGAACTTTACGCATCTCGTCCCGATGTTATTTTAACCATTTCAACACATCGCAATGCGTATAAAGATGCGTTTTCACTCAACATGCATAAAACGTATGATGTAGATTTTCAAGAATTCGGAGATCATCAAACAAAAGGAACCTTCCAACCAGATTTAGAATTCATGACTCAAATTCAACGCCGCATGCGCATTGAATCATTGCCTTTCACCCTTGAATCCGAAGCTGTCTTGGATTATGAAATTGGCGTCCCTCTTGTTCTTCTTACAAGCACATTGCCAAATACACACGTCATTGCCCCAATCAGATATAGTTTTCTTTCCCCAAAAGCACATGTAGAGTTTGGACGCATCTTAAAAGATCTTTGTGTTGCCTCATCAAAACGCATTGCCGTCATTGCCTCTGGAGATCTTTCTCACACACTCTCATCTGATGCACCGGCTGGTTTTCACGCTTCCGGAAAAGAGATAGATGAAGCCATTTTGGAATCAATGAAAAACATGTCTCTTTCTCAACTCTTATCAATCAATGAAACATCTCTTAAAGAGTCGCATGAGTGTGCTTATCGTCCATTACTTATCTTGTTTGGTCTACTAGAAAAAATGCCCATTCGTCCTGAAATTGTATCGTATGAGCATCCGTTTGGTGTAGGACAACTTGTTGCTCAATTTCATCTCAATGAATTATGATCGCAGAGGTGTATCCGATCATGCGCATGCCTCGACACGTACGTGTCTTTGATTATGCCATCCCAGAAGAACTTCATCATCTCAAACGAGGTGATGTTGTTGTGATTCCCTTCCGGAACACATCAATATTCGGAGTTATTGCTCGTGTAAAAGATGTTGCAGATCATGGTTTTCGACTCAAATCTATTACGCGTTATGACTCTCGTGTTGTATTTTCAGACACAGAATTGAAATTATTCGAAAATATTGCCATTGAGCTTGCTCAATCTGTTCCATCTATTTTAAATAGCTGTCTTCCTGAATTTCCAAAGCGTGTATCGACAAAAACACCCTCAGTACCTCCAAATGAGCCACTAACCATTTCCCCTTCAGAACTTGACGGACTTCAACTCCTTGCTCAGCAATTAACAGAACGAAGTCGTGCGTTTGTATACACATCAGACATACGCCGCATGGCCTGTGTTATTGCTGGTTTTGTACGTCTCAAACCTGATCAAAAATGCATTGTCCTTTGTCCTACAATTCTTGATGCGCAGCGTCTATATGCGCACCTGCCAATCGAAACGCGTTTTCTTCTTACAGGTGAAGAAAACACGGGCACACAATTTTCAGTTTGGAATGCCTTTCGTAAAACAGATGCCTGCGTTATGGTTGGAACAAAAAACTGTCTCTTTGCGGTAGACACAAAAACAACAACCATTTTTGTCGCTCGTTCAAGCCATGAAAATCATGGGCATCATGAACAAAACCCTCGATTTGATGCACGTACTCTTTCTCATCTCATTGCAGAACACCACCATACAAACCTTTTTTTTCTTGATGTGATGCCTCGTATTGAGGATACGGTCATTTTTTCAAAAACGAACATCCTCGGGTCTTCTCCAAATCTTGCTCCGCAGATCATCGACATGGAACATCAAAGCCGCGCATCCGCAATTGGACATTGGATTTCGCACGAAACATATCAAACAACACAATCCCATCTTGAACGCGGCGAACGAGTGCTTGTTGTATTGAATAAAAAATATCATGCACGACGCTTGGCATGTTTATCATGCGGATCAGATGTTGTCTGTGAAACATGTGGCAACGGAATGATTCTCGATGATTTATTCATGAGATGTGTTCGATGTAAATCATCAATTCCCATCATTCGCTCCTGTCCCAAATGTCATGAGATAACGCTTAAAGAATCTGGATTTGGAAATCAAAAAATTGACGCACTGCTCCGAAAAGAATTCCCAAACACAACAACGTGTCTTATCGACAAAGAACATCCGCACATGAACGCGATTGCACCACTTGTTATTGCGACCTCATACTACCTTGAACAAATGGCAAACGCCTTCAAACCGGATCAATTCGCTCTTGTCGTTGTTCTTGATGCGGATGCACCCCTTTTTCGACCAACATATCGAGCAAGCGAAGCGGCCCTCTATGAATGCGAGGGCTGGCGTGCCTTAGCGTTTGCGAATCGCGCACAATTTTTTGTTCAAACACGCTCCGTTCCTTTTTTTACTGAATACTTTCAGAATCCAACCACTTCCCTTGCCATCGAACAAGAAGCACGTCAATCCTATATTCAACCACCATTCTGCGAGATTTCTACCCTTCATTTTGATGAAAAAGAACCACGCAAAGCAGATATTTTTCAAAACCAACTTGTTCAACAGATTCGTGGCGTCTCAAGCATGGCTCGCATCAAAAAAACAAAGTCTCAGAATCAAAATGAATACCTTCTTGAAATTCGCTATCCGCAAGAAGATCGATCAAAACTTCTCACGTTATTTCGGAGCTTTCCGGATCGTGTTATTATTGACACACAAGCAAATACGGGCTAAAATCTACCCCCTATGACATCAAGAACCGTCCTCACATCTCCAAATGCTGAATTACGCATTGTTTCAGCAGAATTCCCAAAAGAAGAAATTGCTTCAAAAGAAGCGCAAATATTGGTGCGAGATTTGATTGAAACGATGCGTGTTGAAAACGGGATCGGCATTGCTGCTCCACAAGTTGGAATACACAAACGCGTCATTATTGTTGATGTTGGAGAAAAACAACCTCAAGCTTTTTTCAATCCAAAAATTCTTTCAAAATCATTTACAAAAACTGAGAGTGAGGAAGGATGTCTTTCTGTGCCTGGAGTATTTGGCATCGTAAAACGACATCGTGGCGTTACCGTAACCGCACAAAACATCCATGGTGTTTCACAAACATTTCGCGCAGAAGGATTAATGGCGATTGTTTTTCAACATGAAATAGATCATTTGGATGGCATTTTGTTTATTGATAAAGTTACTCGCTATACATCTCACCCAAAATTATGAAGACACGCGTTGTCTATTTTGGAAGTCCGGAACTTTCTGTTCCTTTTTTATCCGCACTCACAAAAAGTTCGGATTTTGATGTGGTGGCTGTTGTTACTCAACCCGAAAAACCAATAGGTCGCAAAGCGATTCTGACAAAATCTGCTATTCACGAATTCGCCGTCACGCAGAATATTCCCGTATATACCTACAAATCACTACGTTCTGAACAGGTTGTAAAAGAACTTTCACAATTAAACGCAGATGTTTTTGTGGTCGTTGTTTATGGCAAAATCATTCCAAAAGCTGTCCTAGATCTTCCAAAGTTTGGCTGTATCAATGTTCATCCATCACTATTACCAAAATATCGTGGTCCATCGCCATTTCAAGAAGCGATTCGCATGGGTGAAAAAGAAACCGGCGTATCCATTATGTTGCTCGACGAAGGAATGGATACGGGGCCAATTCTTGCCGTCCACGAATTTCCCATTGAAGACAGAGAAACGGGAGAAACCATTCAACCAAAAATTATTACGATTGGCGTACCATTACTTCTCGAAGCATTGCAAAAATGGACAACAGGAGAACGTGTTGCAACTCCACAAGACAATGCTTTAGCCACATATTCAAAAATACTATCCAAAGAAGATGGAAAAATTGATTGGTCAAAATCTGCCCTTGAGATTGACCAACAGATACGTGCGATGAAACCTTGGCCTGGAACGTATTTTCTCTGGAAAGAAGATGAAAAAGAGGTTCGTATCGTTGTTCACGAAACGCTTGTACTTAGCAAAACTTCAAATCTCACACCCGGAACAATCCAAAAAGATGCAGATCAAATTTTGATCGTCTGCGGCGATCACTCTCTACTTCAACTTATCTCCATTCAACCAGAAGGCAAAACGAAAATGTCCCCAAATGAATATATTCGAGGGCATCAATCATTTTTAGAAACAAATCTTATTTCTGACTAGAAGTCACAACAGATGCCGTGAGCTTAGCTCTCGGTATTTTTTGTTTTTCCTGTATCTGAACAAAAAAACTTGGCCATGAAATACTTGGTAAAAAAATCAAAAATACAAGAATAAGTCCGATGCCGATTGGATGATTCAGATACGGTGAAAAAAAGTGTGTGAGATAAACAAACATGGAAGATCCAACAACCCAAACACCAATCCAAGCTTTTTCTGTTTTGAACATTCTCGTGGATGCAATGGTTATATATGCAAACAATGCCACAAAACCGATCGGACCGAAAATTCCCATTTTAATCCAAAGCTCAAGCCAACCCCACTCCATAGACGTTGTTGTCCATGCACCATCCGGATGAATAGCGCGAATACGTGGATCATCTGTCACAAATGTAACAGGTTGTCCAAATCCGTTTCCGAACAAAGGACCTTCTTTCACAAGATCAAGCATGGGATTTAACAAGTTCCAACGACTTGAAACGGCAACATCGGAACCGATTGCGCGCTCACCAAAAACCCCTGATAAATACTCGCCAGCTGCTCTCGTATGAGGAAACGGAAAGATAACAGTTGAGTAAATCAATGTGCATGCAATAAAACCAGCCATTAAAATCGAACCAATTCCAAGCATTGCATCTCGCAATGAAATTTTTAGTCCAATGAAGAGCCAAGGAATTAACACAAGGAATGCCCCAAACAATCCAAAGAAAAAACTGCGTGACATTCCAACCAGCAACAATATAAACACGCATGACAAAAGAAGGATCATCATCCATCGATGATTTCTTTCTTGTTTGCGAAAACTACGTTCCAATAGAATCAATCCAAAGACAATGGCGAATATTTGTGTTTGCTCAAAAATACGATACATCCCCATTCCAACATGCGTCATTTCTGCAAAACGAATATCTCGTAGGTACACATACAAGATACGCAAAAACGATTGTGAGAGATGTGTAAACGCATAAAGAATAAAAAGAGAAGCGGCTGTCGTAAACACGGTAGCTGCCGCAAACATCTGTAAAACAACACGTTGTTTCAATCCGTCCCATGATATAGATAAGATTGGGAGAATATAAAGCAAGAACAGATAAGCATTCCCATCTTGAAAAACTTCCGCAGCAGATCGATTCATGACACCAACCAATCCACCAATGGCAATAGCTATAAACAGTGGTACAAAGGGTATGATTCGACCATCACGCCACTGAATAAAACGTTTTTGCATTAAAAGCGTTATTCCCCACCCCAGAAACACACCAAGAAAAATGATCATGCGAGCTGAGACGCGCATATCTCCAATAGATGCATACAAAATGAATCCGTGTGCATTTGAAAGCAACTCAAGAAAGGCTATCGCAAGTCCATATTCCAGTTTCCGAAGAGTTGCCACACTCGTAACAAGTCCAATAAGACCAAGTAAGGCAAGACTCAAGTGAAAAAAATATCCAATTATCGATAAAGCAAATATCCCTACAAATCCAAGCAGAGCGAGTCGAAAAGGTTTGCCGAGGAATTCTTGAATCATAAAGGTTTGATGAGTGACGCGATGTAGCCAAGAACAACAAAAAAGGGATTCAGAATCGTAAACAAAAGCCATGTTCCATATCCGTAATGCTTTCGCATATACCGTCGAAGGCTTCGACGAACCATTTCTTGTTTTTGAAACGTTGTAACGCGCTCAAAACTACTTCCTTTTTTGTGTTTTACTTGAATATTTGAAAAATAACGCACGCGGTAACCTGCATCTTTTGTACGTTTTGCAAAATCTACTTCCTCATACCAAAGAAAAAAACCATCATCAAGACCATGAAGTCTCTCATACACATCACGACGTATGCAAAAGAAAGCACCCATAACCTGATCAACATCTTGTGACTTTGTGTAGTCAAAATCTGCCATGCGCCATTTTGCAACAGGAGCGATCAACGGAAAAAGATGTGGAACTTTTGCGAGAAGCAAAAGTTGATCAACGGGTGTTGGAAATCGCCAGACACAAGCTTGCTGTGTCCCATCAAGGTTCTTGAGTGAAATGCCACCAATACCAACATCTGGATTTTGTTGCATGGTTTTTTCAATTTGTGTAAGGGCATCGTCCACAAAAATCACATCCGGATTTAGCAACAGAAGAAAATCCCCTGTTGCTGATTTTGCACCAAGATTACATCCACCCGCAAATCCTAAATTTTTTTCACTGCAAATAAATTTGACGTACGGAAACTTTGCTTGCAGCTTTGATACATCATCACCAGATCCGTTTTCAACAACAATCACTTCAATACTTTGAACAGAATGAAATGCAAACAATGAATCGAGAAGTGTTTCAAGATAATCAACGGTTTTATAATTCACGGTGATTGTACTGATCATACGAGATGATGCTTTTTGACGATGATTTTTTTGGCTTCCTGATATTTTCTGACACGTTCTGGCATCCATCCAATCATGTTCCATGGAAACCGAATCAAAAGTGATGGAAGCCAATTCGACATGCGCTCCGGACGATCCTCTTGCATCACAAGATATAAATTTTTGTTTACAAAAATTCCTGTTGCCCCCCTTTCCAACATGGTAAGCCACAAATCCCAATCTTGAAATCGTTTAAGGGATGGATCAAATAATGGAAAGGCTTCGCGTCGAATGAGCGCGGACGTGTGAATATAATTCATCTTTTTCAACCTCTCTGCATCAAACGGAAATGATGTGAATACTTTCCACCCCCATTGGAATCCAGAATACGCATAAGAAGCTTCAGAATGCGCCTCTAAAGCCTGTTCAAGCTCATAAAGCATATTTGGTCTCATTTCAACATCTGCATCACAAAACAGAACCAATGATCCATTCGATTGTTGAGACCCATTATTACGCGCAGCGGGGGCCCCTGTATTTGGCTGCACGATAACCCGAATCCTCTCAAGATAGGGTTCCAGCACGCGTTGTGTATCATCCGTTGAACCGTCATCTACAACGATAATTTCATTCGGTTTGCGTGATTGTGAAAAAATCGAATCAAGACACCGAACGAGCGTGGTGGCGTGTTGATAGGTTGGAATAATGACCGAGATGGTCTGTGTCATACAAGATACGGTTCTAGCTTAGAAAACTGAGCGTCAGGCGTAAATTCTGTTAACACACGCATTTGTGCCTGTGCCCCAAGCTGATCACGTAAAACAGAATCCTTTGCAAGAATCAAAATGGCACGTACTAATTCTTCAATATTTCCATCAGAAACAAGAAGACCTGTTTGTTGATCGAGCACTGCTTCATCTACCCCACTCATGCGTGTCGCAATCGATGGAATACCATATCCCGCCGCCTCAAGATATACCATACCGAATCCTTCTTTATCGATCGGATCATCTTTTACAGGCAAAATAAAGACATCCGTATCCACATAACACAATTGCAACTCTTGATCAGAAACATCCCCTTTAAAGAAAACGTGCGTGTCTAAATTAAGTTCATGAACGAGCATTTCAAGCGACGTGCGCGTTGGACCATCTCCAACAATCACATAACAAAATGCGGAAAGCGAACCATTTACTTTCAAAAGAGCGAGAGCGTGTAAAACACGTTCATGCCCTTTACGATCCACCAATCGACTCACGCTCAGTAATCGAAATATATCTGAGGGAACTTTTGGTTTATTCACAAAAAAAGATGGATCAATGGCTGGATACATTGTGAGAATGTTTTTGATTCCAAATTCTTTCTGCAATTCTTGTGCGAGGGCATTTGAATTTGCGATCACAAGATGAGCATTTGAGAGTATGTGAGCTGTGAGTGTTTTTTTTGATCGCAACGCGAGACGCACATCCATTCCGTGCGTAATCACAAGATAGGGTTTTTTTGTGAATCGTTTTGCGATCATTGCGGCTGTACCAAATGGAATAACATGGCTTGTCACAACACATCGATACGATCGCGATTCTTTCATCAAAAGAAAAACGGATGTAAGCCAACGTGGCCAAAGGTATTTTGAGAGCAAAGGTTTACGTTCAAGAACGTATGATGCAAGAACTGTTGACTTGTTTTTTGTTGGTGAAGCAATCACTCGAATCCGCTTTGTAAAATATTCCGCAAACAACCCTAAATAACGTGCTACCCCACCACGGCTCGGAAGATAATCTGGTGTAATAAGAAGAATATCGCGATCGCTCATACAACAACGGGGGTCTTGCGAAATAATGCTTTAAATCGAAGAATCTCTTGTTTTGTAACAGATTTTGTTATGATAAGCATTCCGAAATAGACGGCCGCCGCACAAGGAATTACCAAAAACCAACTCATCCATTGCTTCAACAGAACACCAATACTAAACATGACTAATCCACTCAAAATCGTGCCGCTTGTTCGGAGAAAAAATTGACGCGTAAGAAATTGTGGAAGAATTTTCGATACGATAATAAACTCGATAAAAACCATGATCGAATAACTAATAAGAGAACCAATAACTGCCCCCATGAGACCGAGACGTGGAATAAGAACAAAATCGATTCCCGCATTTATTACCATTGCAAAACCAATAATTTTCATTCGAGTCGATTGTCGATCAGACGCATTAAGCAAAGCACCAAACGAAACCTCAAGAAAAGATGGAAATAAAACAAAGATGAGAGTTTGTAGAATCAAGGAAGATTCACCGTATTCACGACCAATAAGTTGAATCATTTCCGGCGCGAGTAGAGAAACGCCAAAGGTAATAGGTGTTGCAATTAAAAATGTGTACCAAATCGCTTGTGAAAATGTCTTTGTTGTTACATTTACATCTTTATCGACAGTTGAACTTAAACTTGGATAAAGCGCTGCGGCAAATGCAAGTGGCAAAAATTGAAATGCATAAGTGAACTTATACGCGACCGAGTAAATCCCGACAGCTGTTGTACTTAACATTTTTGAAATCAAAATGACATCAAGAGTGCTGTAAATTTTTACAAAAATTCCAGCAAGCGCAAACGGAAGCATGATTTTTACCATATTCCATTGAGCTTGCTTATCCCAAGAAGGAATAAACAAGTGGAATCCATACAAACGAACAACTTGGGAAAACGAAATCAAAAATGTTGCAGCACTTCCACAAATAAGTGCAAGTATCAAAAAACGAACATCTGGATAAAGAACAAGTGAAATACCTCCAACACACACCGTGACACACTGACCAATAAACATCCCGAACGCTTCGTGCCGTAACTGTTGAGAGGCACGTAAAATACCATAACAAATCAATGCAAGGGCGTCTGTGATCATGACAAGACTCGTCATTAAAATCAGTCCTGTAATTTCAGTATCATACTGAAAAAAAGGTGTTGCAATAAAAATAATGACAACAGTTGCAATTGTAAGGAAAAGCTTTAAACCGATGGCTTGGCGCACAATTTGATCTCGTGCTTCTGGACGCTTAGAAATTTCACGAATAAGGACAGACGTCACACCAAGATCAGAAAAAACAGAAAACATGGTGATAATCGACGTAGCCAAAAAAAATGTTCCTGTTTTTTCTGGCATCATGACGCGTGCAAGAAACAAAAAATAGACAAAAGCAACAATCTTTTGTCCAATGGAAGCCGCTGTCATAAACACTGTATTTTTTGCGAGATGTTGTGACATGTGGGCTTATGGTAGCAAAAATCAGACTGAATGTAAAACAAAAACACCTGCACAAGGCAGGTGTTTTTTTCTAACGCTTTGACCATTGTGGTGATCGACGCGCAGATTTTTTTCCGAATTTTTTACGTTCACGGATGCGTGCATCACGTGTCATCATTCCTTGTTTTTTCAAAACGGTTTTGTATTCTGGATTGAAATCCACAAGAGCACGAGCAATTCCAAGGCGGATACTATCCGCTTGTCCTGCTTGTCCTCCACCCTTTACAACAATTTGCACATCAAACATGTTTTCTGTTCCTGTAAGAACGAGAGGAGATTTGACTGTTTGGTGTTGAATGGTTGTTGGGAGATATTTTTCAAGCTCTCGATCGTTGATGATGATCTTTCCAGATCCACCATGATGAAGACGAACTTGTGCAACGGCGCATTTGCGTCGTCCTACAGCTCCCGTAAATTTTGTTGCTTGTTCAGTCATATTAGTTCTTGACGTCGAGACGCTTCAAACGCTCATTGCGATGTGAATTCTTTGGAAGCATGCGAGAAACCGCACGCACCAAGACATCACCTGGATTATCCGCCCACACTTTCTTCATAGAAGTTGTGCGCAATCCGCTTGCGTACGCTGTGTGACGATAGTATTCCTTTTGTTCCAAGCGTTTTCCAATGATATTCATTTTGGAAGCATTGATCACTTGTACATGATCACCACCATCAACGTTTGGAACAAACGTTGCTTTTCCTTTTCCCATCAAAAAACCGACAACTTGCGTAGCAAGGCGTCCTGGGCTTTTTCCATCCGCATCGATGGTGTGAATTTTACGTGTCTGTTCATTCTTCATATTAAACAAGTTCAATTTGAACGACAGGAGCTCCATCTCCTTTGCGTGTTCCCATCTTAATGATACGTGTATAGCCTCCATTGCGATCCATGTATCGTGGAGCGAGAACATCTAAAATTTTATTGACAGGATTTTCAGAAGAAAAGCGCTTCAGCAATTTTCTACGTGATGCGAGAGAAGAAATCTTTCCATCTGTAATGGATCGTTCTACGAGTGAACGCACAACCTTCGCCTTTGTCTCGGTTGTTTTGACTTTTTCATGCAAAATAATACTCGCCGCCAAGCTTGTAAGCATGGCGTTTCGAGTGGAAGTTCGTCTTCCGAGAGTTTTTACGGCGTTACGATGGCGCATATGCGTGAACCGGAATTAGGAAACATCTGATTCAGATGCCATTTCCGTTGGAGTATTGAGAAGAATTGAGAAGTAATCGATAAGAGTCTTTGCTGAATGCTCGACAGCAGCTTCCGGTGTAATAGTTCCGTCTGTTTCAATGTTCATGATGAGCTTATCAAAGTTTGTGATATCACCCACACGAGTGTTCACAACATGATAACCAACATTTCTGACCGGAGAAAAAAGTGCATCAATGGCGATCGTTCCAAGATCATGAATCTCACCAGCACGTTCTTCTGTTGTGGAATATCCACGTCCTTTGCGCACTGTGAGCTCCATTTCAAATGTTGCTTTTGCATCTGTAAGATGCGCAATCACGAGATCTGGATTCATAATTTCCACATCTGCATTCGATGTGATATCTCCTGCAGTAATTGTTTTCAAACCGCTTGCGCTAAGTTTAAGAACAACAGGTTCATCTGAAAAAACTTTTAGACGAAGCGTTTTGAGATTCAAAATAACCTCAAGAGCATCTTCTTTCACGTTTTCAATCGCTTGAAATTCGTGTGTAACACCCTTTATTTTTACAGCTGTAACAGCAGCACCAGGCAAAGATGAAAGCAACACGCGACGCAATGCGTTTCCAAGTGTTGTTCCATATCCGTAGAAACATGGCTCTACAACCAAAACACCTTCGTTTGGTCGTTCGCCTTTTTCGAACGAAATTTTTGATGGAAGAAGAATGTTCTCCATACGACGTACCTCCTTAGTGATTTATCGAGAGTAAAATTCGACGATCAGCCGTGGATCAAAGAGTTTTTCTACATCATCCATTGTCGGTTCTCCTGTAACTTTTCCCTTTAATGCTGCCGCGTCCGCATTCAACCATTTTGGTACTTGATTTTCTTTATGTAATTCACCAATGGCTTTGACGATACCTTTTGCTTTTTTGTTTTCTTTTACAGAAATTTCATCCCCAATACTCACTTGATAAGAAGGGATGTCAACCAATTGATTGTTTACAAGTACGAACCCGTGGCCAACAATCTGACGTGCTTGTTTACGAGTTTTTGCAAACCCGAGACGATAAATCACGTTATCAAGACGTTGTTCCAACAATTGAATCATGAATTCAGAAGTGTTTCCTTTGTGTTGAGAAGCCTTCTCAAAACACTTGCGGAATTGCTTTTCCAAAAGACCATAAACGGCTTTTGCTTTTTGCTTTTCGAGCAATTGTTCTCCGTATCCAGAAATGCGGCGATGGTTCCCTTGTTTTGGACCATGCACACCTGGTGGGTATTGACGTCGGCGGACGTATTTTTCCTTGCCGAGCACAATCCCGAGGCGACGAGAAAGTTTAACGATGGGAGTTTGATTTTTTGCCATAAACTAGACGCGACGTGGTTTACGTGGACGGCAACCATTATGTGGAAGCGGGGTTAAATCTTTGATCGAAAGGACCTGAAAGCCATTTGCGTTTAATGCACGGACAGCGGAATCGCGTCCAGCACCAACACCTCTTACAAACACATTGATTTCTTTAAGACCAATTTCTTTCACACGATCCGCAGCTGCTTTAACAATCATTCCTGCAGCATATGGAGTTGCTTTTTTAGGTCCTTTGAAACCACAGTTTCCAGCACTAGACCATGCCAATGTGTTTCCGTTTAAATCTGTGAGAGTAACAATCGTGTTGTTATACGTAGCCTGAACATACGCATTGCCCTGTGCAACAGATTTCACGACTTTCTTTTTCTTTGATTTGGTTTGGATTACAGCAGCCATATTATGTCTTGGTCAAAGCGCGACGACCACTTCCTGTGGTCTTTCTCACATTGCCTCGAATGGTTCGTGAATTTGTTTTAGTTCTTTGTCCACGTACCGGCAAGTGTTTTGCGTGACGTGAACCTCGGTAGGCACCAATTTCTTTCAAACGCTTTACGCTAGAGAGAACATCTCGACGCAAGTCCCCTTCCAATCGGCGTCCTTTTTCAACAAGATCACGAATTGTTTTAACTTGGTCTTCCGACAAATCTTTTGTTTTGATATCCCCTTTTACGTCCGCTTGCTTCAAAATGCTCGCAGCCGTTGTTGGACCTACCCCATAAATATAGGTAAGCGAAATACGGATATGTTTATTGAGGGGGATGTTAACTCCAGCGATACGTGCCATAAGTAAAAGTAGAAAGTAGTAAGTAGAAAAAGTGAAAGGTTTTCAAACCAATCAACAATTATCCTTGACGTTGTTTATGTTTAGGATTTTTACAGATGACAACCACACGACCTTTTCGGCGTGTCACACTGCAATCTTTACAAATTTTTTTTGCGGATGCTCGAACTTTCATAATCGATAAATTTCATCGATGTTGGTCGATGAAATTTGGGAATCTTATTAGAAACGATAAACGACACGGCCTTTCGTAAGGTCGTACGGACTGATTTCAACCTTCACATCATCTCCGGGCAAAATACGAATACGAAATTTGCGCATTTTTCCTGACAGATATCCTGTAATGGTTTGTCCGTTTTCTAGTTTCACTTTGAAATTTGCAGATGGTAGAAGTTCTTCTACCGTGCCTCGCATTTCAATAAAATCTTTTGTTTCCTGACTCATAGGTTCATTGGTTCAAGAAATGCTATCAAATTTTGCTGTAAATCGCAAGCAAAAATAGATTTCTGAGGCGCCGGTATTTTATGTTATTTGCTAAAATGTGTCAAGAAATCAACCGTGGATAACCTTCAAAGTTTTTTTTCTGCTAAATTAAGTCGTGTTTAAGACAAAACAGCTTTAATTCTGCGAAGACCAGATCCGATTGATTCTTCTTTTTGAATCTTGAATTGACCCAACTCAGAGGTATTTGCTACATGTGGACCTCCACAGACCTCTTTTGAAAAAACATCTCCAGTCGCTTCATCACCAACAAAGTAGACTTTAACCATATTTCCTACCTCCTCATACTTGTCCTCAAACAACCCTATTGCCCCACGAGCTTTAGCCTCTTCAAGAGTGAGCATTTCAAAGTGAACTGGAAGTTTTTTTGCTATTGCTTCATTTACCAACACCTCAACTTGTTGAATTTGTTCGTCTGTAAGTTTTTCTTGGTATGGAAAATCAAATCGTAAACGCTCTGGAGTGATGTTACTTCCTTTTTGTTGAACCAAATCACCAAGAACCTGTTTTAGTGCCCGATGCAACAAGTGTGTTGCGGTGTGGTACTTCACACTCATTTCAGAAGTATCCGCAAGACCCCCTTTAAACTTTTGCTCAGAACCAGCCCGTGAAAGAGCTTGGTGTTTTTCTTTTTCCACCTTGAATGTCTCCATATCAACAACAAACCCGTTTTCTTGTGCGAGTTCTTGCGTGAGTTCAACGGGAAATCCGTATGACTGAACAAGATCAAATGCATCGACTCCGGAAATGCGTTTATCTGTTCCTTGACTCAAAAGTTCAACAAATTTTTTCATCCCCTGTTTCAATGTTAATTGAAACTTTTTCTCTTCTTTTTCAAGTTCTGCCACAATTTGTTCGCGAGCAGAAGAAAGGCTTGGGTATGCATTCGCATAAACATCGATAAATGTGGCGCCGATTTTCGCACAGACATTTTCCGTAATGTTCAACTGGTGAGCAAATCGAACCGCTCGACGAATCAAACGACGCACAAAATATCCCTGATCTTTATTCGATGGATTTATACCATCTCCAATTAAAAACGTTGCTGCTCGCAAATGATCCAAAATTACGCGATAGGCATGCATATGCGTTTCATACTCTTTTCCACTCATCGAGAACAATGCCTCTGCAGCTGGAACAAAAGCATCAATAAGAAATACATCTGGATCTCCATTTACTGCAGCGGCAATACGTTCAAGACCTCCTCCAAAATCAACATTTCGTTGGGATAATTCTTGAAATCCATTTTCTTTTTTTACATATTGCATGAATACATTGTTTCCGATTTCAACAAATCGTCCACAATCACAATTAACGTGACATGGCTCATCTTTCCAAACAGATGTTTCATGCAATTGACGCTCCACACCAAAATCCCAAAACATTTCCGTATCAGGACCACCCGGTTCACCAACCGCCATATTTAACGGAACTCCCATGCGACTCCACCAATTCTTCTTTTCACCGTAATAAAAAATACGTTCTCCAGAATTCATGCCATTTGTTTCTGCATCTTCCCCAATAAAAGCCTCTATACCCTTTGAAGCAAATAAGGATTGCCACAACGCAGCAGATTCTTCATCTTTAGGAATATTCAATTCTTTATTTCCACGAAAAACAGTGATATATAAATTCTGTGGATCCAACCCAAGACGCTCTGTAAGAAACTCGAACATCCATGAAATCTGTTCCTGTTTAAAATAATCTCCCAAAGACCAGTTACCAAGCATTTCGAAAAAAGTTGTGTGACGATTATCACCAACTTCATCTATATCACCTGAACGAAAACACTTTTGTGAATCAGAAATACGAACACCGCGTGGATGAGGTTCGCCGAGCAAATAAGAAACCATGGGCTGCATTCCAGATCCTGTAAACAACGTTGTCGGGTCATTTTCAGGAACCAATGAAGCGGATGGAAGAATTGCATGTCCGCGTTCTGCAAAAAACTTAAGGTATTGTTCTCGTATTTCAAAAATTGTCATAGTGGATCGATTGTACCGAAAAGAAAGTCGTAAAGTCAAAAAATTTTAAGCCCAAACACGAAACTTACCCTTCCCTACTCTTCTTTGACAAAAATTTGTTTTAACGTTTGCTCTTCTGACGTCTCTGATTCACTTACGACCCCTTTTTTTCTTGGTCGTTTTGTTGTTTTCAGCTTAAACAATGCCACACAAATTCCAACAAATACAATTCCGAGCAGTGTAAGCAAGGCGATAATCAACGGATTTGAAAACGTAAAAAACGCGACATGCACTTCTGCGGATTCTTCTGAAACAACCCCTGCTTCATCTGTTGTTTTGAGTGTTACTAAATATGATCCAGCTTGTGCATACGTATGTGTAACATCTGATTTGCTTGAATGAACACCATCTCCAAAATTCCATTCATAAACGAAACGATCCTGGACAGGTGCAACTAAACGAAAAACAAATGTGTTCCAAGAACTTTTTTCATAAGAAAACACCGCATTTGGAGATACACCCCCTTTCAGTGACTCCATCGAAACGACTTCTGCTGTGTCTAATGACGGTGTGGGTGTGGCAATAAGTGAAGGTGAAACTGTATTTGAAACAGACGTATTAGAAACTGTTTCAGATTTTGTATTCACACTCAATACCTTTGTGTTTTGTATTTCTGGTTTTGGCA
Organism: uncultured Gammaproteobacteria bacterium; assembly: GCA_964402425.1. Classification (GTDB taxonomy): domain Bacteria; phylum Patescibacteriota; class Patescibacteriia; order UBA9934; family GWF2-40-263; genus XYB2-FULL-45-11. The sequence goes on along the minus strand of CAYOCD010000002.1, from coordinate 63,529 downwards.
TCACCTGTTTTTCTACAATTTTTGGCGGAACAGGTTTTTCTAATACGGAACGTTTTGGATCAAGTGGGTAAACATCTTGGGCATCACTGACTCCATCTCCGTCCGTATCTTTTGCTTGTGCATTCGTCCCCTGTTCTGCTTCTACACCGTTTGTCAGACCGTCGCCATCGATATCATCATCACACGCATCACCAACACTATCTTTATCCAAATCTGATTGGCTTGGGTTTGTAATCGTTGGACAATTATCAGAATCATCCTTGATTCCATCTCGATCCTTGTCTGGAATAGGGGTGTAAATTCCAGTGATAGCAACATTATTATCTAAGTTCTCATCTGCTGGTTTTGTGCCGCTAATAACAGTTCTGAGATTAAACGGCCCATCAGGAACAACAAAGTCAACAAACGCTTCTTCCGGATCACTTCCTGCGACCACAGAAATCACTTGCGGCTCTGCAATAACCGAACTCCCTTGGTAAAAAGTTACATATCCAACAATATCAACCGTTCCAATGTTTTGAACTTTTGTATAAACACGTATTGCATCACCTACAATTAACGTAGACTTTGAAAAACGAATATCCGTAGCACTTACTTTGAGATCAGCTGTTGCTGCATACGCAAACGTCGGAACTAAAAAAACAACGAATGCAAAGATGGCGGTGAACGAAAAACGTTTCAACATACTTCAAATAAATCACCGGAATGAAGCCAGTAATGTGCAGCTTCATCAGATGTAAGATGTAATTCAGGAGCAAACGTTGGATGAACACGAACAAACACATGTGTTAAAACAACGTCTGGCTTCTCTGCGTGCCTTAATGTTACCACGCGATGGTTTTTCAAGTGAAGTTTTTTTGCAACCCGATCTGAACAGTGCAAATGACGAACTGGAACAATAACAGAAGCCACAGCTCGAACAGAACCTTCTGGACCAACGAGTTTACATGATGCGGCCCGAAGCGTATCTCCAGACAAGCGAGCCGGCGCCTTTAAGCCAATAGCGAATGCATCAGTGACAGAAAGTTCGACCTGTGTTTTGCTACGACACGGACCCAAAACACGCACCGATTCAATCACGCCTGTTTTACCCTCCACATTCACGGTTTCTTTGTAGAGAAATTGTCCTTTCTGCTCTAATTCAAATTCAATCTCTAACGATTTTTCATCACCAAATAATTGTCGAAGGTCAATCTTCGACAAATGCACATGACGATGTTGAATAACGAGCGGAAAAAGGAGCATAGTTACCTTTTGTTTTTTTCAGTCTTTGATTTTAACTTTTTACTGTGCCCAAATGTGTAGTTGAACGTATTTGATCTGATAGGTCCAACAAATGCGAGATGTAATTCTGCAAGTAAGTATTTGATTGCTATTTTCAAACGACCATCACGATCAAGACGCCTGATGCTCACCGGAATTTTTGTAGATCTTAAAAAACCAAATCTGCCAACACGCTTAAATCGTCGTGCATAATCATGATCTTCACAAAACACAATTGATTCATCAAAACCACGAATTTTATTGTGCCCCTCCCTTCTTACAAGCATGCAAAACCCAGGTGCGTGTGGAAAAAGAGATCCCCAGGCGCGAACATATTTATTGTACGCTTTGTGGAGAAAGTGATCGATATACGCATCTGACAATGGAAAAACATCGCATGTTGCAAGACCGAGGCAACGATCTTGAAATTCTCTAATTGATTTTTCCAAAAATGTTGGATCGCGTAATTCAACATCTGCATCCAAAAACAAAATCAAATCTGTCGCAACATGTTTTGCTCCAAGATTTCTTCCGACCGATGGCATACCGCCATCAATCACTTTTGCTCCAAATGATTTTGCAATTTCTCTTGTTTTATCTGTTGAATGCGCATCTGCAACGATAATTTCTTGAGGTTGAACGGTTTGTAATTTGATGGATTCTAATAATTTTGGGAGGTGTTCTTCTTCATTTTTTGTCGGAATGACAATCGATAACATACAGAATCAGTTTAACGGATTTTTGCCATAATCGCAAACAAGGCAATCCCTGTTGCAACAGAGACGTTGAGCGATTTTTTTATCCCAATCATGGGAATCTCAATGATCTCATCACACTGCTCAAGAAGGTGTGGCAAGATTCCCTCAACTTCGCTACCAACCATAAGGGCAATGTTCTCAACAGGGATCTCAAGTGCGTTTACAGGAATCGCACGATCTGAAATCTCAAGAGCAACAAGCTTTTTTCCCTCTGATCGCAACTCGATCAAAAGTGCGTCGAGCTCCTCACGGTACTCCCATGGAATACGATGTTCCGATCCAAGTGCCGTCTTCGCAATTTCTTTTCTGGGTGGGCAACCTGTATACCCTGTCAAATAAATCTTTTCGACCCCAAACGCATCCGCTGTACGAAAGAAAGCACCGACATTATGGAGTGATCGGATGTTGTGTGCGATAAGAATCATAGTTTTTGCGCTAACTCTTGAAATAAAAACGATTTTCGGGTATTCTTCGCCCGATATGTCGAATCTCTGCCCAAACAAAGAATTATGTGGTTCATGCTCCTGGTCGCACATTCCGTATGAGAAACAACTGATACAGAAAGTATCGGATATTAACGGTTCTTTCAAGCTCAAAGACCTTTCTTTGAAGTGTGAAGAGATCCTTCCAAGTCCAAAACTCGAACATTATCGCAATCGAATGGACTTTGTGATCGATTTTGAGGGTCGAGTCGGCATGCGTCAAAAAGATAAGTGGTGGAAAGTTCTTGATAATCATACCTGTTTTCTTGCAGACGAACAGATCGATACCCTCTTTGTTCCCGTTCGCGAATGGGCAAAGACGTGCGGGCTCTCGTTTTACGACCGTCGCGCGCACACAGGACTCTTGCGCTACGCAACAATCCGCGCCACACGAACAGGGCAAACTATGATTGTGCTTGTAACGAGTGCGCCAGCTGATGAAGCTGAACGTTCCCTCATCCTTTCAGGTCTTTCTGCTCTAGCAGAACTTACAAACCCCTCAACACTCGTCTGGTCCATTAACGCCACAGACTCGGACACGTCGTTTGGGACAGAACTTACAAATATCTCTGGGCCAGGCTATATCGAAGAAATGATCTTAAACAAAACATACCGCATCAGCCCAAATGCTTTCTTTCAAACAAATTCATTCGCATCACATCTTCTTCTCGACACTGTCAAAGAATTTTGTGGGGATCTTTCAGATAAACGTGTACTCGATCTGTATTGCGGAACTGGATTCTTCTCTATTACCCTTGCAAGTTCAGCCCAAACCATGATCGGAGTCGAACTGAATGCCGAGGCAATCGAAGACGCAAAGATAAACGCGACACTCAACAACGTCTCGCCAGAATTCTTCGCCGCACCAACAGAAGATTACGATTGGTCGAAACATAATGCAGATGTCGTTATTCTCGATCCACCGCGCTCCGGAATGCATGATCGTGCACTTGCGGACATCATCAAACATAAACCAAAGACCATCATCTACGTTTCCTGCAATCCAAAAAATTTTGCGCGTGAAATGGTTCAATTGCAAGAGATCTACAACGTGACCGCCATGAAAGCAATCGACATGTTCCCTCACACGCCACACGTTGAACTCATAACTAAACTCGAACTTAAATCATTTTAGAATTTTATTCTATGACAATCTCCCCTACCTCAGAAACAGAAGTTGAAAAACCTATTACAAAAGCTGGTTTCGTTGTAATCGTTGGACGCTCAAACGTTGGAAAATCCACACTCATGAACGCGCTCGTTGGTTCAAAAGTTGCGATCACTTCCCCAAAGCCACAAACAACACGTTTGCCAATTCATGGAATTCTTACACGCGATGAAGGTCAGATTGTGTTCGTTGATACGCCAGGAATGTTGAAAGGGGCAAAAGACGCCCTTTCGAAAGCACTCACAGAATCACTTAAGAATGCGCTCTCGGATGTTGATATTCTCATGTATGTAGCCGACCCAACACGAGTGATTGGAGATGAAGAAAAATCCATGTTGCGCATGGTGGAACAGATCGACAAACCAAAAATCATGGTTATTAACAAGATGGATGACAACAACAAGCCTTATCTTGATTTTTATCGCGACCTTTCCGACAAATTTGATCACACATTTGAAGTATCTGCAAAAGAAAGTGCACACATCAAACCACTTATCGACAAACTTTTCGAAATTTTGCCAGAAGGAGAACAATTCTATCCAGCGTATCAGATTACAAACATGGCGAACAACGTCTGGGTTTCCGAGTTGATTCGTGAAAAACTCTATCTCCGTCTACGTCAAGAAGTTCCATACACCATTCATGTTGAAGTCACAGCCATGGAGGAACGTGAAAATAACGTGATGTATATTGCAGCAACCATCTTCACAACAGAAGATCGCTACAAACGAATGATTATCGGACAGGGTGGAAGAGGAATCCGTGAAATCGGGCAATCTACGCGAAAAGAACTTGAATCTGTCATGGGAAAGAAAATTTATCTTGACTTACAAGTTGAAACGAACCCACACTGGATGTTGCGTTTTGAAATTTAGGCAAACAAAAAAACTCGATCTTCGAGTTTTTTGTTTTGAACTATTTACCATCTGACCACTTTTGCACTTCTTCTTTTGTGGCCTCACCACACAAAAACTTTTTGGTCTCTACGTTATAAAAAAACGGAACACCCCCACACAAACCCGTATCAAACGTCTCAAGTTTTTTTGCATTCTCCGCATTGTGCCACGTTTCCAGAATTTCAATCTCTGCCCCCTCTTTGTTGAGTTTTTCAACAATTGGCAACATAGTATGACAGTGCGGACACTCCGTTCCGTAAAAGAAGTATTTCATATACACTGATTCTAACATGCAAAAAATGATTCTCCCAGTCGTGTTTATCCTTTCTGTCTTCGGACTTCTTGTCTTGAATCGATTTGATGTCCGTCCAAAAGTTCCCGTCACAGTCCTTCGTGATACAGGTTTAACATATGTAATTGGTCACGAATTTAAACAAGGAGAAACCGTTCAAACAATAAAAGGAGAATTTGTGGAAATCTCCATTGATTCCATCGGAACAGTCACGCTCGATGAAAACACAAATCTTGAGCTTAAATCTCTTGTTCAAAACGACCTGCGCCTCAAATTCGGACACGGACGCATTCTGACACGTGTTACAGATACTGAATCCACACTCAGAGTCGACACCCCAACTGCACAAACGCTATTGAACAAATCAAACGCAACGTTCATTGGGTATGATTTCAAACAACAGACGAGCGTTATTCCCTTATCCGGATCTGTCAAAACAACCATTCCCCTTCTCAATCAAACATTCGAGCTTACGAACCCAATAACAATTCAAGACATAAATCCGCCAATTGTCGAGAATATCTCGTTTGATGAAAAGACGGATACCCGCAAAGAATTTTATGCGTGGGCGGCACAGAAATAAAAAAACCACTTACGTCTCGTAAGTGGTTTTTTAATCAATGATTCCCCCACCAATCATCTCGTCTCCCACATAGAAAACAATAGATTGGCCTGGTGTCACAGCACGCTGTGGTTCAATAAACGCAACATGTACTTGATCGTCGTTTAATTGAGAAATAACACACTTCTGTACTGGCTGGCGGTGACGAAGACGCGCCTCACATTCGATTGGAAACAGAGGTTCTTTAAACCAGTTCAATTGCGATGCTGTCAGTTCATTTTTAAATAGTGCGGGATGAAAGTTGCTACCAACAACAATTTCATTTGTCTCGCGTCGTTTTTCAACAACATAATAAGGATCTCCACCCCCAATATCAAGCCCATGACGTTGGCCGATCGTATAAAAATTGATTCCAATATGTTTGCCGATTACTTTTCTGTCCGTTGTCACAACATTTCCCGGCTCCTCTTTCATTCTGGCTTTCAAAAACTCACGCATGTCGACTTCTCCTACAAAGCAGATTCCCGTTGAATCTTTCTTTGTTGCAACCTCAAGGTTGTGCTTTGCCGCGATCTCACGAACCGCTGGCTTTTCGAGATGCCCGATCGGAAATAGAACGCGAGGAATCACCGCTTTATCAATCGCCCAGAGAAAATATGTTTGATCTTTGTTTGGATCAACACCTTTCAAGATTCGATCCCCATCAACGCGTGCATAATGCCCAGTCGCAATGTAATCACATCCAAGCTTATCTGCCTCTTTCAAAAACAGATCAAACTTCATGTAGCGATTACACATGACGTCTGGATTTGGCGTACGGCCAGCTTCAAATTCTCGGAACATGTATTCAACAACATCTCTGCGATATTCCGTCTCAAAATCGAACGTGAGAAATGGAATGCCGAGTTGGGCCGCAACACGCATGGCATCACGTCGTTCCGTTTTCCATCCACATTCCTCGAACGAAGTCCCAATACGATCCGTTCCTTTCACTTCCGGTCCATTCACATCACCCGACCAGTTCTTCATGAACGCACCAATCACGTCGAATCCCTGCTCCAACAACAAAACGGCGGACACACTTGAGTCCACGCCACCAGACATGCCAAGAAGAACTTTTTTACGTTCTACTTTGTTTGTGGGTTTGTTCTCCATAGAAACGCGAGGTTAACAGTTTTGCTCCATTCGATCAAGTCTCAACAAATCCTGTGGGTGTGCTAGAATTGCTTTGTATGAAACTAAAACATCATCTTCGAGAAAATATTTACAAGAACATCTTGATTATTCTCTTTGCCCTGTTATTTTATCCTCTCCTCAAACAATCCTTGGATGAAATAAATTTAGATCAAACAGGAAATCTTCTCTTGGTGATCAGTATGTTTTTGGTCACGGTTTGTTTTGCCAATTTTGAATTTACATACGAAAAAAGTCAGCTAGATAACAAACTTGGAAAATGGCTCGCAACAAGCTCGACCGCGATTTTCATGTTTCTCATCGCGCTTTTGCTTGAAACAATCATTCTCATCATTCAATTAATCTACCCTTCATTTTTTGGACTTTTTCTTGGATTCTCCATTCTGCTCTACTCTGGAATCATCATCTACGATTTTTGGGATCTGATTCGCACAGAACATCGTTAATCCAACGTACAACAAACGTTTAGAGGAACTGTTGAACCAACTCTGTCATAAGAGTTGGTTCTTTTGTAAACATCGTTGTTCCATGTCCGAGACCCTGTTTTTCTATGAGTTCTGTCTGCGCAGGATTCAGAGCGTGAAGTGTACGACAACTTTGCGCAGAATCTCGATCATCATCGTCAGAGGCAACCAAAATGACGCGCTGACCTTTGTGAAGCTGTTGGATAAATTCATCTGTTCTCACTCCGCGATAATTTAATCCTGGCGATAGTGCAATTGCGGTTGTTATCAACGGATGTTCCAGCATAAACTGAATAGCAAGATTCGCACCAATGGATGCGCCAATCAAAACGATCTGTGATTCTGCAAAGCCCTCTTGTTCCAGAAATTTAAACGCCGCTCGAACATCTTCAATTTTTGCTTGCTGTTGATGTTCTCCGAATGTTTGATAGTCGAGTGTTCCGTTCATCGTGCTTTCTCCATGCCCACGTTCATCGATGGCGATTGATGCGAAACCCACCCGTTCAAGTTGTTCTGCAAATGCATCCCAGCTTTCCTTTGTTGCTGGCATCATGTGTAATAAAATCGCCGCATGCGTTGGTGTTGCGGGTGTGCGAAACGATCCAATAATTTCAATTCCATCCGCCGTTTTAAATTCCACGCGATTCATAGGCAAGGCGTTCTATTCAAACTTAATACTCTGGCCAATGTATAATTTACCACTTGTAGATTGCTCAATTGGTTTTTGAACAACAGGTTCAACAGACTTGGCAACGGGCTGTTCCGTTGGTTGTTCAACTGTTTTTTCAACTTGTTTTATAACAACAGAAGTCTGTTTATTTACAATAGGTTCAACAGTCTTTGCGACAGGTTGTTCTATTGATTGCTCAACTGTTTTTTCAACTAGTTTTGTGACGACAGAAGTCTGTTCTTTCCTTGATTGTTCAGTCCACTCTGGTCTTTTTTGTTCTTGCAGACTCTTAAGAGAAATCGTCTGTCCCGGTTGGGAAAGTTGTACGGTGATTGATTCTCTATTTACGGAACTGTCTCCTGTTTTTTTCTTACGTTTACGCTTTCGCTTTCGCTTTTCACCTTCCCTTGTCGGGGTGATTAATCCAGTCGACGAAAATTCATTAGAAGCTTGCGCGGGTGTACGAGATAAATTTCCCATGGAACGAACGGGTTGCGGAACAACTCTTGGCTGTTCTGATGTCGTTGGTGGCGTTTTTTCGATGGTAGCTGAACGAGATTCTGTTTGTTGCACCTCTACGTGTTTTACTGGCTGATCAAATGTTATGCGAGACTCTGTCACGATAGGTTTTTGTTCAACGCGAACAATTGACTCCATTATTTTGGGTGATTCAACAGCTTGTTTTGGAGCAATGACAGGTGCTTTCTGTGGTTCGGCAACAGATACTCTATGGGACCCAGCAGGTGGAATAAGAACTGGCTCTATTTTTTGAACAGCGGGTGCGGGAGTTGGTTCTACCTTTTTTTGCTCTATGACTTCCTTTTTTTCTTCTACCCCTTTTGGCATCAATGTTGAAAGTGAAATAGTAGGTTCATCCGGAAGGCGGCGATCCTCCATCTCTTTTCCTTCATTTATCGCGCGAGGTGGTGCCTCTTTTGGCAGAACTTTTGGTGGAAGATTTCGTGTATCCGCTGGCTTACCCCCTCCTTTTCCAGCACGATTATTTTTCTCTTCACGAACAATCTCAATACAATCCTCACAGTAAATAGGACGGGATCTATCAAGTTCAACGGGAAGCACCATCTTTTTTGCACAACGCGAACAGTCGTACTCAAATTTTGGTTTCTTTGCATCTTTTGCAGCCACTTTGTCAGATTTCTTTTTTTCTTCCGCTTCTGCCAGCATGGTATCAACATCCATATCCCCCATTCCGCTCCATGTCAAAATTTGATTTTCAATAAAACTGCGTTCTTTTGCATAACGTTCACGCGAAACGCGAATCACACGCTCTTCAGAATCCGTCTTTTGAGAAATAGGAGGAAGGGTGATAGCGGAAAATGGCTGACTTGTAACTCCGTTAATGAGCAACTTTAAGTACACGTTATACTTTGGCAAATTAATAATGTCCTCTGGCAAAAAACGTGGGGCAAATTCTGTTTCCATGTATTTTGCGTCTGGAGAACCAACACGAAACGAAATAATCGTTCCAACGTTTCCAAAAACAGCCTCACGCACTTCATCAGTGAGCTGAGCAATATACTGGTGAGCAATGGTCAAACACAAACGATATTTACGCGCCTCTGACAAAATTCCAGCAAAAGAATCCACGGCAAAGTTTTGAAACTCATCAACATAGAGATAAAAGTCCAAACGATCTTTTTCTTGCATGTCTACGCGCTCCATGGCGGACAATTGCAATTTTGTGATCAACAATCCTCCAAGCAATCGAGAACTGTCTTCTCCGATACGCCCCTTTGACAAGTTCACAATAAAAATCTTTCCGGAATCCATGATTTCACGAATGTTGATACTAGATTTCACCTGCGCAACAATGTTTCTGATAACAGACGCAGACAAAAACTGTCCGATTTTGTTTTGAATTGGAGCAACGGCTTCCTGAGCATACTTTTCATTATATGAAGCAAACTCTCTCAACCAGAATTGCTTCACCACAGGATCTGTCACATTTGAAACAATCCGCTTGCGATAGTCCGCGTCTGATAACATTCGGTTAATTCCAAGAAGTGTTGACCCTTGGTTATCAAGCAAGGCAAGAATAGTATTGTTCAAAATGTATTCCATACGGGATGACCATTGGTCTTCCCAGATCTTTTTAAACACACCCATCATTCCACTTGCAACAAGGTGTTTGTGTCTTTCTGAAACCGCCTCAAGAATATTAAACCCGACTGGGTATTCCGCATCAGACGGATTGAAATAAACAACATCATTAATACGCCAACTTGGAATGTAGTTAATCAATTTTTCTGCCGTATCTCCGTGGGGGTCTACATAACAGCAACCGTGCCCCGCGTAAATATCAGAAAGGGTAAAATTCTCAAGAAGCACAGTTTTACCCATACCTGTTTTTCCAATCACATAGACGTGTCGACGGCGATCGTCGGTTTTGATACCAAATTTTGTCATTTGATTTCGGAAGTTTGTCTTCGCAAAATAGTTGACCTCGTTTTCGTGATCGTGATTGTAACCCATAGGGCAAAAAATCCTTGGTTAAACTGGCAAGTCAGGTGGGGTAAATAAATCTTCATCAGAGGCATCTGCAGGAGATGTGTCTTGCATGAAACGGTTTTTTGACAGGAGAACATCCCCTGTTTCTTCACGGCCTCTTTCTGTTGGGGCTTTCACGTGTGGCAATGATTCTGGAAGTGGTTCTTTTGCGGAAACATACGTACCCGCTCCACGAGACTCCGCAGATTCATGATGTTCCATTGGTACGGAACCAGGAAGTGTGGAAGGAAATTCGTTGTCCCCCACGCCTGGTAACGTATTTTCCAAAAATGTTGTAGGAAGTCCAACAGGAGGTTCCGCGCGGCGCGCTTCTGCTTTTTTAATAAGCGGAGCCTTTGTGCTAATGGTTGGAAAGTGCCAAAGCGTTGCGAGTTCTTCTGCATTCAAGAAAATTGGGTTTGCTCCAACAGACCAACTTCTGGCCTGATAAGCTTTCATGAGAACAGTTTGTTTTTTTTCATAATCCCATTTTTGCCAGAAGTAATCATCCTTTGGAACGGACGGTGCGTTCATCTTAAAGGAATTCAAATTCAGGTGTGAATATTGATTCAGAATTCCTTTGATCATGGTGACACGGTCCCCCTTTTTGTATGCAGCTTTTTTTGCACAATAGACAATGCGAATTTTTACTCCGTGTCCAACCTTGATTGTTTTACGCATGATCGCTTTTGCTTCATCTTGTTGTGCGGGACCAAGCTTAAACGCTTTCCATGGATCTTCCGCTTTTTTTTCTGCTGGGCCCATCCCAAAAATAGGCGCAAGATCAATAGCTGTTGCATGTTCTATGAGCTCAAATGGAAGTTTAAATACGGTTGTTGCCGCAGCAGAAAATTCTCCTTTTTTTGCCGCTTTCTCTTCAACACCAAATGTTTTATTTACGTATGCAACTCCAGCCTTTTTCCAATCATTGTTTGATGGCTGTAAAATCATCTGAAACCAAAAATGTTCTCCAGGTCTCATTTTAGACATTTGTTCCAATGTATATCCGAGCGGGTCTTTAATTTCTCCAGTCATTTGATCTTCAAAATCTACGTATGTACGAATGGGGAAAAAAGATTCTTTATCAAACGTAAACTCACCGCCCCACATGTCATATGTTTCATTTGGGTAAAGCGCAGGAACTTTTGATGCATAATCTTGCACCTCATTCATTTCTGCATCAGGATATTGTGCATAAATACCCGCCTCAAGCACATCTCTAAATTTTTCTTGTGTCCGAATAATAAATTGCATGTATCCTTCTTCTGAAACAATTTCAAAAGAGAACGTTGGCATGAATTTTCCATCAAACCATTTTTCCTTAAACGTTGGATTTGATTTTGCTGTATATAAAACAGAAAACAAATTTTCCAAAGCTTTTGGTGTTTGCTCTGTCATGGAAGGAACATCAACAGCAAGAAAAATGTATTTTTGTTTTGCCGCAAAAACTGCTTGACGCTCCGCAAGCCACAACTCTGAAAATCCCCAAAGTAACGTAAAAAAGATTGGAATCCACCCAAACCAAAGCAGTAGATTAAAAAAAATGACGTCAATCGGTTGATTAAAAAAAGACGATGAAATCAACGGAAGAGAAGATTGCGCGGATTGATCAATGATCTGAATCGCAAGCATGGGAAGCATAGACGAAAAATCAAGAAGGATCACCTCTTCTGAAACAAACAGAAGAGGAATTGAACGAAAAGGAATCACAAACAGTATAACAAAAAAACACAAAAGAAAAAATCCCGAGTTTCTTGTTTGAAACTCGGGATTTTATTCTTTGTGGCCTTAATAAAATTTTATCGCGACTTACTTTTTTCCTTTTCCCCAATTCTCCAACGTTACAAGCGCTGGAGATGCAATGAATACGGAAGAATACGTACCAACCGCAACACCAATAAGAAGCAAAAGAGCGAAAGGGCGCGTAGTATCTCCTCCAAAAAGATAAACAGAAAGCAATGCAAGAAACACAGTCACTGATGTATTAATGGATCTTGCGAGCGTTTGTTCAATCGCCTTATCAACAACCACACTCAAATGTGTAGAGATTTTGTTTTTCAAGTTCTCACGAGTACGATCGAGCACAACAACACCATCGTTAATGGAATATCCCAAAATAGTAAGAGCAGCTGCCACAAACGCCGTGTCCATTTCATATCCATAAAAATGTGCGAGGATTGCAAAGAATCCGATAGAAATCAACACATCATGAAATGTTTTAACAACTGTAAGAAGAGCAATCTTTTTTGAGGAAATAAAATCTCCAGCCCCGCGAAAAGCCCATGAAATGTAAAAACCAATGAGAATCAAACTCGCTCCGATTCCAAACAAAGCAGTACGGCGCAATTCATTTCCAATCACAGGACCAATTGAATCAAATCTCATCTCGGTTGTATCTCCAAAAGCCGTTTTAAGCGCTGCAAGTACAGACTGATGTTGTTCCTCACTCAATGGTTGTGTGCGAACAAGAACATTCTTATCAGAAATTTGAACGATCGCTTCTGCGTAGCCTGCTTTCACGACAACATCTTGCACTTCAGTATGTGTTGGATGTGAAGCAATAGAGACTTCAAGTAATGAACCGCCTGTAAAATCAATTCCTGGCTGAAGTTTCCAGGCAAAAAGAACAATAACACTCACAAGGATCAGAAACGCTGAAACGGAGTACCAAACGTTACGATGTTTAACAATGTTTAATTTCATACGTTTTTTGGTTTAGAGAGACCGGAAAGCCAAGCCATAAGTACTGCTCGTTTTGGGAAAATGGTTGTCATGTAAACACGTGTTGCTGTAATGGCTGTAAACAAACTCACAACAACACCGATTCCAAGCATGAGCGCAAATCCACGAATGAAACTTTCACTGAAGATGTAAAGCACAAGCGCAACAACGAGTGTAGAGACGTTTCCATCTCTGATGGCTGGCCATGCACGCGCAAACCCTTCTTGAATGGCAGATGCGAGATCTCGTCCGCCAGAGATTTCTTCTTTCATGCGTTCAATAATGAGCACGTTTGCATCCACAGCCATTCCAAGAGACAGAATAAATCCTGCAATTCCAGAAAGGGTGATAGTGACATCAAAGATGCGATAAATTGAAAGGTTCAAAAAAGCATACAGAATCAAGGCGATCACAGAAAACAACCCTGCAAGTCTGTAATACGCAATCATATAACCTGCAACAAGAGCAAATCCGATGAGAGCGGCTGTAATACTCATTTGAAGCGAGGAGGCTCCAAGTGTAGGACCCACCGTTTGTTGCGAAAGCAAAGTAACTGGAACAGGAAGGGCACCGGCGTTTAATCGTTGCGCCAAAATTTTTGCTTCATCTAATGTGAAGTCTCCTGTAATCACAGCTCGACCGCCATAGATAGCCGCTTGAACAACTGGTGTCGAAATAGGTTCTCCATCAAGAAAAATAGCAATTGGTTTTCCAATGTTTGCTGCTGTTAACGTTCCAAACAAGTCTCCCCCTTCTTTATCAAATGTAATTCCAACATTTGGAGTTCCACTGTTTGGATCGAATTCAACAACGGCATTTTCGAGTTGTTTTCCGGAAAGTTGTGTGTTTTTCCAAGGAGAGGCAGGTGGCAAGATGTCCAACATGCTCGAGCGCTTCATACTGATGTGTTGCACCTTATACGCCGGCAATACTTTTTGTTCTTGCTTGTAAATCAAGTGATATCCAAAATCTGTTTCGACAACATCTGAAATTTGACCAACGGCCAATGCCTCTGCTGCAGCCGCAAATGATGGAACGTATGTTTCTGAAGTAGCAAATCCAAGATCTCCGCCATTTGATGCAGCACTAGGATCAGTTGAATTCTTTTTTGCGAGCTCTGCAAAATTTGCCGCTGTTGCTTCTTTTTTCAAATTTGAAATTTGAATGTTAGCATCTAAAGCGGAAGTATTGCTTGTACACCCTTGTTTTCCTTCAAAACAAATAAGAATGTGCGAAAGGCGCATGTTATTTACTTTTGTATTCTCTAATATCTTAACAATTTCAATGGAATTTTCTTCTTCTACCGTTTTCCAAAATACAGATCCAACCCTAGGTCGATTTTGTGAAATCGCCTTTGCTATTTGTGGATACTGAACAGATTCTGCTGTGAGCTTTTCAATAATTCCTTTTGATTGTGCTTTTGTTGGATCTCCACTGACTTCTTCTACAAGTTTTTCAAAATTTTCTCCTTTTTGCGCACGAGCAAGAACAGCTTGTGCGGCCGCACGATCCGCTTTTAACAACTCTTGAAGTTTCTTTTCATCTTCAGGAGTTGGTTTAACATCAAGCTCTGCACCCTGTTCCTTAAATTCAAGAACAGGTGTTTCTCCGATTTGATTAATGGCATCAGACACATCCAAAACACCCGCAAGCTCTACAATAACGCGATAGACCCCTCCTGTGGATGTTGTTTGTACAAGCGGCTCGGAAACACCAAAAGCATTAACACGACGTTCAATAACATCACGTACACCTGCGAGTGCGTTTTCACGTTCCTTTTCCGAAATATCTTTCATGTCCGCTTCATACACAAGGTGTGTTCCACCTTGCAAATCAAGACCAAGACGATACGCTTGTTCGTTGCGTGTTGGCAATGAAACATTGATGGTTTCTTTTATGAACCCAGCTGTTTTATTCCACGCAAGTGGAAAATCATAAAATCCAACAATGACGGTCGTGAGCAATAACACAATTGTTGCCGCACGCGCCTTCCATGGTTTATGGGTTTTTTGCGTATTTTGAGACTTCCGTTTCGTTTTCCAGGTTTGCATAAGGGAAAAGACTATAAAAGCAATAAAGGCTTGAAAGGCTTTTTAACATCACGAAGACCCTTCGGCCTTTATAACATTTATTGCCTTTATCACCTCCATAGCACTCATTAAAACGTCGCTATCATAAGCAAAAACAATCAGGGCTGCAAGTGGACAACTTTTCAGATCTGTGC
The DNA here is from genome assembly GCA_964402425.1 of uncultured Gammaproteobacteria bacterium. Classification (GTDB taxonomy): domain Bacteria; phylum Patescibacteriota; class Patescibacteriia; order UBA9934; family GWF2-40-263; genus XYB2-FULL-45-11. Next base: position 48,327 of record CAYOCD010000002.1, on the reverse strand, counting down.
TAGTTTCAATTCTTGTTCTTTTCAAAAAAGGAGGTCTCCGTGCACCAAGATTGGATTTTTGATTTGGATGGTACGCTCTATACACCCATTGGAGCATTATGGAATAGGCTCGTAGAAGAGCTTAAGATCTATTTCATTCAAACACTGCGTCTGCCCGTAACTTGGGAAATTGACGAACAAGAACGACTCAGGGTGAAATGGCACACGAAACAAACCATCATCGCCTATCTTCATGAATTTCAGCTCGATTTTGATGAGATTGTAAACGCAACCCACTTGCCTATCTTGCATGAACTTTCGATCGAGGCACGGCCAGGCATTGAAGTCATAAGGACACTCCCTGGCAAGAAATGGTTGCTCACAAATTCCCCCGAATCCTTTGCTCATGCCATATTGCGCAAATTAGACTTGGAACATGTATTTGATGGAGTTTATGCGATTCGGGATGATTGTCGCGTGGCAAAACCAGATCCTGAAAGCTATCGCCGAATTCCTGTTACCTGTGAGAAACCTATCATGATCGAAGACTGGCACACCAATCTTCGCACACCTCACAAACTCGGGTGGACTACAGTCTGGTTCCCGGAACCGGACATGGAGCACCCAAGCACACATGACCTTACGCATGTACATATGCGCATCGATTCACTTCTTGAACTTCGGACACTCATCTAAACGCCAAAATGGCGTTTTTTTTATAAACGTTCTGCAATCAAATACCGACACCCCTCTGCTCCAACACGTGCAACATGATTAGTTCCACGAGGAATTTCAAAATAGTCATGTGCTCCAAGGTGCACCGTCTCATAACCAATCGTAATTTCTATATCTCCCGAAAAAATAATCATTTTATGATCTCGATCATGCGCATGTTCTTCATCATGGTCATGCGGCATCGCATCCAAAAACACTAAATTTGCATACCCCTCCGCAAGGAGATGCTCAATCCATTCATTTTCTGTCATAAAAAATTATGAGGATGCCTCAGCATCTTTTGGGATTTCTACAACAACACGCGTGTAATCAAACGAACACATATACTCTACACGCTCAATTGGTGCTCCATATGCATCGGTAGATGCATCCCTACTTTGAACAGACATTTCGTAGCCACAACCGGATTTTGGACAAATCATAAATAAAATATGAGTGAGTGCACACATCATACACAACGAACCGTGATACGAAAACAACCCCGCTATGACAAAATTGTTTATTTATTCGACGAGTAGCCCTAGAGACTACCTGCAATTAAACGAATTTGTTGGTATTCTTTTACTCCTTTTAGCCACCCTCCCGTAAAATACTTCTCTGGTTCAAACGTGATAATCGGAACCCATTCAAATTTTTCATGGTTCTTTCCAAGGGAAATATCGCCTCCGAAATAATGTGCGCAATAACCAACGGCGAAAATTCTTCGCTTCTCTCGCTTCCCCGTCAAAAGAATCTCATCCCGCTCATGACGCATCATAACAACAGGTTCTTCGAGACGGTACTGAACAGATTCACCCAACTCTTCTTTCATTTTTCTTTCAGCGATCTGCTCAAGCGGAACTTCGAAGTCTCCCTCTCTTAAGCGTCCGCCAGGAATATCCCAATCTCCGAATCGATCTTTGGTTATCAAAAAATTCCCATTTCCATCTTCGAGAAATACTTTTACCGCAACAAAATAAACAGCCTTAAGCGAATCTACATTCATAGGCAACCATGGTAGCATGCCGATTCCAAATAAAACACGATCTCAAGACTGAAACCCTTGTTTAAATTCATTTACGCTCCATGGCCACTTCTTGAAGTGGCCGACTTTACCAGAAGATATTCGGTCAAAACAAGTTTAATGTTATCTTAATGGATAAATTCGAGAACTATCCAAATCAAGTCCTATTTTCATCGCATACGATGAATCAAATAAGTTGTATAATATAAAATATTGTATGTTAATCGTGTAATATCTGTTTCTCTTATGCAAAAAAACTTAAATGAGAATATTCATGAAATATTCCCAAATCTAGAGTGGAAAAAATCAAAACATATTTCCTCCGGTTGGGATCATGATATTTTATTACTGGACAATAAATACGTCACTCGAATACCAAAAAATAATGATGCGAGAAAACGGATGCTGGTCGATTATAATTTACTATCCTATTTGCAAAACATTATAGATGCGGATATCCCTAAGCCAATTTATAAGGATGCAAAATCAAAAACTGCTATCTATTCGGTTGTAACAGGCTCACCCATGAGCGAAGCGAGGTATAAAAAATTCAACCCATCAGAAAAGAAAAAATTTGCAAAAAACATTTCGCTATTTTTATCTCAAATTCACAACACACCCATTGAGCTGGCTTTAAAAGCTCATGTACGAAATACGAGTGTATCTAAACAAAATAAGGAAATTTTTGCAGATGTTAAATTCATAGATACTTTTATCACATCAAGAGAAAAAATATCTGTCGTCAATTTCTTAAAAAGACGTAAACTTCTGTTAAAAGATTTTAAACCAACACTCATACACGGTGATTTAACAAGCGACAATGTCTTTGTGAACAAAAAGACTGGCAACAGCCTTGGAATCATTGACTTTAGCGATTCAATAATAAGTGATCCAGCCAGAGATTTTGCGGCATTATTTTCTTATGGTGAAAATTTTGTTCGTTCTGTGTTATCGTTTTATCAAACAACTTCAGATTCAGACATATATGAACGTGCGCAGATTTATTATCAAGACATGGCAATAAAATTATTAGCATTAGCCTATAAAGGCTCAAAATTTATAACAAAAAAAGACGCTAAACGATTGTTTCATCAAAGATTGAAAATAAAAAAGGTGTAACTTTCGTTGTTACACCTCGTAAGTTTCTAGATGAGATTGATACGGAAACCATAGTCTATCAAAACCGAAATAGTTTTGTTAGGATTAGGACTAAAGTATCGTTCGAAATCATTCATTTTTTTCTCTCCCTCATTCAACCGACTGAGATACTTATCTATAGGTTGTGTTTTATGTTCTTTGATTGCACTCTCCTTCGCCTGCACACCAGATGTATGTGAAAGAATAATATTTTGATTATCATCCTTACCCCAGAAACAGTATTGAAGAGTTACTAGCTCTTTTTTGTACTGTTCGAGGACTGACATGACAATAGTGTATGCAGCGAAATGATCAGGATGAGTGTCGTTTATGCTAGGAAAAACCAAGACTGTTGGAGAGAGGAATTTAAGCCTGTCTTGTAACAATAAAATTACTGACTGCAGATCCTGATTCAAATTGGAATCTGCATACCCCCAAAATTCAATTTCCTCGACACCGAGTAACATACCTCCCCTTCGCGCTTCTGCAACTCGAAGTTCACGAATTTTATCAGTATGAAATAAGCTTAAATCGATACCGCCAGCCGCTCCATCTGTTAAAACTATCTCGAGAACACGCCAACCAAGCAGCATTGCTTGATGACAAAGTAGTCCACACGACAATTCAAGGTCATCGGGATGTGGTGAGAGTATCAATAAGGTTGGAGTTTGTTGATTGCCGTCAATAATGTTTCGCCCCAAGTTATACTGTTCCATGACGCATCTCCGTATTGTTGATCTGTTCCTGACGAGCCACCACATTCAAGTACTTTTCTAGAAAGAGCTTCTATCCATTTGTCCGTAAGCTTTTTAAAACTCGCGGATTGTTCGTGCCACACACGAACTGCTTCGGAATTGTTTTGCGTGGTTAATAAGTCACTCCAAAGTGTATACAAACCACTGAGTTCTTCGTTGGTAATAGAAACTTCGTCTACCAAATTTCGTTCTGTTAAAATATGCAAACCACCAACTGGGTGACAAAGAACCTTATTATTATATTTGGCTGATTCAGCAGCAGCCAAGCCATATCCTTCAGTAAGGCTAGGGTGCACTATGACTGATGCTTGACCCATAAGCGCAAACAGCTCGTGTTTCTCCAACCAAGGAATCCACGATATGTTTGGACACATTCTTCTTATTTCATTCGATGGTTTTCCAACAGCGACGAACATGAGATTTTCATCTCGCATTACTTTGGCAACTGTTTGAATAAAACCAATTCCTTTACTCAAGACAGGTCGCGAAGGAAAAAGAACGAACGGTTTTTCAGTCAATCCGTATTTTCTTGCTATATTCAAATTCTGAGTTGGCAAACACCTCTCTTTTAGCAACCCCAACGATTCCACAATGACGATTTTGCCGGCTCCGTGCGCTTCTTGAATCGCACGTTGTGTATCACGTAACCTTTGAGGCCAGATGATAGACAACGCATCTTTCAAGACACCACCGCTCGTAACAAACAGACATGAGTCATTGATTGCAGAAGCTAGAAGCGAATCAGATGACATCAATCGTTGAACTGATTTTGGGAAATCTAATCTTACGGGATGATCATAAAGGCTATGCATCCAAAAAATAGATTGTCTACCCTGCTCCTTACCAAAAACTACACTTACCGCAGCCTCATTGTCGTGAGCAACAAAACATGTGTTTGAATTTCGATCCATTGATCTTAATGCCTTTTGGCAAAAATGAGTCAAGCCCGGAGCTAATTCACTATCAAGTTGATTGGCCATATCGAATGGCATATCAATCGGAAAAGGATTTAATCCAGACGTATTGCTGTGAACGGATTTACTCCCTTCCAACAATGGGAAAAATACTTCAGTACTAGCACCAAGCGAGACGAGTTGTGCACATAAATTTTCTGCTGCAATACCCAAACCGCCATGGCAACGATACGGGGCTAATTCACCGCAAATCATTTGAATTCGTAACATGTTATAACCCCTCGTGTGTATTGATTATTTGAAAACGCTTAAATGTTTCAGCGACTTCGACAGCCATTGCCATATAGTGACTCCAGGGTCTTTGTCTGTGCTCTATTTTTGGCAGTGATACCTCTACAACCTGCAATTTTTTTTCATATGCCGCAAGCAACATACTTAATTCGACTCCAAAGTCATCTGGCATATCGATACTCCTAGCGAAATCACGTCTAACAGCTACCATACCGGACAATGGCTGCGAAATCACTTTGGCCGGATGATTGGCAATCTCAAGCACTGGTTTCACTAACATGTCAGTGACAGGACCGGGTTGTTCACTTCGATCAAATACACCTTTTACCAAACCAACTTCCTTCGAGGTCAATCCAGAGAGTAGTATCTCTGTGAAAATAGCAGATGGATTCTTAATATCACCATCAAAAAGCAAAACGATTTCTTCTTTTGCTTGTATAAGACCTATTTTAATTGCTCTGCCTTTCCCCTTGTAGTTCGTTTGAATTACCACGGCTTTACCAGCAAGAGCTTCTTGATATGTCATATCGCTGCAAGAATTTGCGACCACAATTACTTCAGAAACACTGACGTGATCAGCAAATCGCAGGCAACAGTTTCTGATCGTCGCCTCTTCATTGTGTGCTGGGATAATGATTGAGCATTTTCCTGTATACATGTTAAATCTCCTAAATTGTAAATAACAGTGAAAATAATTTCATCCAGCCGTTGAGTAGAAATTATCCAAATTGGACTTGATAGATTTTAATGATTTTGTCAACTGATCACATGTCTTACATGAACGATTCTTGTGCGAATAAGAATCGTTACAAAACAACGACCCCGGATGAGATCGTTGTTTGATATTTCTTTACGCTCCATGGCCACTTCTTGAAGTTATTAAAAAAATCTTCATACTATCTTAAAAATAAGATTAATTCTAATCAATCCTAAACACAAGATCCGCATGCTTTTCTGGTTTATATTTATTTATATACGCTCTGTAAGCAATTTTAAAATATTGAATCCAATTATCTGGGTGGTCTTCTGGTAAGTAATGCTCTCCCCATCGCTTTTTTTCACGAGCGATTCTTTTTTTATCAGCCGTTTCAAATTCAACATCAAGATAAATTGTTTTATTACACAATGTACTAACATTGTGTTTAGGGTGCATGAGAAATACGCCATCAATAACGAGAATCTTTTTTGAAAGATCAAAAGCGCGTTTTGGATCAAAATTATTTTTGTCGAAATTGTATGTCTTTAATTTTATAACTCCTTGTTTTCTTCGTTTAAAATTTCGAATCAATTTTTCTACTTCCAAATATCGATACCACTCATATTCAAACACGTTCGATTTGTTTACAGCATGTTTCATCAACAACTTTCGTGTTTTCCAGTGTTTAATGAAATCATCAAGATGAACAACAAGGACGTTTGAATTTTGTACACCAATAAAATCAGCAATGGTCGTTTTTCCAGACCCTGCATATCCATCAATAGCCACAACCAATTTTTCATTGTTCTGGCTCCATTCTTGAATTTGTATATTTATTTTTTTTGCAATGAGTTCAGAACGAGTCATAGTTTTTTATAAAATATTTGGAAAAACAAAGCACTTTCCCAGGCTTATCTATATTTATCATAACAGCTATTTGAGTATTTGTTTAACGTTCTTTTCAATATTCTATCTTACTCAACTTTGTGGGTAGGGATCATTACAAAACAACGACCTCAAAATGAGGTCGTTGTAAATTTTCTAATCAAATCCGTCCTTGTGCAATCACTGAACGCATTGATTTTATTGATTCATTGGCCTTTTATTCACCTCCAATAAGATGACACTTCTTGTACTTCTTTCCGCTTCCACATGGACACGGATCATTTCTTCCTACTTTGTCGTCACTCGATGTACTCGCAACAGATGAATGTTCATTCGAGGTTGTTTCTGCTCCCGCAAGTTGAACACCTGAACGACTCAAGAGTGAGTCGTTCAGTTGCGCCTGAACTTTCATGTCCACGGCGTGGCGGGCGAATTTGAAGAACGAGAATGTAACATCTTGGTTAATGGCTGCGAGCAATTGTTGAAACATGTCGTAACCTTCCCGCTTATACTCAATGAGCGGGTCACGTTGTGCATACCCACGCAGTCCGATTCCTGTTCTCAAAGAGGTCATCGCGGAAAGATGCTCAATCCAGAGCATATCAATACTGCGAATAAGCGTTGCACGTTCAATGTGAAACAAATCCATTTTTACCTCAAACAAATCGTGCAAACTACTTAATTCATCACGCACAACGGTCATGATTGTTTCAATCATCTTTGTGCGAGCTCCCGCGATCACTTGTTTATCTCGTGAATGTTCCATGGAAATGGACTCAAGTTTTGATTTTGATTCTGCATCAAGTGTGACAATAGTATTCACTGTCTCAATAATCTCTTTTGTATTCCAATCCCCCGCACCAACATCTTCAGTACCTTCTGCCTTGTGTATTGGCGAAATAACTTTTTCTCCCGTATGAAAGAGAACGATTTGCTCTACTTCACCCTCAACAATATCAAGAATACGTTCTTTGAGTGTTTCTGGTTCTTTATCAAACGCCTCCAAAACCTCAAGTCGGCGACCGTAGATCACTTCACGATGTTTATTCAAGACATCATCGTATTCAAGCAAATGTTTACGAATGTCGAAGTTGTGTCCTTCGACACGTACCTGTGCTTTTTCAATTGAGCTTGTGATCATGCCGTTTTCAATCGGCATATCATCTGGGATCCCAAGTTTATCCATGATGCCCTTTGCGCGATCTGAACCGAAAATACGCATTAAATCATCTTCCATTGAAACGTAAAATTGTGTTGTTCCAGGATCCCCTTGGCGGCCAGATCGTCCACGTAACTGGTTATCAATACGACGAGATTCATGACGTTCCGTTCCGAGCACGTGTAATCCACCGAGTTCACGCACGCGAGCTTCGTCTTCTTTTGTTCCTGGGTTTCCTCCAAGTTTAATGTCCACACCACGCCCAGCCATATTTGTTGCAACGGTTACAGCACCAACACGTCCGGCTTGAGCAATAATTTCTCCTTCACGCGCATGGTTTTTGGCGTTCAATATTTCATGTTTTACACCAGCGTTCGTCAGCAACTCTGAAAGCAATTCATTTTTTTCAACCGACGCTGTTCCGACAAGCACGGGCTGCCCTGCTGTTTGACGCTCTTTGATTTCACGGATAACCGCCTCAAATTTTCCGAGTTCATTTTTGAACACACGATCCGGCAAATCCTTACGCGCAACAGAAAGGTTCGTTGGGATCTCAATCACTTCCAATTTATAAATTTTTGAAAATTCTTCCGCTTCTGTAACAGCCGTTCCCGTCATACCAGACAACTTGGTATACATACGGAAATAATTTTGGAACGTAATGGTGGCCAGTGTTTGGCTTTCGTTTTGGATAGTGACACCTTCTTTTGCTTCAATTGCTTGATGGATTCCTTCTGAGAAGCGTCGGCCTTGCATGAGACGACCTGTAAACTCATCAACAATAAGGACTTCGTTGTTTTGCACAACGTAATGAACATCTTTTTGATAGTTTGCGCGCGCTCTGAGGGCGGAATCTGCAAATCTCTGAAACAACATTCCAGATCCTCCCGCATAAAGGTTTTCGATTCCGAGAGATTTTTCGATTTTTTCAACACCAGCATCTGTAAACGCAGCTGTGCGCAATTTTTCATCTACGTTGTAATCTTCATTCTCAATCAATGTTTTTGTGATCTGTGCAAATCGCACATACAACTCATTTGATTTTTCTGCCGGCGCAGAAATAATGAGTGGTGTACGTGCTTCATCAATCAAAATAGAGTCAATTTCATCAACAATGGCAAAATGCAATCCACGCATCACCGTATCTTGAATGGTTGGTGCCATGTTGTCGCGCAAATAATCGAATCCGTATTGATTATTTGTTCCGTATGTAATGTCAGCGGCATAAGCAGCCCGTCTTTCAACGGGTCGCAAAAAATCTTCACGCACATGAAAAGATTCTGTTTGGATTGTTTCTGCATCTACTACGACCGGCTCAGGATGTTTAAATTCAGGATCATACATCAACCCGCCTTCGTGCTGAATGATTCCTACCGACATGCCAAGAAAATGAAAAATTTGTCCCATCCAAACCGCATCACGACGAGCGAGATAATCGTTTACGGTCACAAGGTGACATCCTTTTCCTTCAAGCGCATTTGCGTAAAGAGCGAGAGTCGATGTCAATGTTTTTCCTTCTCCTGTACGCATTTCCGCAATCATGCCTCGGTACATGACAATTCCTCCCATGAGCTGAACATCAAAATGACGTTGACCCAACGTTCGCTTTGCCGCCTCACGAACAACAGCAAATGCTTCATACAAAAGACTATCCACACTTCTGCCTTGTGCGATCATTTCACGAAATTCAATTGTTTTGTTCTTCAAGGCAACATCTGACAGCATGCTGATCTCACCTTCAAGTTTATTGATGTGCTCAACTTCTTTACGCAGATCCGCAATCACTTTCTTGTTTGGATCTCCAAAAAGGATGTTCAAAATTTTGCTCATATGCGCAATAGTGTGCTGGTTTTGCTTTGATAAATCAAGAGACCTCCGTAGAGGCCTCATTTTTTTACTCTTTTCCTGGTCTTGGGCCACGATTTTGATCAATATTTCTTTCTTTATAATCTACTAATTGTCTTTTCAGGTCATCTCGCACCTCATCAATAATAGCATACAAATCCTCCCCTTCTGCTTTTGCATTCAAAGTTGTTCCGGGAGCATCAAGATGAAATTCAACAAAAAAGAATGGTCCGCTTGTGTGATGTTGGGATGTTTTTCCTAATTCTGCACGCAGCTCAGCAGACTCTTCAAAACTTGACGTTAATTTTTCTAATGCAGCGACACGTTCCTCTACATACATCTTGATAGCCTCTGTAAGATCCATGTTGGTTCCGAGAATCGATGAGATTTTCATATTTTTTTATGTCATTCTGAGCGGAGCGAAGAATCTCGCGACTATAATGAGATCCTTCTGTCGTCGTACTCCATCAGGATGACACAGACAATAATTAGAAACCTACGTACTGAACTTCCTCCTGTAAAATTATACCATACGTGTCTCTGGCGCGCGTTTTTATCACGGCGATCAATTGCACAATTTCATCTGCGGTTGCATTTCCAGAATTTACAAGAAAATTCCCGTGTTTTTCGCTCACTTTTGCTCCACCCATTTCAAAACCTTTCAAATCAAGTTGATCGATAAGCCAACCGACGGATATACGGCGCGAAGCGATCATCACTGGAGTGAGTTCGAGTTTTGTTTTGATTTGATCCAATTCTTCATCAGAAGAGATGTCAAAATTCTTAAACATACATCCAGCCGAGCCAGCATCTGTTGGCTGCGCCACCTTACGCTTCAACAAATTTGATTCCATTGTTTGCTTTATCATTTCTCGATCCCCAGATGGAAGTTCGAATATTGCGGACAAAATAATATCTGGCGAATGCTTGATTAAAGATTCACGATACCCGAACCTCAACTCTTCATTCGAGCGCGTCACAACCTTTCCCTCCGACAAAACAACAGCTTCGACTAAATAATCTTTTGTTTCCCCCCCATAGCACCCAGCGTTTCCTCTCACCGCCCCACCGACCGTACCTGGCAATGTAATCGCCCATTCAAGTCCCGCAAGACCAGCTTCACCAACTTTTCTTGCAAGCAAGATCATTGGCACACCAGAATCTGCATGAACACGATTTTTATCAATACTCATTTCACGCATAGCAATCTTGATCATCACACCATCAAAACCCTGATCAGACACAAGCATATTCGAGCCTCCACCAAGAATGCATGTACGAAATGAATTCGAATCCGCAATAGACAAAACTTTCTGAAGTTCTTCTACGGATTTTACTTCCACAAAATACTTGGCAGGCCCGCCAATACGAAAATTCGTGTGTTTACTCATAGGTTCGTTTTCCTTAAAACGGTCACCGAGCAATTGTTGAAGTTCTTCATGCATAGTAAAGAAATCATAGCATTTTATGAAAACTAGGGAAATAAAAAAACTGAGTCAGAAAGACTCAGTTAGAATGAATTACGGCCAAGAAGCTGTTACCCAAGGATCATATTTCAGCACAATCCTTTCGGGAAGAACGAGTTCGGACCCAACTTTTGGTTGGAGACGTTTCAAACAAAGATCTGGTAAACCTTCTATATATTGAGACACAGAAGGATCAAGAAGAATCAACCCAACAGATTGAATATATTCTAGTTTTGTGAACGAAACACCTTTCTTTGTTTGCCACACGTTCATATCAAAGACAATTTCAAACACATGCTTTTGATACACAATGAACATACCCTCAATAGGGGTATTTCCATCACTTGTTAGATAGTATGCCCCGTCAACGGCGCTATCCACACGCGTAAAATACCGATGCATGTTTTGGAAAAAACTGTGGTCTGGCATGACCCCTCCTTCAAATGAACTTCAACCACAAATGACTCGTGAATGAAAGACGAAGATAACAAATGAGTGACGGAGCGTCAATCTAACAAAAAAAAGACCACCCTAGCATATGCATCAGATGGTTAAGTTTAGTTACATCCCGGAATTGGAAGATGTGCGCAAATGGAGCCTTTGCACAAATCCTCTGTACAAGCGTTTCCGTCGTCAGGACATGGAACACCCGTACCATCACTCGAGAATGGGTTTGGTTTAAAGAGACACCCTTTTGCCGATTCGCAACTATCAACCGTGCAGGCATTACCATCATTGCAAACTTTCGGCAGAGAGATGATGCATGCTTTGTCTTTACAAGAGTCGTTTAGCGTACATTGATTTCCGTCGTCACACGGCTTTGAATTTGAAATATGCGAACACTCACCGTTGTCACAAACATCTGTTGTACAGACGTTCCCCTCATCAAGACAGCTGCCACCATCTTTTGCTTTCGGATGTGTGCATTTCCCATTCAAACACACGTCTTGGGTACAGACATTGCCGTCATCAAGACATCCTACGTCTGAAGCTGGTTTATGATTGCATCCTGTGAACGGATCACACCAATCTACAGAGCAGCTATCGGCGTCATCACAATTTAACACCGTTCCACCCATGCAAACACCAGATGAACATTGTTCAAACGTTGTGCAAACATTTCCGTCATCACAAGCCGTTCCTGAAATTTTTATGTGCTTGCAGGAGCCGTCCGTATTACAGAGATCTGTTGTGCAAACATTTCCGTCATCGCACAACCCCTCATCTGTTTTACCATCACAATCATCATCCTTACCGTTACAAGCTTCCGGTTGCGGCACAGATGCGTTACAGATGGGATTCCCTTTGTCACACCCACTAATGACACCAAAGCATGTTCCAAATTCATTGGACTGCTGACAGGTTCCTCCAACCGATTTCGGATCGATGTTATCGATTTCCCCGTCACAGTTGTCATCAAGCTTATTACAGCTTTCTGACTCTGGAATTTGTCCTATGCAATTTGTGAGTCCTTCAGGTTTGCAAACGCGTTGTCCATAACAAGCACCAAAAACATTCTTATTTTCGCAGTCTGTTGAAAGCGCGAGTTGAATTGCACGCGTTGAGCAGCTGCATGTTGCGTTTTTTGATGGCACACATTGATTGCCAGACAATCCCGTTTTTCCATCCGTCACAAACTTGCACGTGAAGCTGGTCGGACAATCTTTATCATCGTTTGCGGGATTACATTGCACCCCGCAAAATCGACCACCTCCACCAACACCCAGACAAAGATTCCCGATCTTGTCATTTGTGTTGCAATCTTTGTGTTCGTGACACGGATCACAGATCCGAACAAACTTTGAAAGACAGACAAACATGATATCGGATCCGCCCGCCGAAACTCCTGTACAAACAAAATCTTCTGGACATTCCGTAACACAAGCTTTCGAACAGATATTTCCTTTGCTTGTTTCTGTGCAATATCCAACATTACAATCCGCATTTGAAACACAGGGATAACCAAATTCACCTGGACTGGATCCTGTGTCCGAAATTTCAAAAGATGTTTCTGAGTCTACAGAAGGAAAGGCATCAGATTCTGTAATCATTTCATCCATCGCAACAGCATCTTGTGTCGATTCCACAAGAGACTCGGGAGAACAAGCGACGGCAACGAACGCAAGAAAAATAATGGAACCGTGCAACCGATTGGAAAGAGCGTTCATGAATCCCCCTTATGTACCTTCAAAACAGTGTCTTGAAGGGCTGAGCACAAAAATGATGTGCCCCTGTTTATAGCAATCTTTTTACGATCTGTCAATATATTTAGATAAAAAAACCTCTCAAGAAGAGAGGAAAAGAAGACGTTCAGATGCAATTGGGGACTTTTGTGTTTGCGCACTTTCCATCCTTCGGGTTGCACGCATCGATTGTGCAGGGGTTGTTATCGTTACACATATTAATCGACCCCTTGCACTCGCCGAATAGACACACATCAGCGGTTGTACAGAGATCCCCATCATTGCAGGAATAACTGTCATTAAAGATTTTGAATTCACACTTTCCTGTCGACTTATTGCACGTATCCGTCGAACAAGTATTTCCATCATCACACACAACCGGTTTTGATTTGCATACCGTCTGCTGACAGATGTCGTCTGTCGAACAAAGATTTGCATCATCACACGGCGCATTTGGTGTCGGCAAGAAAACACAGCCTGTCTTTTGATTGCAACTATCGGATGTGCAAGGATTTCCATCGTTGCAGATGATGGTAACACCGACACATTTTGTCCCTTTGCAGACATCACCTGATGTACAGGCGTTCACATCACTACAATAATAGCCGTCATTTGCTGTGAAATTACATGTACCAACGGCCGGATCACACGTATCGATCGTACAGTCGTTGTTGTCTTCACAGGTTTTTACATTTCCAAAACACTTATCTTTTGCACAAGTGTCACCAATTGTACAAGCGTTCCCATCATTACAAGGCGCCTTGTCTTGAATCATGAAGGAACATCCCGTTCCTTTGTCGCAAGAATCTTGCGTGCAATCAAGACCGTCGTAGCACTGAAGAATCTTTCCCGTGCAGACACCAAGTTTGCACGTATCATCGTATGTGCAAGCGTTGTTATCAACGCAATAGTGCACACCAACAACCGCGATATGGAGACACTCCCCCGTTGCTGCATCGCACGAATCGTTTGTACAAACACTGCTGTCATCACAGTTCTTTTGGGAACCGCTGATACATACGGAATCCTTGCAATTGTCATTGATCGTGCAGGCGTTTCCGTCAGTACACTTGGAACCGTTTGAGGTGGGTGCTGAAAAACATCCCGAAACCTTATCACACACATCTTGCGTGCAAGGATTTGCGTCCGAGCAATTAATGCTCGCTCCTTTGCAAAATCCCTTATCACACAGATCATTGATCGTGCAGGCAGAGTTGTCATTGCAAGGTAAATTGTTCAGCTTCACTGTTGAACAACCCAAGTTCTTGTCGCAAGAATCTTCCGTGCAATCAAGACCATCATCACAGACAAATTTCGTCCCAAGACAGAGACCCGCCACACAAGAATCATTCTTGGTACACACATCTCCATCCGAACAAATCGCGTCTACGGCTTCATAATCGCAGCCAGACAACTGTTTGCAAGAATCTTTTGTGCAAGGACTGTTGTCATTACACACCACCTGCTTTGCGCCAATGCACTGGCCGGAAGAAGTACAGATATCATTCACTGTGCACGCATCACCGTCCGTACAAACCTTGTCTGGAAGAGGTGTGTATTGGCACTCACCCGTCCCAAGATTACACCAATCTTGTGTGCAAGGATTTTTCGTGTCACACGAAGCATTGTCTTTGCAGACAAAAACGTCGGACGTCGTATCAACAGACTGATCAACCTCTTGGACTTCAGACGCGTCTGGCACATCTACATCTGGTGTAATGTCTTGTTCTGACCCTGAATCCATTTTTTGACCATCAACGATTGTCGAGTGAAGAGTCGGATCTGGTGTCAGAGTGTCGTCTGAACAAGCGGACAACAAGATGGCAAAAAATCCATGTCTCGCAAAAGAACAATTGGACAGATTCACGTTTGCCTCCATTACTCACTCTAAAACCCCATGTTTCAGAGCAATGAGCACAAAAAAGTGTGCTCATCTTTTTAGCAGAAAAAATCATATCCGTCAATACAATACACATCCCCCCTCACCTGACCATGAGGGATTATGCTTTACAAACAAAAAAGACCCACTTTGGGTCGATTAGTTGAGCTTGATGATAACGAGGTTTCGCTTCACTTTGTCACGACGATTCGAGTGAAACAAGAGATTCCCGTCCGTATCTTTCGATGTTGCGGTGTCGAATTCGTCTTCCTGAATGTTCTTAACCCTATACGCACCAAGTTGGTGACGAACAAGAGCGAACAGATCAATGGTTCCTGACTGCGGATTTGTCACTACGTCCGGAAGTGCGACCAGATGATCAATCATGGTCTTGTTCGCAGAAGCATACAGATGATCCATTGTCGGATGATCAAATGTCTCAGGCCGAATGCCAGCAGCAAGATACACCTGAATAGAATCGTGAATCTCACAGAGAGGAACCTCGTCCTGAGGACCAGACGCAAAGCCAAGATTTGCAAGACTGTGACGATCAGCGGAAGTCTTATGTTCTGCCAACACATCAAGTTCGCCTATCGCAGCATTGATCACGGAAAAATCCTTTCGACGCGCATCGTCTCCCTCAAGAATACGTTTACGATCAATGACGGCATCACGCCCGCAGTGAAGTGCCGCAAGTGAATTCGTCCGATCGTCGAAGATTGCAACACCCAAACAATCCGCCGAAGCAAGAAAATAGGCATCACCAGATTTTTTAAGAATCACACCATCAGCATCTGCTCCACGAAAAAAGTTCGGGAGTAGTTCATTCGGAAGATCTGCATCTTTAACAACTTTCGCATTAAACGCTGGCTTCGGCACAAACGCACGCTTGATGCCGTACTTTCGCACGACTTCTTCGATCACACTCGTAATGCCTGGATTCTTTATCTCCATCTCTTCACGAGACGCGCCGGCGTAGTTCCAGTTGAACGGAGCGCCAAAGACAATGATGGTAGCCTTACCACCAAACAGATCACGTACGTAAACAGGTTCTGGAATGTTCACTGTATTTTCTCCTGCGGGTCTGCAGCCGTATTTTAAAGCAGACCGAAGTTTATGCACGTTTTTTTCGAAAATGTCAAACATAATGAGGTACGACAAAACAAACAACACTGAAAAACGAAAGAGTTTTTAACAAATCTCCCGCGCAATACAATCAATATCCCCCGCTCCCATCACTATCAACACATCATTCGATCGGACAACTTGCTCGAGAGCAGATCTTACCGTGTCAAAATTTGCCGAGAACATGACGTGGGCTCCTGGGTTTTCTTTTTTTATTTTCTCTACAATCAGCCTTGACGACATTTCGTGTTCTTCGTTTCTGCCGGCGACGTCATAGATTTCTGCGACTACTGTTTCATCTGCAAGCTGAAGTGCATGGACGAATCCATCGAATAACGACTTCGTTCGGGAGTGTTGGTGTGGCTGAAAACAGAGCACGATTCTTCGGCCTGGGAAAAACTCGCGTGCGGCGCTGACAGTTTTCTCCACCGCGGTTGGATGATGACCATAGTCTGAAATAACGTCTGCTTCTCGCCATGTTCCAACACGTTCAAACCTGCGCCAGATTCCTGGGAATGTTTCAAGAACTCTTGCACACGTTTCGAAAGGAACACCAAGTTCCATTGCAGCCGCCGTTGCCGCAATTGCGTTCATGACATTGTGCGTTCCAGGAATAATCAACTTTAATCTACCAATCACCTCTTCTCGTCGAACCGAAAACGTCTGTTCACCTTTTTCTGTCAATCGATCTAAAGCGTTATAGTCCGCATTGTTTTCGTATCCATACGTAATAGGCCGCTCTACCTTTAATTTCATGGATTCAGCATCATCTGCGTTCATCACCATCATTCCTTTGCCAATCAATTTATCAGCGAAAATTTGGAATGTGTCTCTGATGTGATTGATGTCACGATAGTAGTCGAGGTGGTCTTCTTCAATGTTTGTAAGCACAATCATCTCGGGGTGTAAGTTCAACATGTTTGCTTGATACTCACATCCTTCAACAACAAAGAATCTGCCTTTGCCAATGCGTAAGTTCTTATCGGGAAATGTTGGAACAAAGGATCCGACAAGTACAGTTGGATCATAA
Source organism: uncultured Gammaproteobacteria bacterium (assembly GCA_964402425.1). GTDB lineage: Bacteria > Patescibacteriota > Patescibacteriia > UBA9934 > GWF2-40-263 > XYB2-FULL-45-11. The sequence goes on along the minus strand of CAYOCD010000002.1, from coordinate 31,244 downwards.
CCAGCTGACTCGAGCATAAGTCCAAGCAGTGCTGTTGTTGTACTTTTACCATGCGTCCCTGTTACAACAATCGTTGAAAAATTCTTTGAAACTTCGCCAAGGAACTGGGCGTAAGAAACCTCAGGAATTCCTCGTTCGCGAGCGGTGATTCTTTCTGGATTGGTAGAAGGAATAGCAGACGAATAAATCACAACCTCGACACCATCGAGAACATGCGAGGTGTCATGACCGATATTTACTTGAATACCTTTTTTATTCAGGTCTTGAACCATCTCAGAATCATGGACGTCTGACCCTGTGACGTGTTTTTCTTTCGATACCAAAAACTTGGCAAGGGCGGACATGCCGATTCCGCCGATTCCAACAAAATGAAAATAGTTTTTTTCGAGCAACATAATAAGGAAAGGATAACAAAAGAACCTAAAAGAAACCAGAGGAGAATAAACCGCGTCACTCGCGAGCGACGTGATAAAAAAAACACCAGGGAAACCCTAGTGAGAGACAACTTCTGTTTCGTCTGTGATGGAAAGAACTTCATTGCCGTCTACGGCTTTGAATGAAACGCTTCCAAAACGTGACCATTGAAGATCCCATGCCATGGAAAAATTTTCGAAACGACGTTCGTAAATTTGGGGGGAGCATTGCTCACCGTCATCCAAAATCCACGCAGCTAGTTCCCCATGACAATCAATAAGGAATTCACGTAGGAACATCCCTTTGGGTATTTCGCACGTTTCCGTTTTGATCCCATCCGAGATCAGAATGTATGCACCCTGATAGAGATCGTCGTTCGTGTGGATGTGAATGCCAAAGTACGTGCTATTTTCCGACCATACGATATCATTCTCAAAGAGACATGATTCACTCTCGAAAACAACACGACCGCGAACAACCACAAGCCAGATTCTGCGATCTGCGCACCAGATAAGTTGCGCAAGAGAAAATCCGTTTGGGGCGAGCCATGTCTTCTGAATCGTTTGATTCTTTCCAAAAACGGAAAGTCGTTCTTTTCTAGCTTTTTCACCGCAGGAAGGATTTACTTCCTCCACTTTTCCTGATCGACTTTTATCAGACAAAGAAGTCCGATCACTCGCAGCAAAGAGCTCTGGAACGTGTTCGGCTTTCGTGCGCATTGGAATGCGCGTGAGAGTCTCTACCGTTCCACGAAAAAATTCGCCTTGAATTCTTCGGTGTGAAAAGCTGTTTTTCATGTGCCACCTACCACTTTAATATCACCCAAAATGTTTTGAATGATACTTCAACCTATCGATTAATCGGATGTTTGTCAATCGATTCCCCGTCACGTACAATGCAAACGCAAAATATGCTTTCCTTTGTCTTTTTTTTCTGACTCATTTTTCTCCTATGTTTATAGCAAAACAAGACCCTGAGGTCGCGCACGCCCTACAAAAAGAACTTTACCGTGAAGAAGAAGGACTTGAGATGATTCCTTCAGAAAACTTTGTGTCCCGTGCTGTTTTGGAGGCACTTGGTTCAATTGCCACAAACAAATATGCAGAAGGATTGCCAGGTAAACGCTATTACGGCGGATGTCAGGAAATTGATGTAATCGAGCAACTCGCAATCGATCGCGCAAAACAATTGTTTGGTGCTGAGCATGTAAACGTCCAGCCACTTTCAGGAGCCCCCGCAAACCTTGCGGCGTATTCGGCCGTTCTCTCACCGGGTGACACGGTTCTCGGAATGGATCTCTCGCATGGAGGACACTTAACACACGGACATCCTGTTACATTTTCTGCAAAGATTTACAACTTCATTCGTTACAAAACAACAACAGAAGGCCTGATCGATTACGAAGAAATCGAACGCATGGCGCGCGAGTACAAACCCAAACTCATCTTGGTTGGGTATTCTGCCTATTCAAGAGAGATCGATTACGCGCGCATCAAAACAATCGCAGATGAAGTCGGTGCACTCACCATGGCAGACATCGCTCATATCGCAGGACTCATCGCAGGCGGCGAAATGAACAATCCCGTTCCCCTTTTTGACATCGTCACAACCACTACACACAAAACCTTGCGAGGTCCACGCGGTGGCATGATCATGTGTAAAGCAATCCATGCAAAAGCAATCGACAAGGCTGTGTTCCCTGGTTTGCAAGGTGGTCCACATGAGAACGTCATCGCAGCAAAAGCCGTAGCGCTTCTTGAAGCCCTTCAACCCGAATTCAAAACGTACGCAAAACAAATTCGCTTAAACGCAAAAATTCTTGAGCAAGAATTACGTTCAAAAGGATATCGCCTTATGTTCGGTGGAACAGATAATCATTTATTACTGATCGACGTCTCTTCGAAGGGTGTCACTGGAGGTGAGGCAGAGAAAGCTCTCGACATGGTCGGAATCACCGTCAACAAAAACATGATTCCGGACGACCCTCGTTCCCCATTCGACCCATCAGGAATTCGACTCGGAACTCCTGCAATCACAACACGAGGAATGAAAGAAGAAGAAATGAAACAAATCGCAGCGTTGATAGATGAGGCAATCACCCATCGTGAAAACGCAGAATATCTTGATGGTCTCCGAGCAAAAATTAAAGAACTCACAAAACGTTTTCCTCTGTACCCTGAACTCAAATACACATAAATCTGGTAAACAAAAAAACCGAGCCTTGTGCTCGGTTTTAGATTTGATTGGTTTCAAGGAACGCGCGAACGTTTCGCATAGCGCGACCGCGATGGCTCATGGCGTGTTTTTCCTCTTCTGGCATTTCTGCGAATGTTCGCGTTTCGCCTTCCGGAATAAAGATGGCGTCATACGGCAATTTTGCTCGTGCGATTCCGTGGGATTCCGTAGTGAGTGTCCCATCGACACGCCCCTCAAATGTCCACGTTCGGCCATCCGGAGCTACGAGCGCGGCGACACAAACAAACGAAGCTTTTCGATCTATCTTTCCAGACATTTGTTCAAGTGTGTGCTGAACAAGTTGTTCGTCTGAGGCACCCTCACCGGCCCAGCGTGCGGTAAACACGCCTGGTGCGCCGCTCAGGGCATCGATACAAATTCCGGAATCATCCGCAAGAGAAAGAACGTTTGTTGCCTCACAGACTTCAAATGCTTTTTTGTGTGCATTGTCTGCAAAAGTAAGACCATCTTCCACAACTTCATCCAAAACACCTGCTTCATGAGCAGATTCAATCTCAAATGGAAGTCCCGCGAAAATCGATTTCATTTCTGCAAGCTTTCCCGGGTTATGTGTCGCAAAGATAAGGCGCATAAGAAATCCTTTTGTGAAATAACACGCAAAGCATAACGTGAACCTACACGATTGACAATACACCCATTTTCCCGTACAAACGATATGCCTTAAACAAAAGAGGCTTGTATTCTCTCTCCTGCGAATGCAAAAAACGGTTCCAACCAACACGCGCTTTCGCGCACATTAGGAGTTGCGCATGTCAGAAATCATGCCAGGCCGCTTGCGTGCATTTCTCAATGAACATCTTCCTCGCTCACACGCTGAGGACATTCTACAAACTCTCGACCCACTGTTTCAGATGACCAAACAAGGAAAATACGTATTTTCCCGGGAGGTGAATCAAATCAATCATCGTCTCCCGATCATCACCAAAGCTTTGACAGGAATTTCGAGCGTTGGAATCACCTGTATAAAGATAGATGATGATGAACTACCAAAAATCATCGCAGGAGGAATGAATACCGAAATACTTCGTACACAACCAGAGTGCGATCCGTTCAAACGATTGTCAGACAAAAAACGTGAAGAGCTCACGTTTGCCCTTTTGCACAGTTTCACGAAAGATCTTTGTGCATCCACCAACAAGATCGCAGATATCGGACTGCTTCGTCGTCCGAGCAATGATCTCTGGTGGGTCATTTCCACGTGGGTCGCAAGTGAAATCGCGAACGACCCGTTGCAAACACACCAGCGTCATGCTCTCAAACAGTTGGTTCTCCAAACCTGCCTCGGATGGATTCCAATTGGGGTCCACACGCATTCAAACGCAACCACCATTCTTCTTGGGGGTGGACGCAGCTGCTATATCCCCACCTCTATCGCCCCCTAAATCAGGGCGATTTTTTTATACAATAGATTGACATTTGTCTTAAATTTCGTTATTCTCCTCTGTCGTATACAACAATGCGACACAAGGAGTTTGGTCATGTCGAGAAAGTACGGAATCTTAACCGAGCCCGCGATAGGTATTCTGATGCGTGACATCGTGTCACGCGTTGCAAGCTTTGTCCGAAAATCACGGCACACATTCGAAGCAGAACACAAAGGCATCAAGCCAGACGGCCGCATCGATTGGGTAACGAACATTGACAAAGAAGCTCAGAGAATGGCGATTCGACTTCTTCAAGAAAACATGCCAAGCATCGGCATTGTTGCAGAAGAACAAAATGGAATCGCTATTCCTTCTAAGGAGCCTACGAAATCGCTTTGGTTCTCACTTGATCCGATCGACGGAACGCGTGCATTCGTTCATCGGTTTTCTTTTGGGATCAGCGTCATGCTTGCCCTCATGGATGAAGACAAAGTCATTGCCGTTTGCATCTGCGATATCATGACAGAAGAAATGTATTACTATCGTCCAGATTCAGAAAATACACATCACTTTGATGCAAAGAGTGGGCAACGTCTACTCAACGAACTTCCTCGCGACATTCCTTTGTCTCAGCAATACCTGCTCATCCGAGATCCCGTAGAAGTTTACAATGACATGACGCGACGCCTTCTCCAGATCAAACCGCATCCACTCTTCAGAAGGTACGAATCAACAAGCGGATCAATTGGACTCTCCATGACCCGTCTTTGGAAAGGTGAGGTTGGTGGTGCTATTTTGCGCGCTGGAGATCAAAATCCTTGGGATGTTTGTCCAATCATTGGTCTTATGGAACGACTCGGATTTGTTTACTTTAAAATCATTCCGAATCAAGAGGAACACAATCTTTGTTTGTCGCAGATTCACTTAATTGCATCAAGAAGCATTTTTACAATCGACTGTGACATGCTCGTGATTCACAAAAGCAATATTCTTGAACTTACCAGGTGGTGTATCGAGGAAGGAATCTGTATCATATGCGACCCGATTCTCTAACCGTCATTCTCGACGGTTTTTTTGTTTTCCGCTATCCTATGCGCATTATGATGATCCTCGACGGTAAAACATACGCACAAGCAATTCGATCCAAAATAAAGGAACGCGTAAGCGCGCTTAAGACAAAACCTGGTCTTGCGATTCTTTTAGTTGGGGATGATCCCGCATCACACATTTACGTAAACCTAAAACAAAAAGCGTGTGAAGAAGCCGGAATTCACTTTGAAAAAGTTTTGTATTCTGCAGACGTGTCAGAAAAAGAGCTGATTGAGAAAATAGAAGAACTAAACCTTCAGCCAAACATCAATGGAATTCTTGTTCAAATTCCTCTCCCGAATCAAGATGCCAATCGAGTAATTGCCGCAATAGATCCAATCAAAGATGTTGATGGATTTCATCCAAAAAGTCTGGAAACCCTCAAAGAAGGCAAACCCGCCCTTGCCCCCGCTGTCGCTCTCGGAATCTTGAAACTGATCGATAAAGCTCTCGAAAACAAAACACGAGCCGGGCTCCATACAGTTATCGTTTCAAGTGACTTTTTTGCTGCGCCCCTTAAAATTCTTCTCCGCGAACAACAAATTTCGTCAGAGGTTGTCCGTCCAGAAGATACTTCATTCAAAGAAAAAACTCTGGAAGCTGATATTCTCATTGTTGCTCTTGGAAAACCCAATCTAATTAGTGGATCATTCATCAAGTCCGATGCCATCTTAATCGACGTCGGCACAACAAAGGTAGATGGTAAACTCGTTGGCGACATAGATTACACTTCCGTTGAACCAATCGCAGGGGCGCTCTCCCCCGTTCCAGGCGGTGTTGGCCCCATGACCGTTGCCATGCTTCTCCTCAATGTTTTAAACGCTTACGGAAAACAAAAAAGAACTCTTTAAAAAGAGTTCTTTTTTATAAGCAAATTATTTTGAAGGAGTTTTCCGCATTTGAACAAGAATTCCGGAAAAAAAGACAGCGAGAAGCGAACTCCAGTTCGCCCTAATTTGTGGAATATTAATAATGGTTGTCCAATCGAACCCATACACATATGGCACAAGCAACGCAGAAAAGAAAAACGTCAAAATAATCCATCCAAACGCAACAAGGAATCGATCATTCCAATCGTTCAAACTTTTTCTGAAATAAAGAAATGAACATAAAAAAATTAACAATGGAAAAAATACCTGCATGGCAACATTCAATACCCCGTTGTTTGTGACGGCGTATGCGATGTACAAAAGAAATGAACCTGGATACCACAAGACAAACAAAGCCAAAAAATACAGAAAGTATCTTTTTGAAAAATAACGTTTCAATGATTCCATATGGAATGATTATAACAAAAATTGAGACAAAGTAAAAACGAATCCTCCCAACAATAATAGGATTGCGAGCCATGAAAAAACATCTGGTACGTTTAAACAATAATGTTCTTTACAAAGAGGTTCGTGTTTTAAACGTAAATAACAAAATACAATAAACACCCCCAACATTCCCCCAAACACCGAACCAATAAATCCGACCAATTCAACAAATTCCCGAACACCAAACGCAAACAAAACAAATGGAATTACAACCGTTAAAAACCAAGCTGTTTTTTTTGAACATTGAAAATCATACGTAAAGGTATTTTGCAGCTGAATGCCGAGAATCATGAAAATAGAAAGAATAGTAATCAATCCAAGTACAGAAGTAATGAAACGAAAAGAAGGCCCAAATAAAGGAATCAATCCGTCAAACGCCGCACCTGTTGTTTCTGGCCCCGTAACTCCAACAACAGCGAAAGCAAACAAGGCGTATAAAAAGACAACACTTATCATTCCAATCAAAATAGCTTTTCCTAATTGTTTTTTTGCACGCAAACCCAAAACATCTCGCATTTCCGGAACAATTCCCGTTGAAGATAAAGCAAACAGAATAATTCCATATGGAAGGAACCATTTTGTCGCGTTTACAGACACCAAATGATTCCATTCCATGTGAGGAAGAGAAATTCCGATAATAAACAAAAATAAAAACAAAAATGCAAGAATGACAAACACTTCAATTTTAGACGCAAACTGCAACCCGCGATAAATAAGAAAAGCGGCAATCAATCCAACAACATACGAATAAGGAACAACAGATCCGCCAAGCAATGGAGAGAAAATCAAAAAGAGAAATTTTCCGCCAATAATCATGTATGCAAGCATGGCGCCCCAAATACTTGAACAAATAGCAACCGTACTCAACCACGACCATTTTTTTCCAAGATACATCTCAACATATCCAACAAGGCGATGTGATCCTTCTGTTTGTAGTGCAATTTCTGCATACATAAATTGTACGACAAGCAAAACAAAAGCGATCATCAATAATTCAAGAAATCCGACCACAAATCCACTTTGAGCAAACGCAAACGGCATTCCAAAAACTCCAACCCCAACAATTCCACCAATCATCATGCCAACTGCACGAATAAATTTAAAATCTGGGTGAATCATAGGGCTTTTTTCTCCACAATTATAACACAGGTTGTCCTCTTGTCTCATGCAACACGCATGCTAAGATACCCCCATCTATGGCATCGCATGATCGTATTCCCCCACAAAACCTAGAAGCTGAGCAATCCCTGCTCGGATCTATTTTGATCGACAAAGATGCGATTATAAAAATCGCTGATCGTTTGCAATCAGAAGATTTTTATCGTCCAGCGCACCAATGGATCTATGAAACCATTCAAGATCTTGTTGAACGACATGATCCCATTGATATTCTCTCCCTTGGAAATCGCTTGGAAGAAAAAGGTCAACTCACACAAGTCGGCGGACGAGCCTATCTTGTCGAACTTTCAAATATGGTGCCAACGGCTGCAAACATTGTTCACTACGCAGAAATCGTTCAGAAGAAAGCTATTTTACGACGATTGATTGGTGCTGCTGCAAATATTTCTCAACTTGGCTTTGACGAAGGAGAAGAAGTCGATTCAACACTCGATGAAGCGGAACGCGCGCTCTTCCAAGTTTCGGAAAAATATAACAAGAACTCATTTGTCTCTATTCGCGATGTACTCGATGGCGCATTTGAACGCATCGACGAACTTCACCGTGATCGAGGAAAATTACGCGGAATTCCAACAGGATATACAGCCCTTGATCAAATCCTCGCTGGATTTCAACGATCCGATTTGATTATTCTCGCTGCGCGTCCATCTTGTGGAAAAACATCCCTTGCACTTGATATGTGTCGTCATGTTGGCGTAAACATGAAAATTCCAACTGCCTTTTTTTCTTTGGAAATGAGCAAAGAGCAGCTCGTTGATCGTATGATCTGTGCGCAGGCAAACGTTGACCTCTGGAAACTTCGTACCGGAAGACTCTCTGACAAAGCCGATGACTTCCCACGCATCGCTGACGCACTCGGAAAACTCTCTGAGGCTCCAATTTTTATTGATGACAACGCAAACTTAAACGTCATGCAGCTCAGAACAAAAGCACGTCGTTTAAAAACAGAACACGGGCTTGGCATGATTATTGTGGATTACTTGCAGCTCATGGAAGGCAGATCAAAAAAATCCCAAGAAAACCGCGTGCAGGAAATTGCAGAAATTTCGCGTGGATTAAAACAGATCGCAAAAGAACTCGATATTCCCGTTCTTGCCCTCGCCCAGCTTTCACGTGCAGTAGAACTTACAAAGCCTGCCATTCCAAAACTCTCACACTTGCGTGACTCTGGATCTATTGAGCAGGACGCTGACGTTGTGATGTTTATTTATAGAAAGGCGGCAGACAAAAATTTCCGTGAAGAAGATTTGGCACCAGAAGACAAAAACATTGCTGAAATTCACATTGCAAAACATCGTAACGGCCCAACCGGCATGGTTCGATTGTTCTTTGAAAAAGAACGCGCCTCGTTCCGCAATCTAGACGCACACGGTGGTGGAGGTGGTGGTCAACCGGCACCAAATGCAAATGGATTCGCTCCATACGCAACCGCGCAAAAACAGCCAGCCCATGCCCCACTCGGTCAACCAGGGGGCGGCACAGCTGTCATGGCTCCCCCGCCAATTGATCCAAATCCAAGTGCGCGATAATATATGCAGATACGGATTACTGATGAATACAGATGAGAATGATGTTCAAAGAACAAATCTTTGCATCTGCACTTCTCTGTAATCCGTATCTATCAATAATTTTTTCTTATGTTCAACAAACTCAAACAATTCAAAGACATGAAAGAACAAGCAAAACACATGGAAGCAGAACTTGCGACCGTTGTTTCTGAAGGTGAAGCTGCTTGGGGAAAAGTAAAAGTAACAGTCAATGGAAACCGCGACATGATTGATGCAACCATCGATCCTTCCATGACAGCAGATCTTCCAAAATTACAAGCAGCAATTTGCGAAGCCCACAAAGATGCTATTAAAAAGATGCAATTTAAACTCGCAAAGAAAGTACAAGAAATGGGTGGATTAGATATGTTGAAAAATCTTGCAGGCTAATGTGAGAAAGTTCCCGGAACCCATCACAAATCTCGTTGCCGCGTTCTCGCGTTTACCTGGCGTGGGGCCCAAAACGGCCCTACGCTATGTTTATTATATGCTAAAGCAGCCCAAGGCAGATTTACACGTCATGGCGCGCGCACTCCTTGAGCTCGGCGAAAAAATTCAAACCTGTCCAACTTGTTTTACCTATACGGAAAAACCGTTGTGCGAACAATGTGCAGATACTCGTCGTGATAAAGCGATTTTGTGTGTCGTTGAAGAACCACGCGACATATCAACGATTGAAGCGACGGGTTTTTATCGGGGGTTCTATCATGTGCTCGGCGGAATATTGAGCCCAATCGAAGGAATTACTCCGGACGCACTTCGCATTCGTGAACTCGTCGCTCGTATTCAAGCGGGCGGCGTCTCGGAAGTAATCCTCGCTCTCTCACCAACCACACAGGGCGAAACAACGATCCTTTATCTCACAAAACTTTTATCGCCACACGTTCAAGTCACACGTCTCGCACGCGGACTTCCTATGGGCGCAACACTCGAGTTTGCAGATGAAGTTACGCTAGGTGATGCACTCAGAGGCAGACGAAAATTATAAAACACCCTCGCATTTTTAGCAGAGGGTGTTTTATTTACATGTCAAGGTGTTTCTCGATCAATGTCACTCGATGCTGAAGCGCCAATGTTTCATGCTCCACATTTTCGCAACGTTTTCCAACATGATCCTGAAATTCAAACTGATCTGATGTATATTTGGTAAATTTTGTATCGACACGTTCATTAATACGGTCTTTCGTTTCATCTCGAAGCATGACGTTTTCCTTCATGAAATTTACAAAATCAACAAACTCCTTAGACATTTGTCTAATTTCAAACGTGTTTCCCTCAATCTTCTTGTCCAAAAGATCGATCTTTTTCTCAAACTTAAAATCAATCATATCGATCTTCTTGTCCAA
>CAYOCD010000002.1:0-20633 GCA_964402425.1 uncultured Gammaproteobacteria bacterium | reverse complement strand
TTTCTAATGTAACAGCAGCTTTCTTCATATTGTTTTCATTATAAATGAGTTAACGAATTTAAACAAAACAAAAAAACTCCTGCGCTTTTATGCATTCAGGAGTTCTTATAATGATATTTCATCAGAAAATTAAGCGATTGTCAACGTAAATATTGTGGATAAATCACATTGTTCGCGAACGACGTGATAAAAAAACCCCGAAGTGTTACTTCGGGGTGAGAGCGGCCGCTTGGGCCGTTTTTGTTTTATCGAGTTTGTTTACCGCGTCGACGATTTTGGAGATATCAGCCATGGCACCAACACCTTCGTCACCGCATGCAAGAACCTTCCTCTGTGGTTCAACGAAGCGAACATGATACCCGCCAGATGCCCCTTGCAAACAACTTAGAATATTTATTTGCATGTCTGTCCATGGGTTTGACCACATGAAGGTGTTCATGGCGGGCGCAAAAATGACAGGCTTATCAAAGTCCCATGCACGAAAGACACACGTCAACAAATTGTCACACATGCCAACAGACATCTTTGCGAGCGTATTCGCCGAAAGGGGCGCAACAACGAGCACATCTGCCCATTTACGCAGGTCGACATGAAGGATAGGATCGTCCTTTTGGTAAGATTGCTCTCCATAACGACCCAGAAACTGAATTATTCTACGCGTAAATCGACGGAACCATTCGTTCTCATCCGTCCACACACGAACCTGCGACCATTCTTTCGCCTCAGGAATTTTCCGAGGATCGCGTTCATTCCACCAGGGAATTTTCTTGGAAAGATTATCCGGCTCATGAAAATAGCGCGCGGATTTTGTCATGATAATTTGCACATCATGCCCCGAGGCAATAAGTGCGTTTGCAAGCTTAGGCATGAGTCCAGCTGCAACAGATCCAGTCACTCCAAGCAAAACTCTCATTGCATCCTCCGCAAAATCGCCAAAGCGATATCTTCACGTTTCACAGCATGTGCAACATCGTCACGACCGATCACGTACGCACGCTCGCTCGCCCATTCAAGACAATTTGCCACAATCAGATTCGCATTAGATTGCGCCCGACTCGCCCGCGCGATATCAAGAAGCTTTCCGTCTGTGATTCCGACCTCAAGCTTGAACTTCACAAGATACCCCTTGAATCCCCAATCGCGACGAATCTTGTCGATGATCTTTCCCGTAGGGACAAGCTCGAGGAACAGTCGCTTGTGCGAAGAAGAAATCTTTCCGATTTTTTCGAGCATCTTGATGACAAAATGCATCGGACCAACGTATGGAGATTCATTCGGTTCACACGGAACGTACGTGCCCACTACCTTGTAGTCACTCACCGCTGCCGAGTGAACAATCAAATCGAATCGATTGTTCCTCACGGCGTATTCCATCTTTGCAAGAAGATCATCGTACGTCTTGTATGCAACAACGGCCAGAGATCCTTCTGTAGAGATATCCGGTACGGAACGATGCAAAACCAAATCTGGACTTGAGGTAAGCAAAATCACATTATGACCCGCTTCACACATCTGCTCTGCGATCTTGTTTCCTGTCTTCCCACGAAAAATGTTCGAAATGGCTCGAACATCATCAATCATAGTCATGGTGTTTCCAGCTGTTACAAGCACCTTCATTGCACACCTCGCGTCTCAAACCCGAGACGATACACCTTGTTTGCATTGCGCCAAAAGATCTTTTCTTTGGCATCCTGATCAAGCCCAAGCGACTCAACGAGTTCAATCGTGTCTTTAAAAGACTGAATCGGAAAATCCGAACCAAACATTAATCGATCTACTCCACCTGGAATAAGAAGGAACTTTTTCAGCTCCCCAACGATTTCCGCTTTGTACAAAGCCCGCGCTTCATCCGTTCCTGACAGAAATTGACCGGAGGTGTCCGTGAAAACATTTGGAAAATCTGCCATAAGTGATCGAAGCTGATCAAAAAACGGATTTGCAAGATGAGCGATCACAAAATTCACATCCGGAAACGAACGAATCGCCTCACGAAACGCGTCTGGCCAAGCAAGATCTTGATTTCGATCAATCCAACAGAAACGATTCCCGCATTTCAAATTTCCACTTTCTCGACGTTCATGCGGACAACAGTGATGCAATTCCCCACCATGAATCGTCACGGGAAGATTGTATTTCTGTGCCAATCGATACACGTCAAAAATGGAAGGATCTGAAATACGAAAGGTTTGATAACCAGCAAACAATTTAATGCCGACCAAAAGCCCATCCACCGCAAGCCCCTCAAGCTCATTAAGACCTTCCTCAAATTGATTCATCACATCCAGACTACCAATCATGGCGAATCGTTTATTTCCTTCAATACGCTTCAACATCTCCCGATTCGGAACCCCTCGTCCCTTGAACGGAAAATACGTAGCGATCACAAAGATCTTTCGAAGATCGAGGTTATTTGCATAACGTTCGAGCGCACCAATCGATGCGTCTGTCGTATGCAAACCAACCATTGATTTGTCTGACGTATGAACATGGACATCAATGATCATGGTGTTTTCCTCGCCCCCTCTTTACAAGGGAAGTAAATGAACGCTCCCGTATTGGGAGAACGCATTGTATCCAAAAAAGCCAAAACGTCAAGGTTGTTTATATGGATTAAAAACAAAAAACCCCAGAAAACCTGAGGTCAGAACGAGTCCTATGAATCCATGATCTGAAAACCGAGATGTTGGATGTTTCCACTCCACATCGAAGACTTGTTTACGGGCGCGCGGTACACCATAGTGAGCCGGCGCGTGTTCGGACCAAGCTCAATGAGCGGTGCCCAGCCAGAGGATTTCTTGTCAGAAAACTGCATGGTTGTGCCGAGTAACAGAATCTGAATATCCATCTCAATCACCGGGTGCTCGCGAGCAATTGCAAGACCCACATGCAGCGTTCCGCAATAGCGGTTCATCTTACTGATCTCATCCATGACTTTTTTTGTCGTGGCTCCAAGATGCCCGAAGCGCGAGAATCCAACACTAACGTTGTGAACTCCATTTTCATGAGGTTGCCTTACGTATTGGGTGGAAAAAAAGCGCTCATCGATCTGATCGTCCACGAAACCCGCTTCCGAAAGCACTGCATGAATGTGCTGGTCAAAATTCACGTTGTATTGTCCTTTAAGCTTCCGAAGAAGCACAATCCAATCACGCTCTTTTTTGCTCAACTTCCCACCCACAGAACTTGTTGCTGACACGAGGACTCCTTTGTCATCTCTCATGAATGAATTTCATGGAGAGACGATTCTATCCTAAAACAGCAAAGTGGTCAATAGAAAAACCCACGAATAGGCTTCGTGGGTTTGATCATTATTCAATGAATCCGCCAGCCTGGATATCCCAAAGCTTTTTATAGATTCCTGCTTTTGTAAGCAGTTCATCATGTGTTCCCGAATCGACAACCTTTCCGCCATCAATCACGACAATACGATCCATGCGCATAATCGTCGACAAGCGATGAGCAATAACAATCGTTGTCTTCCCTTTCATAAGCTCGTCGAGTGCGGCTTGAATCAAGGATTCTGACTCAGAGTCAAGACTTGAGGTTGCTTCGTCGAGAACGAGGATTGGTGCATTTTTCAAGATGGCACGAGCAATCGCGATGCGTTGGCGTTCCCCACCAGAAAGTTTAATTCCACGTTCACCAACGAATGTTTGATATTTTTCAGGAAGTTCCATGATGAAATCATGGCATCTTGCACGACGTGCAGCCTCAAACACCTCTTCATCGCTCGCATCTGGTCGTCCGTAACGGATGTTATCCATGAGCGATCGGTGAAACAAGATTGGTTCTTGCGGAACCATTGCAATTGCTTCACGCAAACTATTTTGCGTGACCCTTGCGATGTTTTGACCATCAATAGAGATCACACCGGACTCCACATCATGAAATCGCAAAAGTAATTTTGTGATGGTTGTTTTTCCAGCACCAGACGGCCCAACAAGGGCAATCTTTTCATGGGGCGCAATTTGCATATTCAATCCATTTAACACGACACGTGTTTGATTGAACTTGAATCTAACATCCTGAAATTGAATAGATCCATCGATCACCCGCATTAAGTCTGCCCTTGGAACATCTTTCACTTCATGAGGTGTTTCTAGGATCTCAACCATTTCTGCTGCATCGGCAAGCCCCTCATAAATATGACGAATGGATTTTCCTAAGTTCCAAACGCGCATGAAAATTCCAATCATGAAGCTTTGAATGAGAGCAAAATCTCCGATGGTGAGCAATCCTTGTTGCCATAATTGGATGGCCACATAAAACATAACGAATTCCGCAATCACCATCAAACCAGCCTGAACAGATTCTGCGATCGTATCATAGTTCCACAATCGCGTTTGTGCCTGACGCCATTTTTCCAGCACGCTCCCGAAAACATTTTTTTCTTGTACTTGTGATGAAAACAATTTGATGGTTGTACTGTTTGTAAGGGCGTCTGATAAAACAGCTGTGGATTCAGAATCTAACAAGGATTTTGCGTAGTCATATTTCAATTTCCACACAGCAAACGCAACGTTAAACACGGCAATTACGACAACACAGATCAAAAGAACAATTCCTAATCTGACATCTCTCATGAAAAGAACGATCAAATTTCCTGTTACGATAATAACCAGAGAAAGAATATTCCAAAGTAATTCATCCAACAGTTTCTCAAATGCATTCGCGAGACGATGAATCTTTCGGACCAAAGAACCAATGAACGCATTCGAAAAGAATGTGTATGAATGATCCAAAACATAAGCAAAAGAATTTGTCTCCAGATTCTTTTTTACGTTTGGTTGAAATACATTATAAACAAACATCACAATGCGCCAACATACCCAAGTAAATCCATTTATCGCCAAAATGACAAAAATCAAATGAACCAATTCTGGTACACGATCTACAGCGGGAGTTGTCTCAGCCAAAACATCAAAGAACGCTTTGTAAAAGAGCGGAACAATTACATCGCTCAAATTTGCAGCAAACGAAAGAAATGCAATCAGAAAAATAGATTTTTTGTACATCCTCATTCCATTCCAAAACGTATTTAGAATCTTTTTGACGGAGTAGTTTTTTTGCATAGTGTTTTCCTCCAGAGTTATGTTGTGTAGACATGTAAAACTTTCAAAATGGGATGCATCGCGAAGTGCTGGAGGCAAAAAAGATGTTGAAACGTATTCACATACGTTGAAACATTTTTTTGCCGAAGCACAAGCGAGGCGCCCATTTTGAAAGTTTTAAAAAAAAATTGCGCTTTTTAAGCGGCAATCTTTTCAATGCGAATTTGCGTAAAAGGCTGACGATGCCCAACGTTGCGTCGGTATCGAGACTTTGGCTTATACTTGATGACGGAGACTTTGTCTGCTCGTCCGTTATCAATAACACTCGCTGAAATTTTAGCACCGCTCACGGTTGGAGTTCCAACCTGAGTTTGTGTTCCTTCTTCATCAGAAATCAAGAGTGCGTCAAAAGAGACGGTTGCTCCTGGTTCAAGATCCATTTTTTCTACCTTAAGCTCTTGCCCTTCACGGACAATGTATTGTTTTCCTCCAGTTGTGATAACAGCAATGTTTGCCATAGCAATACGTACGCGGCTCCTCAGACTCGGGTTACGAGACGGTATGCCTGCGAAAAGAATAAATTATGCGGGAATAGTACCGTCTGAAGTCCTTTGTGTCAAGAAATAGGTGTATAAATCAGGACTTTATCGGTTTTTGCTCATTCCTCACAAAAAATGCGGCTGCAACGAACATAAGTCCCGCAAGGAGAATAAGGATGATTGCTTTTTCTTTACTTTGTAGAAAAAGCGTTGAGATACCAAATAATCCCGCAATAAACACGTAAAATAGTACGATTTGTGTTTGACCCCAACCACGATCGAACAATCTGTGATGTAAGTGCTTACGATCACCTACAAAAATTTGTTTCATGCCGCCCGCTCGAAAGCGTCGGAGGACAATCCACATGACGTCGAGAAGCGGGACACCGAGGACAAGGAGAGCTGTTGCGAGTTTGCCGCCCGAAATAACAGCGAGCATACCAACCAAGAAGCCGACGAGTGTGCTACCACCTTCACCAAGAAAAATTGAAGCTGGGTGGAAGTTCCAAAAAAGGAATCCAAGCTGTGCACCGAGAACGATTGCAGCGAGAAGTGCGACGTCGGGTTGAAAGTAAGCAATGGTCAGTGCGAGAAGCAAAACCATGAGCGAGCCGATTGAGGTCACGGACGTTGCGAGACCATCGAGGCCGTCGAGAAACTTTGTGGTATACATAACAACCATGAGCCACACAAAGACAATGATGTTTGACTGCCACGCAGCAAGAAAGATCACGCCGCCAAATGGGTTTGTGAGTTTTTCAATATTCACCCCGCACAAAATGACCGTTGCACTCGCAAGAAGCGGAGCGATGATGGCGTATCGCGGAGACAAATCAAAACGATCGTCAACGTAACCGCCAATCATCAAAATAAAACCACCGAGCAAAAATCCAATATATTGAGCATACTGAATCTCCCCAGACACAAGCCATGTTGAGGACAATAATGACCCAATCACAGCAATCGTCACAGCAAGAAAAATAGCGACCCCTCCTAGGCGCGGGATTGGGTGCGTATGCACATTCTTTGGGTGATGCGGATGATCCACAATATGCCATTTTGTAGCCACAAATCGAACAAGTACCGTCGCAAAAAATGCAATGATAAATGCCATCACCCCAAAACTAATAAGAAGACTCATCATAATTCCTTCCCTTTTTGAATAGACATCACTCCTCCGACATCGAGGATGATTGTATCACGTCTTTGAACTTTACCTTCAAGCAGGGCATTTGCGATTGCGTTATCGACTTCTTCTTGAACAACGCGTCTGAGTGGCCGCGCACCGAACTTTGGATCATAGCCCTTATGTGCGAGTTCAAGCACCTCTGCATCCGTTACCTGGAATCCAATTCCCTTTCCTTCCAGACGTTTTGTGACCTGCGCAATCATAAGCTTCGTAATCTCAACAATTTGTGATTCTTCGAGAGGTTTAAAGACAATCACGCCGTCAAATCGATTGAGAAACTCAGGACGATAGATTGTACGCAACTCCTCCTCGAGAAGATGCGTCTTGATCACATCCGTTGACTCGCCTCTTGCAACCGCATCCTGAATATATTGTGTTCCTGCGTTTGATGTTGCGATGATAATCGTATTTGTGAAATCGATCACGCGGCCAGCTGCGTCTGTTACGCGGCCGTCGTCAAGAATTTGGAGGAAGACGTTCAAGATATTTGGATCCGCCTTTTCAAGCTCGTCAAGAAGAACAACGGCAAACGGGCGTGTTCTGACCGCTTCAGAGAAGAGTCCACCTTGGTTTAATCCCGGCGCGCCGATCAACTTGTCCAGACTGCGGACATCTTGATACTCGGACATGTCCACACGAATCATCATTTGTTCACTGCCAAAGTATGTTGCCGCAAGTGTTTTTGCAAGTTCAGTCTTTCCAACCCCTGTTGACCCAAGGAACAAAAACGAGGCAATCGGACGTGAACCTGGGCGCAAATCTGCGCGCGCTCGTCTGAGCGCACTCGCGACCGCCTTCACAGCTTCATCTTGTCCGATAACGCGTCCATGCATTTCATCTTCAAGATGTAACAGTTTCATTTTTTCATCTTCCGCAACGTTTGTAACAGGGATCCCTGTTTTTGTTGCGATGATTTTTGCAACATCTTCTCCTGTCACAACTCCGTTCTCTCCGCGATTTTTTGCAACCTGTTGTGCGACTTCACGTGCGATCTCAATCGCCTTTTTCGGCAAATACTGTTCATGCATGTAGCGATCGGACAACTTTACGCATTTTTCAACCGCGTCATACTGGAAGATCACCTTTTTTTCATGTTCGATGCCTCCAATTTTTGATTCGAGAATACGAATGGCTGTTTTTTCATCTGGTTCATCCACACGCACTTTTTGAAAAATGCGTCCGAGCATGGAACGCTCAATCGATTCAGTGTAATCCTGCGGTGTAGTGGTTGCAATCACAAATGTTGCCCCTCTTGAGAGATAATCGGACAAAAGTGGCACAAGATCCGCCGTAAGCTGTTCAAGATCCATGAGGGCAAGAATGATGTTGCGCGATCGAGACACCTCATCAAGCATGAGCATCAACCGTTCTTGTGCAATCTCAACAGACACACCACTCACAAGTTGCGGAATAGAAATCTTGACGAGGCGTTTATCTTTCAAGATGTCAGGAACACGTTCTTCAACCATCAATGCCGCAATTCCTGCGAGAACACTTCCTTTTCCAACACCATGTTGACCAACAAGCAACACACTTTCACGTCCACCCTCAATCACTCGAAACACTTGTTCAATTTCTTCTTCTCGTCCAATCATCATGGGGAGTCTGCCGTAAACCGCATCTGTTGTGAGATCTTCTGAAAACGCATCAAGAAGAGGTGTTGCGACAGAAGTCATCGATCTATTCATTGCTCCTGTTGGTTTAGATGCGGCAGCCTTTTGAAATCGCAAATACTGATCACGAATTTTTTCATGAATGCGAATCCAATCCACCATGTTCTCAAATTGCTCGGCATCTACATTTTGTTCTTGGAATAAGTCTTCCAAAAATGGCTCTGCTTTATATGCCTCAAAAAAGAGCTCAAGTGCTGAAACGTGCTCTTGCCCCTCCATGTAAGCATTATAAAATGCCTGTAACAAAACGCGTTCCGCCTCTTTATTTAATCCTGTCAAATCCCCAATCTGTCGCGTTGAAAGCCTGCGACTCAAGGGATCTTTTATTTTTTCAAACGACAACCCTAATCTTCCAAATAAAATAGAGGCGGACTCATCCTCAATCGCCCCCACAAACAAATGCAATGGTTCAATAGTCGCGTGACCAAAACGTTCGGCAAGGACAAACGCCGAATCAAGGGCTTTCATGGCGCTTGGATGAAAAAATTGAACAAAATCAATCACCTCTTTTGAAACAGTATCAACAGTCACAAGTTCCGGATCTGCAGAATTTCGATCACGTTTTGGAATAAAAACAAGATGACGCTTGATTTCTGATTGATGCATGAACGAAAAACACCCAACCACAAATCCAACAGAAACAAGCATGAGGGCAAACGACGGCCTCAAAAACACTGCAAACTCAGGAAATTCGGTAAAACCATTTTGATACACAAACAACCCGATTCCCGTGAGCATAAAAAACAGGCACACCAAAAAACTGATTCCACTTATTGTTTGTGCCGCGTGCATTTTTGCCGCACGCTCTTCCATGGCGCGATGATCAAGATTCAGCGCAATGTACGTTTTTTTATTGATGAGATATCCGTTTGGCATATTACACAAAAACCATTCCAAGTCCGTGATATAAAATACCAAGCACGGACAGAGGAAGAGTTACAAGATAAAGAGCGAACAACAAAATGGCGATCAACATCCAAATAAACGTGGCAAAGCCGCGTGCAATAACCATAACCAATCGCATAAAAAAACTGATCAGCTTTCCAGAAAAACTTGTTTCCCCATACATAGGAACAAACAAATTCTTTGCCCAGATACTGAGTCCTGTTGTGTGTGCTGCACCACGCACAGAAGCTCCGCACCACATAGCCATGCGTGCAAGTCCGATGGTGTACCACCAAATTGGAAGAAAAAGGATTTCACGAATCAAATCCGCAACAAGATACTTCAAAACAAGCGTACTTTGAGAAGACTTCATATGAGTGAATTATAGCACAAACAAAAAAGAACCCGATTGGGTTCAGAGGAGAAATCCACGAAAGAAAAAATGATGAGCCATACAAGAAGCATGATTCCGCTGACAAAGAAAATTCCCAGTCGAACTGGAAAAATATTATTATCAGGCAGAACACCAGCAAGACCAAAGAAAAACAGAAAGAGGATTGGGATAATTGCCCATTTGAATATGGTCCACGTAAGAACGATGGTCATCACACACCTCCTTGTTGTTCCATCAAGGGTTTCCTCAACAGAACAAGCCACGAATGAAAATGATTACACACCAAAGAGCAAAGAGTGTGCGGGAAACACTGATGGCGACCACGCCGCGTGGGCCACCATCTTCTTTATCTTCATAAATGGTCGCCCAAATAACAAACACAAGAAGAGGAATCCCTAAAACTTTGAAAATGAGCCACGCTGTTATGTACGACAATACGTATTCCATGACATGCCTCCACACACTCTCTTTACACGAAAACAAAAAATCGATCAAGGGTTACTCGATCGATTTTAAGGCCTTTTACAAGCTCAGGCAATGCTTCGACGTAATTCTTCCATGAGACGAAGATAAAAACGTAAGTTGTGAATCGATGCTAATCGAAGCGCTAATATTTCTTGTACGGAGAACAAATGACGCAAATAAGCCCTCGACGTTGTTTTACAAGTCTCACAGTCACAATACGGATCAATCGGTGATTCGTCGAACTGGCTTGCTTCATTGGTCATTCGCACTTGTTTATACCAAGTTGGACTCGTTGCATCGACGTTCATGTACTCGATGGTGGACGGATCTTGATTCCAAATGAAGAGTGTTCCGTGTCGAGCATTTCTCGACGGCAACACACAATCGAACATATCGACGCCGGCACGCACGTTCTCCACAATTTCTTCCGGCATTCCCCCGCCCATAAAATAGCGTGGCTTGTCGACGGGCAACGCATCGCACACATGCTTCACCATCCGAAACATATCTTCTCGTGGCTCACCAACAGAAAGTCCGCCGATAGCATAGCCGTCAAATCCGATTTCGATGAGCCCTTCTGCAGATCTTGTACGAAGATCTTCATGCGTTCCTCCTTGAACGATTCCAAAAAGCATCTGCTTTTTTATATTCATCGAGCTTGTCGAAGCACTGCTTTGGCCTTCGAGAGCCTCAGGCGATATAAGATCATGATGCTCTTTACTTCGACGCGCCCACCGCAAACTTCTTTCCATCGCATCTTCATAACGCTTACGCGTGGATATTCCCGCAGCAACATCATCAAACTGCATCGCGATATCGGATCCGATGACTTGTTGCATTTCCATGGAACTTTCTGGAGTAAGAAAAATGTAAGAGCCATCAATGTGCGATTGAAACTTCACTCCTTCCTCTGTGGTTTTATTCATCTTTGAAAGACTAAAAACTTGATACCCTCCGCTGTCCGTCAAAATAGGCTTTTGCCAATTCATGAGTTTATGCATGCCTCCAAGTTTTTTTAAATTCTCAAAACCAGGGCGCAACAAAAGATGATAGGTATTGTTTAAAATAATCTGCGCACCGAGTTTTTCCATATCAGAAGACGAAAGGGTCTTCACAGCTCCTTTTGTAGCAATCGGCATGAAAATGGGAGTTTCAATAACCCCGTGTGCGGCAGTGATTCTGCCGCGACGTGCTTTGCCTTTTGTGTGGAGGAGTTCAAACATAGTGACGTTACACTATCAAACTGTTGACGATCAGGCAAAATCTCCGTACGATGCCGATCTCTTCTTTTGTTCTTTTCTTATCCATGGAGGTCAGACATGGCGCATCGAACTCCCGAGCAAATGAAAGCAGAATTGCAGCAACTCATCCATTGTGTAGAAGCCGCAGGAGAAGCAGAAAGTCAGATCGAGGAAATTGAACACGAGTTGGCACAAGCTACTTCTACTCTTTTTCTGCTAGTGAGCCAAAGATTCGTTTCAGAAGACAAGGATACAGAGCCAACCGAATGGGAACATGAGGTAATGGGCATCTCCAAAGAAACGCCTTTCAACAGGTTCACCATGCGGTTTCAGGTAGTAAACAACTCTGTTCAAATCTGTGTTTATGACATGGATGATTTGCTCCTTACGATAGACCTGGATACAAACGAACGCGTTAAATTGAAAACCCCCTGTTTTGTTGAACCTGGTGAAACTCAATTCATTTTGAGTGCGTTCGAGACTGTTTCTGAGGCAGAGACTTGCTTGCTTATACTCGAAGCACGACAAGATGGCCAAGACACATTCAATCTAAACTAATGATTCTCCGAAATGGACACATCTCTCTTTCGACCAATTTGGTCGATTTTTTTTATTCAACTATTCGACAAGAATTCAATAAAACACAAAACCGAGCCATGGCTCGGTTTTGTGTTTTATTCATTTAACCCAAGTGTCTCTAACATCTTCCGCTGTTCTTTTGATAACTTGTGCGGTGTAACAACTTTTATAATCACAATGTGATCTCCACGACTTCCGCGTGATGGCACACCTTTTCCTCTGAGTCTTAATTGTGTTTGTGATTGTGTTCCCGCTGGAATCGTGAGGTCTGCTTTTCCATCAACCGTCTCGATTGCAACAACGGCACCAAGTGCGGCTTGTGAAAATCCGATTTGTTTCTCCGAATAAATCGTGTCGCCATCACGTTCAAAACGCTGATCAGGCTTCACACCAATACGCACAAACAAATCGCCGGCCTCACCACCTTTAATTGCCTCACCTTCTGAACGGACACGCAAAACGTTTCCGTCTTCCACACCCGACGGAATATGTACGTTGAGTGTTTTACGTTTCTTTTCAAGTCCCGCACCACGACAGGTTGTACACGGTGTATTTGGAATCTCTCCGGTTCCATGACACGTTTCACATGTGCGTTTTGTCTGCATCGCGCCAAGAATCGTGCGCTGAACGCCGATCACGACCCCATGACCATCACATGTTCCACATTTCTTTACACCCTTCCCCGGTTCCGCCCCGTTTCCAGAGCAGCGTTCACAAGCAATATTTTTTGTAAGGGAAACTTCTTTATCGACACCGAAGATGGATTCATGAAATGAAAGATGAACATCCACTTGGATATCGCCACCGCGACGTTCACGAGACGCCCCGCGCGATCCACCAAACATTCCACCAAAAATATCACCAAGATCCTCAAAGCCCGCACCTTGAAATCCAGAAAAATCAAAACCGGCACCATTAAATCCACCGCCGCCATATCCGCCACCGGCCGAACCATCAAACGCACCAGAACCAAACTGATCATACTGCGCACGTTTTTTTTCATCACTCAAAACCTGATATGCCTCATTGATCTCTTTGAATTTTGCTTCATCACCTCCCTGTTTATCTGGATGATGTTTGTGCGCCAAAACACGAAATGCTTTTTTGATTTCGTCTTGAGAAGCGGATTTTTCTATTCCGAGAAGTTTATAATAATCTTTTGCCATAATTATTTTACGTCGAAAGGGCGAGCCCAAAGCTCGCCCTTACGAATAATTATTCCTTCTTCTCCGTAAACTCTGCATCAATCGGTTCATCTTTCTTTGCTTGTTCCTCTCCGCCCTTTCCTCCTTCTCCGTCTTCTCCGCCCTTTCCCTCCTGATACATCTTCGCACCAACCGCTTGCGCGACTGTGGACAATTCATCCGCAGCTTTCTTAATCGCTTCATGATCGTCGCCATCCTTTACCTTCTTCAAGGCTTCGATCTTTTCTTCGACCTCCTTACGTTCTACTTCCGAGATTTTGTCTCCGCCGTCCTTCAACATTTTCTCCGTTGTATAAATCATTGTTTCTGCAATGTTTTGGTGTTCAACGCGTTCTTTACGTTTTGCATCTTCTTCCGCATGCTCATCCGCATCTTTCTTCATGCGTTCAATTTCATCTTTCGAGAGACCTGTTGATCCTTGGATTATAATTTGTTGACTCTTTCCAGATGCTTTGTCCGTTCCGGTCACATGTAAAATTCCATTTGCGTCGATATCGAACTTCACTTCAATTTGTGGAACGCCGCGTGGGGCCATTGGCAAACCGGAGAGCACAAAGCGTCCGAGGGTTTTGTTTCCATCCACCATCGCGCGCTCACCTTGAAGCACGTGAATTTCAACTGTTGTTTGATTGTCCGCCGCGGTCGAGAAGATTTGTGACTTTGATGTTGGCACCGTTGTGTTGCGTTCGATCAACTTAGTCATCACACTTCCCATTGTTTCGATACCGACGGACAACGGGGTTACATCGAGCAACAACACGTCTTTCACTTCACCTTGCAAAACTCCTGCTTGAACCGCAGCTCCGAGAGCCACAACTTCATCTGGGTTCACAGTAATATTTGGTTTCTTTCCAAAATATTCTTCGACAACTTTTTGCACGAGCGGCATGCGTGTCATTCCTCCAACCATCACGATTTCTTGAATATCATCCTTTGAGAGGCCAGCATCTTTAAGTGCTGCTTGCACAGGTCCGATTGTTTTTTGAACAAGATCGTAACAAAGCTCTTCGAGCTTTGAACGCGTAAGCGTAATCACCAAGTGCTTTGGGCCGTTCGCATCTGATGTAATAAATGGTTGATTGATTTCTGTTTGTTGTGATGTTGAGAGCTCGATCTTTGCACGTTCAGCGGCGTCTTTAATGCGTTGCAATGCAAGGGCGTCTTTTGCGAGATCAACTCCTTCTTGCTTTTTGAACTCCGCAAGAATCCAATCAATGATCACGCGATCAAAGTCATCTCCACCAAGGTGTGTGTCTCCGTTTGTAGATTTTACTTCAACCGTGTCCGCCGAAATATCGAGCACAGAAACATCGAAGGTTCCTCCACCAAGGTCATATACAGCGATTTGTTGTCCCGCTTTCTTGTCGAATCCGTATGCGAGCGCCGCTGCGGTTGGCTCGTTAATGATGCGCAAAACTTTGAGTCCTGCGATTTCACCCGCGACTTTTGTTGCGTTACGTTGTGCGTCGTCAAAGTATGCAGGAACCGTAATAACCGCTTCTGTAACTTTTTCACCAAGCTTTTCTTCAACATCGGCTTTAATCTTTTGCAAAATCATCGCGGAGATTTCTTCTGGGGTGTAATCTTTCTCTCCCATTTTAATTCCAACACCGTCACCGTGCTTCACAATAGAGTACGGCATCACCTGCTTGTCACGTGCAACTTCTGCATCGTCAAAACGACGTCCAATCAAGCGCTTAATCGAGAACAAAGTATTTGCTGGGTTTGTCACAGCTTGGCGTTTTGCTGGCAAACCAACAACGCGCTCCCCGCTCTTTGCCGTTGCAACAATTGATGGCGTTGTACGTGCACCTTCTTTATTCTCCAAAACCTTCGGTTGACCACCCTCCATGATGGCGACGCATGAGTTTGTTGTTCCAAGATCGATTCCAATAATTTTTGACATATAATTGAGTCATCCTGAGCAAAGCGAAGAATCTCGCGTTCCTCTGATGTGAATTTATTTTTTATGTTTGTGTCATCCTGAGCAAAATGATTCATCTTGTGTAAACACGAGATTCTTCGCTTTGCTCAGAATGACAGGGAGCTTATTTTTTTACGATCACGAGCGCGGGACGAATCACTCTTTCTGCGAGTTTCCATCCGCGTTGTGAAACCTCAATAATGGAGTGATCCGCAGCATCTGCATCTTCACGTTCACCAACCGATTCGTGCACGTTTGAGTCAAATATATCACCCACACTGCCGAACGATTCAACACCGAGTCCAAGAAGCACACTTTCGAGCTGGTTACGCACATGCATCATACCTGTCACCCAGTTCTCTGCTGTGGCATCAAGCCCTTGTGGTTTAAACCTGAGCGCTTGGTCAAAATGATCCAGAATCGGAATAATCGATTCTGCAACATCCTCTTTCACAATACGACGCATTCCTTCTTTTTCTTTCAATAAATCCTTTTTCAAATTGTCATAATCTGCGAGCGCTCTCTGCCATCCGAGTTTATATTCATCGCACGAAGGACATTTCTCAGCGATCGGTGTTTCAAGAGGCTGGTCAATATTTTGTTCTGTATGTGTTTCAGACATATTTCTATTCTTCACTTAATTCATTGATAATCTTTTTCGCCGCTTCGAGAAGCGCGAGATTTCTTGCATAATCCATACGCATAGGACCAACGAGTCCAAGAATACCGCCGGCCGTGTTTGGAAAATCGTAGCGGACGATAATGGTTGTCATCTGATCACCAAACGGATTGTGTGACCCGATAAACACTTGCGGCTCATGCGAGACACGATCAAACATGTCTGAGACAACGGCATCGAACTGATCAACAAGTTCCGCGAGTGCAGGCACGGAGTCATGAAACTCTGGTTTCTGCATAAGATTCGACACACCTGTGTAAAAACTCCAGTTTGGATCAAAGGCCACAATTGCGGTTTCACCAGAGATTTCCACAAGACGTTTCGCAATCGACTTCACGGCCGATTCTTTATTTTCCTCATACGCCATCTTTCCAAATTCCCTTCCGCCCTTTCCGCCTTCTCCGCCCTTTCCGCCCTTTCCTAAAAATTCTTTTAAGTAAAACTGATATGCCTTCTCTGTTGGAATTCGCCCACTTGATGTATGCGCATGTCGCAAATATCCTTCTTCCTCAAGCAAACTCATTTCGTTGCGAACGGTCGCGGGTGAGATATCAAGTTTATACTGTTCAACAAGATACCTTGAACCAACCGGCTCGGCGGTTTTAATATAATCGTCGATGATAAGACGAAGAAGTTGTTGCGGGCGGGATTCCATACAAAAACAAATTAGCACTCTAGATTATAGAGTGCTAACTATTTTGCGTCAAGAGTTTTGGACTAAATCCATGTTCGTGGATCCCATGTCCTTTTTTTAAGAGCAGGTTTATTTGGGAGGGGTGGAATTTTTTCTGTCCAATCTCTGTCAGGAGAAAGTGGACTTGCTTCTTTCATAATTGAACCGTCAGGAGAAAGCCTCCCTTCTTTTGAGGCAGCTATCATTTCTGGTGTAATTGCTTTGTAATCACCTGCATCAATTCCATCCCGAGAACTCTCTGCTCTTTGTGGACTTGTGTCGCCCAGACGTACACTTTCTCTTCCTTCTAGGAGTTCATTATTTTTTTCAAGCATGCTCTCCCCGAGTTTTCGTCTTTCCTCTGCTGATAATTGTGTAAATGACTTATCAGGAGAACCAGAAACGGCAATTTCTTGAGCTATATACCTTGCGGCATTTATTTGAGGAACTTCTGCTGTTCTCAAAGAATCTTCTCGTTTTTGCAATTCTGCTTTTCGAGCCTCTGCAGCTGCTTTTAACTGTGCCAACTTTTCCAAATTTGGACCTTTCTTTTCAGGGCCTTTTGGTTTTTCAGGACCTTTTATTGCTTCAATACCAACTGCATTATCTGGATTGTTTGGATTGTATTCACCTGGAGGCATAAAGGTTATGTGATGATTCAATCGATACATCAATGTTAACAACATTAACGAAAAAATCAAGCGTACTCATGATTCAATGACGGCACTTTCAAAACCAACAAATGAAACAAATGCAATGGAATACGCTCACCAGCTCTTGTGTTCACCTGTGCGCGCAACATAAGTTCTTCTTGCAATACATGATCCGGATCATTTGCATATTGACGTACAACCTGTTCAAGTTCAGATAATGGAAGATATTTTGCGATGATATCATTCATCACCAAGACACGATCCCCATGCGCAACCGGATGCAAAAAAGGATCTGCCGACATCATCTGTCTAAACTTATTTTGTGTTGTATCAAAGTGAAATAACACATCATCTTCTGCCCGATGTAAGCACGCGCAAAGCTCCCCGCCTGGCCATGAAAAGATTTTTACAATCGACAAAGGATGATGCACATCTTCAGAGGACATACGTTCAATCGCTTTTTTTGCTTCCATTTTTTGCTGCATCCAAGATTCCATTGCAAGACAAATCGCTCCTTCAACATCAAAATATGGGCTCACGCGTGCGTGAGCTAATAAATTGGAAAGCTGGGAATCGTGCGAAAGAGAGGACATACCTATTTTGAGGAGAATTGTTGATGAAGTTTTTGCCAAATCGATTTATTCATTTTTGTTTTCTCAAGAAGTTCTGACATTTTTTTACCGCTCAAAATACTCGGCACAATCACATACGTTGCTCCGAGTTCGTAACAACGTTCTGCTTCTTCATGCTGTCTTGCGGACACAATCACCGTTCCTTTGTAATTTTTTGATTGAAGAAACATGAGGATTGTTGAGCTAATAGCAACATCTGGAATCGTTGAAATGACGAGTTTTGCTTTGTCTACTTGAACGTCCTCAAGAAAGTTCTCATCCCCTGCATCTCCATAAATACTTGAGATTCCGCACTCCGAAAGTTCATAAATCACTTGCGGATCAAAATCGATCACGGAAAAAGATTTTTTCATGTTCTGAATCGTTTCAAGCATAGCAGAACCTGTACGATGAAATCCAAACAAAACTGTATGAACAGGTTTGTGAACCTTTTTCATTTCAACGCCAAGTGCTTGTTTCGGTTCAAGCCATCGAAATATAGGATGAATGGCATCAAAAATACGTTCATTATATTGGATAAGTAATGAACTGCCCGCAATCGTCAAAATACCGACAGCTGTCACAAGACCAAGCATGTCTGGCGACAAGTGTCCGCTTGCAATGCCGGCACCGATAATAATAAACGAAAACTCAGAAATTTGCGCAACGGTTGTTCCTGCAAGAAAACCCGTTCTTTGGTGATAACCAAGCAATCGCATGACAAGCATGACAATAAGCGGATTACCGATCAAGATAAAAAGCGTGAAAGATACGATTGGGAGAATCAAGTCTGAGAGACCTTCAAGATGAAATTGGGTCCCAAGAACGATGAAAAACAGGATAAGGAAAAAATCTCTGAGTGGTCGAATGCGTGTAGTGATTTCACGCTGATAAAATGAACCGGAAAGGGTAATACCGGCAATAAGCGCACCAAGTTCTATTCCAAAACCAAGTTTTGAAAGAATGAGAGCGATCATGAAACACCAACCAATCGCAAAGACAAACAATAATTCTTGTGACTTTGCCACACCATGCAAGATAGGCGGAAGCAACTTGGCTGAGACGAGCCACAAAAGTGGCACAAGAAGAATTGCTTTCAAGAGCGATCCAATAAAAACCTGCTCAAGCGGTGCCCCGGTTTTCATGGCGTTCAATATAAGCAAAAGAATCATGGCAATAAAATCTTGCACCAAAAGAAATCCAATACTGATTCTGCCATAAAGCGAGTCTGTGTCTTCTTTGTCTGTAAGAGATTTTACGACAATGATGGTACTTGCGAATGTAAATGCAACGGCAAGATACAAACTTGTTAAAGGAGAAAAACCAAGAAGCGAGCTAAATCCAAACCCAATAATCGTTGTAAAAATCACTTGTCCAATCCCTGTTGCAAAAGAAACTCCACCAACATCTTTCACATTACGCCAATTGAGACCGAGCCCAACCGTAAACAACAAAAAGGCAATGCCGATTTGCGACATCACATGAAACACATCAGAACTTTTTGTGAGCGCAAGCAAACTTGGACCAATGACAACACCCGTTACGATATACGCAAGAATCAAAGGAAGCTTGAGACGATAAATCAACATCGATGCCGCAGCGACGATGATGAAGACAATACCAATTTCAAAAAAGAGTTCCTCCAACATGGAAAGATTATACCATACACATTTTTTTCTTGCCTTCTTTTTTCATTTCTGAAAACACGGTACAATTACCTAAGTTCTGTCGCAGATTTGTCGTGCGCTCATTATTTGTAACACTCTTATGCCAAACATTCCACAACACATGACCATCGAGAAATGGTTTTTTCTTCTTCTGACGGCCACTATTTTGTATCTGTTCTGGCAAATTTTACAGCCATTTATTTTGGTTCTCATTCTCGCCGCTGTCACAACGGTTATTCTCTCCCCTCTTGATAAACGATTAAGACACATCATAAAACGTCCGCGCATTTCTGCGAGCATCTTATCGTTTGCCACATTCATCCTGATTTTCATTCCAATTCTGATCATTTTATTCTTGATGTTTACACAAGCATCAGATCTGGTAAAAAGCTCCATTGCAGACACGACTTGGATCAATCAAGTAAAATCATCCATCACCCCTGTTATTCAAACACTTCCTACTCCAATCCAACAAGAAATCATTTCTGTCGATATGGGTCAGGTAGGAAAGTCAGTTGCAACATGGGCGTTTGAAAATGTGGGTACGGTTTTTTCAAGTTCAACACAACTTATCTTGAATACATTCATTTTCTTTCTTTGTCTCTATTATCTCCTTGTCAATCGTGAACAACTTTACAAAGAAGCTCTCCTACTTTCACCGCTCGACAATGCTGTAGATGAAAAACTTGTAAAACGCATTGTTGGTACGGTTCGAGGAGTTGTGTTCGGTGTCTTAATCGTCGCAATCATCCAAGGTGTTGTTGCAGGAATCGGTATGACCATCTTTGGCGTGCCGGGTAGTCTTATCTGGGGGGCGCTTGCAGGAATCGCCGGACTCATTCCTCTTCTTGGAACAGCCATTGTCCTTATTCCCGCCATCTTATTTCTGTTTTTCACAGGCGCAACAATGAGTGCATTTGGATTGCTCATCTGGTCCGTCTTACTTGTTAGTACCATTGATAACCTGATTGGTCCTTATCTCATCGGAGGTAAAGCGCATCTCAATTCATTCCTTGTTCTTATCAGTGTTCTTGGTGGACTTGCCGCCTTTGGCTCCGTTGGTGCCATCGCCGGCCCATCTATTCTCGCCGCCCTTCTTGGTCTTCTTGAATTGTACAAATCTGGGATTTTAACAACAGGAAAAATCCAGCCACGGAAATAGTCAAACAAAAACACTCAGGCTAATGCCTGAGTGTTTTTGGTGA
>CAYOCD010000001.1:0-261668 GCA_964402425.1 uncultured Gammaproteobacteria bacterium | reverse complement strand
TTGTTCCGCGTGTTCCAGAAGTTCCGATCGTGGATCCGAATGAAGTCAGACCTCGGGTTCCAGACATTACAGAAACACCGCCCGTTCCAGAAATTCCACCCATCGTAGATCTAGATGATGATGGAGATAGTAATCATGATAACGGTAATGATGACGACGAAGATGGTGATCGTGATAGCGGTGATGATGATGACGATGACGAAGATGATTATGAGGATGATGAGGATCGAGTGCCTCTACCCCCACCCCCACCCCCACCTCCTCCACCGCCATCTGAAATTTTTCCTGCTCTGCAAGGGCAAGGATCTCGGGAGATTCAGGCCATGAAAAGAGATGTGGTAGATGCGGACCGTGATGAAGATGGTATTGTCAAGGACACGCTGCGAAAAAATACAGGAAGACAAAAGGTTGAATTAGATGACAATGGTGATGCAGAATGGGTTGGCAGTCGGCAATCTGGAGCTCGTGATCGAGCTAAAGGTGCTGGAATGGGAGATAAATCTGCACGCACAAAACAAACTACGAGTAACAGAAAAGCAGAAAGGGAATTTATAAAAAAGAATAAAGAAGCTGGACTCAGTGAAGAATAAAGGTCAAAAATCCACCTCATGCATGAGGTGGATTTTTGTTGATTGAAAATAAAAAAACGCACGAGTGTGCGTTAGGAGGAGCTGGATGGGTGGTGATAGACGTGAGTGATCGCCACCCCTTTTCTTTGGTGTTGTGCGTAGCGTACAGCACTGCTGCCAGAGCCACTTGGGCGGCGAGCAGATGGTGAGGGAGTATTTCCTTCGTTGTACATCTTGCCACCAACAATGATGGTGACTGTTGACGGGTTTTTTTCTCGCAGACGCCAGAACGCTTGGCGAATGCAGATTTGCGTTATCTTATCCGAGGTTGCAGGCATGTTGTGCACGTAGCCAACAATGCTAGTACCCAGATAGATGGGCAAGCCTTTATCCTTGAAAATTGTCTTCTGACATCCGGCACATGCGGTCGTATCTGTCATTGATCCCTCGATGCAATGAGAAAACCCAGATTCAACCTAAACCTGAGCGCGAAAATAGTAAGGCATTTTTGTGTATTTGTCAAGGAATAAAAAAAGAGCGAGGAATCGCTCAGGAGGAGGTTTTGATTTGAAAATCTGTAGAACGTTTGGGTTTGCCCATTCGTTGCCATGTAGGGAATGGAACACGGATAAAGCATTTGGTGTCTTTGAGGCAACAGTGCATGTTATTGACGGTCTTTGTTTTTTCAAACGGACAAACACAGGTTGCTTTGTGTGTTTTCTGCGGAAGGGTACGATACGGAATCATCTGCATTCCATGTCGTGCACCAAGGTGGACAGCAGAAAGATTTGTTGTTGTTGCCAAGATGTTTTTGTCTTGATTGTCTGCAAGAATACGTCGATATAGAGCGTCGGCGATTGGCATGTGACGTGAACCGTGGAATCGATAATCGGGTTTTACCCAAAGGGTTCCGAGTTCAAACCAATCTTTTCCGAATTCGTCCACACCAAGGTGCCAGAGTGCAATACATCCGACAATCATGTGCTTACGGTCCGTGTCGACCGCGATAATGATGTGGTGTTCGTTTGCAACAGTCTTGAGTTCAAGAGATGTCTTTGTAAGGAGATGTTGTTCTCCTTGTGTTGCTGCGACAACCTGAGAGATCCACGAATCTCCGAAACGTTTCAGATTATATCCAGAAACATAGTCGATTCCCGGTGTTCGAATTTTATCCAGAATATTCGCTGGAATTGTTCCAACGGAACTTGTGGCAAACACAGTCAGAAGATCTTTTCGTGTCTGTCGTTGAAAGAACGCATTTAGCATGATTCCCCCTCCAGTGAGTCTGGCGAGAATAACGGAAATCGCTAAATGTTGCAAGACACACGCAGCTTCTTTATGATGGGCAACATATGATTGAAATCGTTGGGGAAGGTTTGTGGAAATGTGTTGGTTCAAAAAAAGGACCAACGATTGTTTTGTTTGGAGGAATACATGGAAATGAACTCACGGGAATTGAGGTTGTGAAAAAAATGCTCCAACAGATTGAATCAGGACAATTGGTGATTGAAAGCGGGATTCTTTATTTGATTTTAGGAAATCCAAAAGCGATTGAACGGAATACACGTGGGAGTGAAGATCACGTTGATCTAAATCGATGTTTTAAAAAGGATGTTTTAGAGCAAGTGGATGTATTGTATGAGAGAAAGCGAGCAAAGGAGATTGCAAAGATTTTAGTTAAAGCAAACATTTCCATTGATCTTCATGCAACAAACAAACCATCTGTTCCATTTCTTTGTTGTCTCACAGATGATTCACACAAAAAAATCTATCAATGGTTTGATTGTGATCGTGTGCTTGCAGATCCTCGATATGTTCTTGCGGGCGAACCTGTGACGACAGATGAATTTATGGATGTCCAAGGAGGAATTGGTGTGTGCTATGAAACGGGTTTTGTCGGAGATCTGACTCGTGTTGATTCTGTTCATGAAAATATTCTGAACGTCTTGCGTGATCAAAAAATGTTGATCGATATTGTTTTGGAACAAGAGCAAGAAAAGGAAAAACAAATTTTTGAATTGACTGAACGTATTCATCTAACTGAAGCAGGTTTTCGATACGCTGACGGAAAAGGGAAGGGTTCATTTGAAGAATTTAAACAAGGTGATGTTCTTGGGTATGTTGGCGAGGATCCGCTCATTGCACAGTATGACGGTGTCATTATCTTTCCAAAAGTTTCAGAGCACTGGAAAATTGGTCAGCCAGTTATGTTTTTAGGAAAAATCGTTTAATCCATAAGTATTGCGTATGTCACATAAC
The DNA here is from genome assembly GCA_964402425.1 of uncultured Gammaproteobacteria bacterium. Taxonomy (GTDB): domain Bacteria; phylum Patescibacteriota; class Patescibacteriia; order UBA9934; family GWF2-40-263; genus XYB2-FULL-45-11. Next base: position 258,840 of record CAYOCD010000001.1, on the reverse strand, counting down.
AACGTTGCTGTTCCAGCTTCTTATCTTCTCCTCGAACGTGATGGAAAAATTCTTCTCATGCGTCGTTTTCAAACAGGGTACATGGATGGAAGTTATGGATTGCCTGCAGGGCACGTGGATGAAGGTGAGCTACCTGCTGATACAATGGTTCGTGAAGCAAAAGAGGAAATTAATATCGAACTTCTTGCAAGTGATCTTGAGTTTGTTCATGTGGCATATGAGTTGCCTCATGATGAAACAGGGAACCGAGTCGATTTCTATTTCCAGACAACAAATTGGTCAGGTGAGCCTGTGATTGTTGAGCCGCATAAATGTGATGAGTTGCTTTGGGTGCCTCTTGATGAATTACCAGAAAATATGATTCCAAAAGTTCGTCAGGCGCTTATCGCTATTTGGAAAGGGCAAACGATTGGATATTTTTTTTACTCTTTCCGGCTTCTCTTGCTTTTGATATGATCTTCTCGTTATGAAATACTCTTCTTGTTTTGCAAAAACCTTTAAAACAGCCCCATCTGATTCAGATTCCGCCAATGCGAAGTTTTTGGTTCAGGCGGGATTTGTAGATCAAACCATGGCCGGTGTTTATACATGGCTTCCATTTGGGCTTGCCGTTCTTCGGAATGTAGAACAAATCGTTCGTGAGGAAATGAATGCGCTTGGGGCTCTTGAAATCATGATGCCATCTTTGCAGCCAAAAGAGTTTTGGGAGGCAACAAATCGTTGGGATACAGTTGATATCCTTTTCAAGTTGCACTCACAAACAGATAAAGAGTATGCGCTCGGAGCAAGTCATGAAGAAGTTGTGACTCCGCTCGCACTCAAGTTTTTGAAGTCTTATAAAGATTTACCGTTCGCAACATATCAAATTAACACAAAGTTTCGTGATGAACTTCGCGCAAAGTCCGGTGTGCTCCGTGGTCGCGAGTTTCGCATGAAAGACATGTATAGTTTCCATACAAACCAAGAAGATCTTTCTGCGTTTTATCAAAAAACGTTGGAGGCTTATGTTCGTGCGTACAACCGATGTGGATTGAATGTAAAAGTGGTGGAAGCAAGTGGTGGAATTTTTACAAAGAATCCTTCTCATGAATTTCAAGCACTTACCCCTGCGGGAGAAGATGTTATTCTTGCGTGTAATAAATGTGAGTTCGGACAAAACTCTGAGGTTGCAACATTAAAAGAGGGTGATGCGTGTCCAAAGTGTGGTGGTGCATTGTCGATGGTGAAGGGAATTGAGGTTGGAAATATTTTTGATCTTGGAACAAAATATTCTGATGCGTTTGATCTGAATTATGTTGATGAAACAGGTGAACGCAAACGTGTCCTTATGGGGTGTTATGGGATCGGAACCTCAAGACTCGTTGGATCCATCGTAGAAGCAAATCATGATGATCGTGGAATGATCTGGCCAAAGAGCGTTGCGCCATTTCAGGTTCATCTCATCACGCTCAATAGCAAAGATGAAACGGTTCGTGAAAATATTATGGGTACGGCCGATAATCTTGTGAGAGATCTTGAGGCTCAGGGTGTAGAAGTCCTTTGGGATGATCGTGAAGATGTTGCGCCAGGCGCAAAGTTTGCAGACGCAGATCTGATAGGTGCCCCGCTCCGCATTCTTATTTCGGAGAAATCATTGAAAGAAGAGTCTGTGGAATGGAAGGAGCGTGTATCAACTGAGGGGCGATTGGTGAAACTCACTGGCGCTATTGAAGAAATAAAAGAATTTTTGAAATAATAGTTTAAAATGATATGCCAGGATTTTTTCGACGTTCACCCGAAGCATCAGCGCATTCCATGAACCAAAGAATGAGAGTGGAAAAAACTCCAAGGTCATATGCAGACAATGAACCACTTGAGGTTATGCATGAGGACGATGAGCAAGAACCGCTTGTGCCAGAATTAGCAACAAGTGAAACAGAGGAACATGATGTTGATCACTTTTCTCCTCTTGAAGAATTCTTATATGAACGTGATCGCGCTCGTCAGCCGCATGATAAAGGGCGTGATGATCGTCATCGTCCAAGACCTGAGCGTTTTGAAGCTCCGGTTGATGAGGTAGAAGCACAAAAAGAAAAAGATCGATATACTCCAGAGGGAATTGATTCAAAGGAATTTGAGATTCCCATGCACATGGAGCAAGTTGCAGAAGAAGGTTTGGAGGCATTAGATCTTGAAATGCTTATTGATTGGATGGACCGTTCTGGGCGGGTAAGTTTTTCCGAAAAGGATAGGCCTCAAATGATGAATAGGTTTGAGAATCTAAAAGCCTTGCTTGATGTTCCGCTTATAGCACGTGAACATCAAGATCCTGTTGAAGAAAAAACAGTCGGAGAAGCTGTTCGGACCTGTTTGAAAGCACTTTACGATTTTCATCAAAAGAACAAAGAGGCCTTAACAAAAATAGGTCTCGATGCAAAAGATACTTCTGCCTCAGATCAGCTCGCAAAATTTCTTGCGCTCTGGATTCGTTGGTATGGGCAGATTTACAATACGGGCTTGAATCATGAAATGACAAAACAAGAAGCACATGAGGGATATGGTGCTATGAGCAATTTTACAGATGGTTTAGCAAAGTGTTTGGAGAGTTTTGATTTGCATATTGAGAATTTAGCAGATCGTGTTCTGGATTCTAGATCTGCTTTTGCGCTCAGACAAGAAATTCGCAAAGTGTATAAGACATTTGGAAAGATGATTGATCATATTCCGTACGAGACTCCGGAAACAGAAAAGCAAAACGTGGAGTATAGAAAAAGGGCTTAATGAAAAAAAACAGACCGAAAGGTCTGTTTTTGCTTGACAAAGCGTATTTTTTCTGCTTTACTACATACAGTATGAACTTAAATTGTCTTCACAATACAGGGAAGCTCGTGTTCGCCAATGATTTGGTTGAACCTGTTTTATATTTCCCGGTTTGTGATGCATTGATTTAAGATATTTTTCCAGAATCAATCCAAAATCAACCCGGGAAACTGGGTTGTTTTGTTTATCGGCTTTGCCGATATTCCTGTCGTTGATCGATCTGTTGGTGAAAACTGACACCATCGACACAATGATATGCTCGAACAAGCGCGTGCAGATGTTCTGCAATCGGTTGATTCGATTTATCTGCTGCGAAGCAGAACGGTTCTTTGGAGGAATCCATGCGCGCTGCACATATTTACTATTTGTATGACGCCATAGCAGACTTTGGTCCTGCGATGACCGTGACGGCTTACTCTCCATTTCTTCTTTCTCTCGGTTTGACGCTCGGTGAAATTTCCTTGCTTAATGCGTTCTTCTGGCTCGTCGCCGTTCTTTCGGAATTGCCGACAGGAATGCTTGCCGACGGAAAGAGTCGTGCGTGGTCACTCAAGATGGGGTGCGTCTTTCTCGCGTTTGGTGGATGCGCTTATCTTTTTGCCCAAGGGTTCTTGAGCGCACTCATTGCAGAATGCCTTGTCGGAGTCGGTATGGCGTTTTTCTCTGGTGCAGAACAAGCGTGGGTTACTGATGCGTTGCACAGAGAAGGTCGTGACCATGAGCGTCGTCAGGTGTTTGCAACGGCCAGTGTGATACGCGGGTTTGTGATGGTGATTGGAGGATTTTTGGGGTCGCTCATTGCGCTTTCGTATGTTCGATTGATTTGGTTGCCACTCGTTTTCACAGCTCCACTCGCATGGCTTGTTGTTCACAAGCTTATGAACGGACAAGGTGAGCCGATTCATAAGCTGACGGAAATGGAGGCATTGCGCGCAAGTATATCGCTTCTGAAAACGAGTCGAGCACTTGCGTGGGTCATTGTTATGATGATTGTGTTTGGTGCGGTGGTTTCGTTCAATCATTTCTGGTCTCCTTATTTTCAACCTCTTGTTGGAACGATGGGGCTGTCCTGGGTGTGGGCATTGATTTACATTGGGTTTGCTCTATCTGCCGTGCTTGTACGGCGTCTTTCGATTCCGCAAGGGCAAGAGGCTGCATGGATTGCAGCATCGGTTGTGATGACGGGGGTTGGTCTTGTAAGTGCGGGTATGAGTTCTGGACTCATGCTTCCTCTCAGTGCCGTTATTCTACATGAATTCGGTCGAGGGATGTTTTATCCGCTTGTTGATTCTTTTGTTCAGCATCGTGTTGAAAGCGGATATCGTGCAACGTTCGGTTCGTTGCAATCGCTTCTTGGTCGCATTGGTCTTGTGATCACTCCTGTTCTTATTTGGCTTACGATACATGAAAAACCAAACACGCCCTCAACAATTGGATTTGTTTGGTTTGTGTGTGGAATCGTTCTTTTGATAGGAGCCCTCACGTTGTTTCTTGTGCGTCCTCGCAAGTAATTCTTAAGTCGTCATTCTGACGACTTTTTTTATCCAACAAAAAATCGCCCAAGGATGATTGGAGGGCGAATTAAGAAGGGGATTGTTCAAGTGACCTGAGAACTTCCGCTGTTTTCATAGAAACCCATGTTTGGGCCTCTTCTTTTGTTCTTCGTGCTGCTGCAACGTAATCGATGTTGTTGATACGAATTGTGACTTCTGGCGCATCGAGCAAGAGAAAGCGTGTTTCTCGATCTCCCGAACCGTCTGAAAGACAGATCACATCTTTATCAAACCAGACTTCGTATTGCGTTGTGGAAGATGGGTCTGTACGACCTGTAAACAAGAGATCGCTTGGAAGATGTGCAATCCAAGAGGTTACGAATTTTGGAAGAGAGATAGATTCGCCTTGCAAAAGGCAAAAGACGTACAGTCTGATTTCGTTTGTATCTGCTCTTGGGATCTTTAAGATCTCAAATACGGTTTGTTGGTCAGGTGCGTCAAGCAGAATCTTCTTTGGAATAATTCCAACGAATCCAATTGGGTTTTTCTCTGACATAAAGCCTCTGTATGCGTGAGAGAATCTCTGCACGAACGATATGTTGTTCGTATTTTTACATTTTGTCAATACAAAAACACCCTGTGCGATAGGCTCAGGGTGTTTTATTTGATTAGACGGTTCGTTTGCCTTTCAAGGTATCTTTCAATGCCTTTCCTGCTTTAAACTTTGGCACGACAACAGATGGAATAGTAATAGGTTCTGATGGCTTTTGTGGATTGACACCAATACGTCCTTTCCGTTCGCGTGCAGAGAATGTTCCAAATCCAGCGATTGTAACTTCACCGCCGTTTGCGAGTTCACGTGTGACAATTTCTTCAAAGAGCGCAATGAAGTCATCGCCAAGTTTTTTTGAGATCTGCAATTTTTCGGCGATGCGAGTCGCCAACTCTGCTTTGTTCATATTACTGGTATTCTACACGAATTATCGTGCATACTCAATCACGCGTGTCTCGCGAATGATTGTGACTTTAATTTCTCCTGGATAACTGAGTTCCGATTCGATTTTGTTTGCGATATCTTTTGCGAGTTGATAGCTTGCCAAATCGGAAATTTTTTCTGGATGAATAAAGATACGTACTTCACGTCCCGCTTGGATTGCATAGACTTTTTCAACCCCTTCAAACGATCCAGCTGTGCGCTCCAATTCTTCCATGCGCTGAATAAAGTTTTCAAGCGATTGTTTGCGTGCGCCTGGTCTGGCACCACTAATTGCGTCTGCCGCTTTTACAATTGCACCTTCGATGGTTCGTGGTCGGTCTTCGTGATGAGCGATTGATTGGTAGCAGATTTCTTCTGGGAAGCCGAACTTCTTCATGATGTTGTATCCGATTTCTGGATGCGCTCCTTGCATGTCGTGATCAACAGCTTTTCCAATATCATGGAAGAGACCACCTTTTTTACAGATAAAGACATCGGCACCGAGTTCTTCTGCCATCATTCCCGCGAGGGTTCCAACTTCAATGGAGTGTTGAAGAGCATTTTGTCCGTAACTTGTACGGAAACGCATGCGACCAAGAATGGATATAAGTTTTGGATCGATTGATGAAACGGGAATTCCAAGTTGATAAAGGGCATCTTCTCCGTTCTTTTTTAATTCTTGTGCGAGCGACTTCTTTGCTTCCATGATGGATTCCTCGATACGTGCTGGTTGAATGCGTCCGTCTTTGATAAGGGCATCAAGCGCGCGCTTTGCGACTTGGCGACGAATAGGAGAGAAACCACTAATGGTGATGATATTTGGTGTGTCATCCACAATAATTTCTGTTCCGGTCTGAAGTTCGATCGCTTTAATGTTACGTCCTTCTTTTCCAATGATACGTCCTTTCATTTCATCATTTGGAAGTTCAACGGCAGTTGTTGTTCCGTCGACGGAAACAGATGAGGCAAAACGAGTGATCGCGAGCGAAAGAAGTTTGCGAGATTTAATTTCCACTTCTTCTTCTGTGATTTCATCCATTTTACGCAAACGACTTTGAAGTGCTTCTGCTGAGTCGACCTCGATTTGTTTTAATAATCGTTCCTCTGCTTGTTCTGTTGTGAGTTTTGCGATTTGCTGAAGTTTTTCTTGTTGTTCAAGCTTGATAATTTCAATGTTGAGCTTTACGTCTTCGATTTGTTTCTTTTGATCTTCGAGTTTGCTCTTTTTGTCTTCGATCTCAAGAAGTTTTTGATCAAATAATTCTTCACGTTTTTCCAATCGTTTTTGTTGTTCTTGGATATCGCGTCTACGTGATTGTTCTTCTTGTTTTGCTTCCTCGATTAATTTGATCGATTTTTCTTTGGCCTCAAGAAGGGTTTCTTGTTGTTTGTTTTTTGCGTCGTTTAACAGTTCCTGATGTTTTGCTTTTGCTTCTGCGATAATTTTTTCTGCTCGATTTTCCGCGTCATCTGCAAGGCGTGCGGCTTGGATTTTTCTGAGGGTGTATCCGGCCGCAGCTCCGCCTCCAAGTCCGACGAGGAGGAGAAGGAATGGAATAAACATAAAATAAAACTTCTCAAATCTTGAGAAGTTCAAACGATGCCTCGAATGATGTCGAGGCAAATAAATTCAATGATGTTTAGGATTATCGCAAAAACAACCTCGTACGGTTTGGGGAATCAGAAAGAGAAATACGCAAATTGTTTGTGAGAGGAAAAACCATAATCATCGAACAGCCTGAACTTCTGAAGAACTTTTTTCTCAAGAATTACACAAAAAGAGTATCAAAAAGCCTCTACGGCGTCAAACGGCTTAAAAACGATTCGGTTTGGTTGAGATGATTTTCGATGTTTGACGGGTCGAGTTGGTCAAAGGTAAAAGCTTCCTCAATTTTGAACGGTCCGATCGAAGTTCTGCGAAGTTCTGATACATATCCACCCACTCCGAGGAGGTTTCCAAGATCTCTGGCGATCGAGCGGATATAGGTTCCGGAGGAACAGTGGATGCGGAGGGAAAGGGTGGAAAAGGCGGAAAGGGTGGAAAGGGACTCGATTGAATAAATGGTTACATTCCGAGGTTCGACAAGCGTTGGTGTCCCAGCTCTTGCAAGTTCGTAGAGCTTTTTTCCTTGGACTTTAATTGCTGCATAGGTCGGCGGAACTTGTTTGATTGGCCCTGTGAAAGATTTTAAAGCCTCTTCGATTTGTTTTTTTGTAAGGTGTGTGGTCGAAACAGGTTCTGAAATCTCTCCTTTTATATCATCTGTGCTCGAACGCGCCCCCAAAACAAACGTTGCTTCATAGGTTTTATCGAGTCCAACAAACTTTTGAAGCTCACGCGTACATTCTCTCGAAACAGCGACCAAAAGCAAGCCTGTCGCAAACGGATCCAGGGTTCCAGCATGTCCAATGCGTTTTTCGCCCGTTAATCGTCGAAGTCGCGCAACAACGTCAAACGAGGTGATTCCTTCGGGTTTGTCGATTAAGATAAATCCTTTCATAGATGATCGAATCATACGCGATGGCGGAATGATTGACAAAAATGGTATTTATCGTTAGGTTTATGTGTTGACGATTGGGTGTCAACGGGTAAAGAGAGGTCGTAGCCATGAATAAATCTGGTATTAAACAGATCCGCTGGGCTGTTCGCGAGAAGCTTGAATTGCCGGACGGGAGATTTTTTTCAGGAACATTCGCTGTTTTGTTTATTGATGAGGTCATTCATTTTATTGCTTTTAGTGAATATGACCTTGAACACCAAATGAATAATTGGTTGAGTTGCCGGATCTTATCGGAAAAGGACATTGAACGAGTCATGCAAGAATTTCCCCTCAAAAAGTTCCATCGCTGTGATTTTGCTCGTGATTTTCCGAGCGAAGCTACGTCAATGTGTCGAGCGTGGTGGTTGCGTCATTTTGCAAACCATACCAAGCAAGAACTCGCAGAGACAACCGCTAAAGATTATTCTGAGATGTTTGTGCGGATACTTGAGGCGATTTTTCCTGCAAAAAAGGGTTTTACAGGTGAGGTCACTGTTTCACCTGATGGACACGCTCGGAGATAGTTTTTTACTACCGCATCTTTTCTAAGATGTGGTTTTTTGATTCAAACCTTTTGTTTTCATTGACCAAACATCCATTTTCTTATACACTCGTCGACAACTGGGAAAAGTAGGAAGTAGAACGCATAAAGTAGAAAGGGTTAGGGATTTCCTTTTTTATTTTCCGCTTCTTTGCCTCTCCTTTTCTGCTTTCTACTCACTACTTTCTACTACCTCCTATGAACATTACCGAACTTGCCCGACGTCTTCGTATTCGCCCAGATGAACTCTTGCAAAAATTGCCAGAGCTCGGTTTTGCGGTTGGTGCACGCGCCATCAAAGTTGATGACCGCCAAGCACAGAAAATTATGGAGGCTTGGGCGGAAATGTCTCGTAAAGAGCGACTCGCTCGTAAAGTGGAAATGCAAAAGGCTCATTCGGGCACTCGCCTTGAAATGCCAGAAGAAGATCGTAAACCGGTTAAGATTCCGTCTATCACAACCGTGCGTGATTTCGCATCTCTTTTGAATTTGTCTGTGCCGCGCATCATGCAAGAGCTCATGAAAAACGGAATTCTTGCAAGTATCAATGAACGTATCGATTTTGATACGGCCTCTATTATTGCAGAGGATCTTGGATTTCGCGCAGAGCTTGATACCGATACAAAAAATAACAATGAAGACACAACAGGAATCGATAAAATTCGTGAACGATCAGATGGTGAAAAGAAAGAAGATTTGGTCACACGCCCACCAGTTATTGTGGTCATGGGACACGTTGATCACGGAAAAACAAAATTGTTGGATGCAATCAGAACAACAAACGTGATGGCAACAGAGGCCGGAGGAATCACACAGCACATCGGTGCGTATCAGGTTGAGCGCAACGGTTGTCATCTTACGTTTATTGATACTCCAGGACACGAGGCTTTTACAGTTATGCGTTCTCGTGGAGCAAAGGTTGCGGACATTGCGATTCTTGTGGTCGCGGCAGATGACGGAGTACAACCACAAACAAAAGAAGCGATCAACATCATCAAATCAGCAAACCTTCCGTTCATTGTTGCTCTCAACAAAATCGATAAAGAAGGGGCAAATATTGATCGTGTCAAAGGACAGCTTGCTGAACTTAACATCACCGCAGAAGATTGGGGTGGTTCAAGCATCATTGTTCCTGTTTCTGCACGCGATGGAAAAAATATTGATCAACTGTTAGACATGTTGCTTTTGGTTACGGACATGGAAAAAGATCGTATTGTCGCAAATCCAAACGCACGCGCCATCGGAACGGTTGTGGAATCGCACGTGGACACAGGAACAGGTCCGGTTGCAACCGTGCTTGTTCAGAGCGGAACGCTCAGTATTGGTGACACATTATCTGTTCGCGATACACTTTATGGTCGTGTTCGTGCCATGAAAGACTGGAATGGAAAAACAATTGTCAAAGCAACGCCGTCTACACCTGTTGAGATTGTTGGATTTAAAGTAGCGCCGGCCGTTGGAGATGTTATGGATGTTCCGGACCCATCAAAAGAATTGAAAAAAATGAAAGCAACAGATAGTTCCATGAAAGCGACGGAAGAAATGGCATCTATCCATCATGTTCAGGGTCAAATAGAGGAATCAAAAAGTGAGGAAGGGAAGAAACATGTTTTGTCCCTTATTATTCGCTCAGACGTTTTGGGATCACTTGAAGCCATTCTCGGAATGATCGATAAAATTAAACATGAGGACGTTTCTGTAAAAGTGATCAAAAAAGGTCTTGGAAATATTACAGACACAGACGTACAAGATGCAGAAGCGGGTGGGGCGATTATCATGGCGTTTAACACACGTCCAAACGGAACAGCAGAAATTCTTGCACGTGATAAACATGTTTCTATTCGCAAATACGATATTATTTATCGATTATTTGATGACGTTGTTGAAGAGCTTAGAAAGTTATTGCCTTCCGAGCTTATCATTACAGAATTAGGATCGTTTGAGGTGGTAAAAGTCTTCCGTAAAACAGATCATGGATTCATCGTTGGAGGAAAAGTAAAAAAATCAAAAATTCTGCCAAAATCAAAATTGCGTATTTCACGCAATGGAGAATATGTGGGAGAAGGAGAGATTCTTGCGCTTCAGCTTGGGCCTGGTACCTTAAAAGAAGGTCAGCCAGGTCAGGAAATCGGATTGTCATTTAAAGGAAAAGTGAAACCAGAAGAAGGCGATATCTTTGAAACCTACACAGAAGAGAAGATCATGAAGATTCTTAAAATTCAAGGTGTTGATGCTCGTTAATCATTATATTTTTCTATGTCTGAACTTATTTTGACGGAAGAGAATTTTGATCAATCTGTTTTGCAAGCAGAAAAATTAGTCCTTGTGGACTTTTGGGCGGCTTGGTGTGGGCCGTGCCGAATGGTGGCTCCGATTTTAGAAGAACTCGCCTCTGAAATGGATTCTGTGATCATTGGAAAAGTAAATGTGGATGAGCAATCTTCTTTGGCACAACGATTCAATATTCTTTCTATCCCAACATTCATTCTGTTTAAGAAAGGTCAGGTGATTGATCAGTTTTCGGGAGCAATGGCAAAACAGGCATTTAAGGATCACATTGAGAAACACATAACGTAAAATTTCAAACAAGAAGCACCAGACTCCCATTTCGAATATTCGTCTTTGGGATTTGGTGTTTTCTTATTTAGCGCTTCATTGTATGACTCACAATCTTATTATTATTGGATCTGGTCCCGCTGGGTATACGGCTGCTGTGTATGCGGCACGTGCGGAGTTAAAGCCTGTTTTATTTGAAGGACAAATGGCAGGAGGACAGCCAGGAGGACAACTCATGCTTACAACAGAGGTGGAAAATTTTCCTGGATTTCCAGCTGGGATTATGGGTCCAGAACTCATGTCTCAGATGAAGAAACAAGCAGAGAGATTTGGAACAATGATTGTTCCAAAAGATGTTACGCGCGTAGATTTTTCTGTCCGCCCATTTTTGGTTGTGTCTGGTGAAGAAGAGTATTACGCAAATAGTGTGATTGTGTGCACGGGGGCACAAGCAAAATGGTTGGGGGTTCCAGGTGAACAAACATTTCAAGGGCGTGGAGTTTCTGCGTGTGCAACGTGCGATGGATTTTTCTTTAAAGAAAAACACGTTGTCGTTGTTGGTGGAGGAGATGCTGCTTTAGAGGAAGCAAATTTTATTACACGCTTTGCCTCCAAGCTGACGCTTCTTGTTAGATCAGATGCGATGCGCGCAAGTAAAATCATGCAAGAACGCGTAAAGGCAAACCCAAAAATTGAAATCATGTGGAATACAGAGGTTGTAGAAGTCGTGGGTGATGCCAAAATGACCGGACTTAAACTCAAAAATAATAAGACAGGAGAATTATTTGATTTTTCTGCGGAGGGATTATTTGTTGCGATTGGTCACAAGCCGAATACAGAATTGTTTCAAGAACAACTTGAGTTGGATCAGGTTGGATATATCGTGACACAACCGCATTCAACAGCGACATCCGTTGAGGGTGTTTACGCTGGGGGAGATGTTGCCGATCATGTGTATCGCCAAGCAATTAGTGCAGCAGGAACAGGATGTATGGCTGCATTAGACGCAGAGAGATTCTTGAGTCGAAATCATTAAAGTGGGCATAGAAACAAAAAACCAAACTTCTAAATGAAGTTTGGTTTTTTGTTTCGAACCATTGACGCATACCTTCTTTTTTGATTCACTTCCGATACATTGAAGATGTTTCAATGTTTATTTGAAAGGGGCGACCATGTTGACGCCATCAATCCCTGTTGAACGCGAGCGTCGATGGCTCGTGAAAGAGTGGCTTCCAACAATGTTGAAGAAAGCCAAAACGAAAAAGATTGTGCAGGGATATTTCGATATTCTTGGCGATCGGAGTTTTCGTGTGCGGATCGTTGACAGTAAGTATGCTGTTGTAACATTGAAAAAAGGTTCGGGAGAGGTGCGTACTGAGCATGAATTGGCAATTGATATCGATGCGGCTCGCGTCATGCTTGAGGCAACTTCATTTCGTGTAGAGAAATGCCGTTACTTAATCGATGGCTGGGAACTCGATATTTTTGAGGGGTCACTTTCTGGAATCGTTATTCTTGAATATGAAGCGAGAGGCGACGAACCAATCCCTTCGTTGCCGTCGTGGATTCATCGTGCGATTGATGTGACGGATGCACTCACGAACTTGCATCTTGCGCGCATGTCAAAAGAGATTGAAGACGATGCTGTTGGACAAGTGACACGCTTTCTTGAGCCAAAGCTGCCAAAGATCGTTCTAACGGGTGGACCGTGCTCTGGAAAGAGTACGCTCATGCGCGAGATTCAAGAGAAGTTTGGCCATTTTGTACACTGCGTACCTGAGGTTGCGACAATCTTGGTTACACAAGTCGGGATTCGTCCGGATTCAGAAGATGAAGCCCATAATGGGCGGTTTCAAAAAATCTTATATCGTGTACAACGATCTTTTGAGGAAGCAGCTGAATTGCAGGCTCTCAAGGATGGAAAGAAGGCGATTGTTCTTGATCGTGGCACGCTTGATGCCGTTGCCTACTTCAATGCGACAACAAGCGAACAACGACAAGCTCTTTTTGAAAAGACAACAGGACTTTCTGTTTTTGAAGAATTGCAACGCTATGCACTTGTGTTGTTTCTTGAATCGCCTCCGTCTCATGTATATCAGATCATGTGTCAAAATAATCCTGCTCGCACAGAGACGTATGATCAAGCCATTGCCCTGTCAGAGCGTACGCGTGATGCATGGATTGTAACTGGACAAATCGTGCATTTATTCTTCATCTTTAAGTCTGTGGCAGGATCGACATGGAATGAGAAACGCGAAGCGGCGTTTAAAGAACTTATGTTGTTTTTTCTTCATTGAACCCAATAGGGGTTCTTTTTTTGCGTTGCGTTCTTTTCTTTCTGTCGTGTGCTTATTTTTAGCATTTCATTTTCTATTTTGCAGATATTTTCTATATCTGTATTTGATAATGCTCTCTTGCAGCTTGCGCGTATAATCTTTTCCACAAGATTTTTTTGATTGATAGCAAAACCAGATCCATTTGCGTTGCGCGGCGTTTATTGTTGCCCTTGCGCGCATTGCGGACACAATGAAATAAAAAAAGACACCTTTTGAGAGGTGTTGTAAGTCTTAGGCGACAAGGTCGTCTGCTTGAGAGGTGTTGGTGTTTTGGGTTTGCGTGTGTGAGTCGAGTCGTTGTGAACGTTTTGTGTTCAAGAAGCGTGAAAGAAGATTGATGTCATTCTCGTAGACATTGAGGTCGTACGCAAGACCGTTCAATTTTCCGGCCATGATGCGACACGCATGAAATGTTCCATTGAACAGACGCTCCATAGTCCTGGTGCCGTCGAAAATACGACGACGATCCGCGGATCGGAATGCAGGCTCCTCATCCGATGGTCGTGTATGTACATGTTCAATGTGCATTGGTACATCTTGTCGTCCTGTTTTGATACTTATGCACCAGTTATTCCCCTGCTTGTGTAGAACAATAAGATCGATACCGAGCATGCTGTCTTCAAAAACTGTTGGAAGAAAAAGACGACAATCATCGAGTTTGAGAAACGTGCAGATTGTCCGAGCATAAGTTGTCGCCCCAATAAAATGTGTCTCCCACAGATTCCGATCAATGCCGGAAGCTTGTCCAAGACGGAAAATTTTTTCAATCTCGTCTTTGTGGACATTGAGCAGAAGACGTGTGAGGCGGTGTTGGATCATGCAACCCAAGACGATATGCGAACGACGCTCACGGTCTGTGGCATTCGTTTTCGCTAGTTGGATCGACAGTTTGTGGAGGATAATGACATCAAACAGGAGTCGTTCAAGAGGCGTAAGACGCATCATGTACGGCACATTCGTCGTTGAGAGATGAAGCTCAAAGATTTTTTCATGTGTCTGCACATGTCCCGTCAGAAGCAACTGATACGAGGACGGAACGGCGTAGGGGAATCGAGCAAACGTAACAGCTCGCGCAATGGTGTCTGGAAGAAGGTGTTGATTTTCTTCTGCAGCCTCCATTGTGTTTAATTCATGGTGTTCCATCAAAAACGGATCCAGCATTTGTTTATCTCCATGTAAAGGACGATAAGGCAGGCTACCAATAGATTCTTGTTGCGTCAAGGCTTTTTGTTCGATATGATCCTTTTACTATGAGCTACAATCACCAAAAAATCGAAAAGAAATGGCAGTCAAAATGGGCTGCTCTGCGTGCGGGCGAGGTTAATGAATCGACTTCCCGTGATAATGCGCTTTATTATTTGATCATGTTTCCGTATCCATCCGGATCTGGTCTTCATGTAGGTCACGTAGAATCGCAAGCGGCGATCGATATTTTGGCGCGTATGGAACGTATGCGTGGAAAGAATGTGCTCTGTCCGATTGGGTATGACGCCTTCGGACTTCCGGCTGAGAATTATGCAATCAAGACAGGGGTGCATCCGGCGGAGACCACAAAAAAAGCGATCGAGAATTTTCACAATCAAATGCAATCGCTCGGCCTCTCGTTTGATTGGTCACGCGAGATCTCAACCGCTGACCCTGAATATTACAAATGGACACAATGGTTGTTCTTATTGTTTTACAAAAATGGATTAGCGTATAGAAAAAAATCTCCCGTGAACTGGTGTGAAGGGTGTCACACAGTTCTCGCAAATGAACAGGTCATTGCTGGAGCGTGTGAACGTTGTGGGACGGTTGTCGTCCAAAAGGATTTGGAGCAATGGTTTTTCAATATCACAAAATACGCGGACCGATTGCTTGCGGGACTTGATGCCCTAGACTGGCCAGAGAAAATTAAATCCATGCAGCGCAACTGGATTGGAAAGTCTGTGGGAGCGGAAGTGGAGTTTGTTGTTTCCTCGGAGTCTGTTGATCACGCAAAGGACTCGCTTAAGTTTGCGCCTGAACTTGCCGATGCAATTTTAGATGGAAAGAAAACAAACACACTTCGTCTCGATAAAAAGAATTTGCAGGTCGGTGACACAGCAAAGCTTTTCGTTCGATCAAGTGCAACGGAAGCGCGTGCGTTTAGTTATGCAAAAATTACCGGTGTTGAGACACGTTCATTAATAGAGATTCCTCTCGATTTGGACGGGCATGAGACTTATGCTTCGTATGAAGAATTTTTGAACGTGATGCAAGGATATTACGGTGCGGATGTTTCTCTTGAAACAGAATTTACGATTTATCACTTCGAACCGACCGTCTCGATTATTCCTGTTTTTACAACCCGCCCCGACACGCTCTTCGGCGCAACGTATCTTGTCCTCGCACCAGAACACACGCTCGTCGATACAATCGTTACGGACGATCGTAAATCTGAGATCGTAGCGTATCGAGCCGCAGCTTCGAAGAAGTCCGCACTTGAACGAACAGAATTGCAAAAAGAAAAAACCGGCGTCTTCTCAGGAGCTTATGCAACGAACCCAGCGACGGGAGAACAGATTCCTGTGTGGATTGCAGACTACGTGATCACAACGTACGGAACAGGAGCGATCATGGCGGTTCCTGCTCATGATGAACGTGATTTCGCATTTGCCAAGAAATATCATCTTGCTGTGAAACCAGTTGTGAAGCCTGCTGCTCTGCAGAATTTGATGAACGAAGATCTTGGTTTGTCTCATGGTGCACAATCATCTATCGAAATTGTTTCTGACTGTTTTACTGAACCAGGTATCGCAATAAACTCCGATTTTCTCGACGGTCTCACAACGGCAGACGCAAAACAAAAAATGATTGCGTGGCTTGAAGAGAAGGGGATCGGAAACGCAAAAACGACATTCCGCATTCGTGACTGGCTCGTTTCTCGTCAGCGTTATTGGGGAGCACCGATTCCGATTATTTGGTGTGAAGATCATGGTGCACAAGCAGTCGTCGAGAGTGGGCTTCCTGTCGAGTTACCAACAGACGTCGATTTCAAGCCGACCGGAGAATCTCCGCTTGTCGACTCTGATACGTTTCATAACGTGAAATGTCCGGTTTGCGGAAAAGACGCACGTCGAGAATCCGACACCATGGACACATTCGTGGATTCGTCTTGGTATTACTTGCGCTACACAGATCCGCACAACGCAAACGCATTTGCAGACAAAACAAAAGTTGATTATTGGTGCCCGGTCGATCTGTATCTTGGCGGCGCAGAACATGCGGTGATGCACTTGTTGTACGCACGCTTCTTTGCGTACGCCCTTCATGATCTTGGTTATCTTAACTTCGAAGAGCCGTTCGTGAAGTTGCGCAATCAAGGATTGATCCTCGGACCTGACGGAGACAAGATGTCCAAGTCAAAAGGGAACGTCGTCAATCCAGATGATGTTGTCTCAGAGTATGGAGCGGATGCACTCCGCATGTACGAAATGTTCATGGGACCACTCGAAGACGCAAAGCCTTGGGATACAAAAGGGGTGGTTGGAATTCGAAGGTTCCTTGATAAGGTTGAACGATTGGGTGAAAAAGTTCAGGGAGAAGTGAATACGCGTTTACAGCGAGTACTTCATAAAGCCATTAAAAAAGTTACGGCAGATCTTGAGGAACTTAAATTCAATACAGCCATTTCTCAGCTCATGATTGTTGTAAATGAATTTTCTACAGCAACAGGTATCGACAAAGAAACGTTTGAAACATTTCTTAAACTTCTCGCGCCACTTGCTCCGCATCTTGCCGAGGAGCTTTGGGAGAATCTCGGGCACACGACATCGATCTTCACAGAAGCTTGGCCAACATTTGACGCAACGCTGATCGTCGACGATGTTGTTGAAATGGGAGTTCAGGTGAATGGAAAAGTTCGTGGAATCATCTCGATTGCACCGAATGCCGATGAAGCAATGGCAAAAGAACTTGCTCTTGCAAATGAAAATGTTGCAAAGTGGATTGCGGAAAAAGAAATCGCAAAACTGATTTACGTTCCAGGGAAGATTTTTAACATTGTTGTGAAATAAGTTATATCATTCTGAGCAAAGCGAAGAATTTCTTCGTGAGCAACTCGAGATCCTTTGGTCGTCAAACTCTCTCAGGATGACACAGAACATATGAACATCGTGATCATTGGTACAGGCTATGTTGGCCTTACATCTGCGCTTGGATATACGCAACTTGGACATCGTGTTGCGTGTGTTGATGTGAATGCAGAAAAAATTGCACAGTTGGATTTGGGTCAGATTCCGTTTTTTGAAGCTGGTCTTTCCGATGTGCTGCATGCGGCACAAGAATCCGGTTCTATTATTTTCACAACGGATCTTGTGTCTGTTTTGTCTGAAGCGGAACTCGTGTTGTTTGCGGTCGGTACTCCTTCAGCCACAACAGGCGAGGCAAACTTGTCGTATCTTTTACATGCCGCACGAGACGTTGGTCGTTATCTTGATCATGAGGTATTGCTTGTTGTGAAGAGTACCGTTCCGGTTGGAACAAATCGTCGTGTCCTTGATGTTGTGCGTGAAGCAATGACATCTGTTGGCCGAGCGGATCTTACAAGTCTGATTCAGATTGCATCGCTCCCAGAATTTTTGCGCGAAGGAAGTGCACTGAAAGATTTTATGAATCCTGAACGTATTGTGGTTGGGGCAGATGATGATGTTGTCTATCGTCTGGTGGAAGAACTTCATCGCGGAATTCAAACCACATGGGTGAAGACAACTATTGAAACAGCCGAGCTCACAAAGTATGCAGCAAATGCCATGCTTGCAACCAAGATTTCGTTTATTAATGAGATTGCAAATATTGCTGAGCGCACGGGGGCGAACGTCGTTGATATTGCCTATGCGATTGGACTTGATTCACGCATCGGGCCGCATTTTTTGAATGCAGGTATTGGGTATGGTGGATCTTGTTTTCCAAAAGACGTTTCCGCTCTTAGGCAAATTGCTGGAGCGAATGGATATGATTTTAAATTATTATCCGCGGTGATTGAAGCGAATAATCATCAGCGCGATTTGTTTTTAAAAAAAATTCAGGATGTGCTTGGAGAATTGAAAGGGCGTCGCATTGCCGTTTGGGGACTTGCATTTAAACCAAAAACAGATGATGTTCGTGAGTCTGCTGCGATTGATTTGGTCCGAAGATTTTATGCTCTTGGTGCAGAAGTTTTGGTTTTTGATCCAGAGGCGATGGAAACGGCAAAACAGGTATTGCCGGATGGTATTCAGTTTGCAGCAACAGCCATTGATGCGGCGGAAGGGGCGGAAGCACTTGTTGTGCTTACAGAGTGGCCAGAGTTCCGTGATGTTTCCTTTTCTACACTAAAGACGCGCATGCTAGATCCTATTGTTTTTGATGGCCGTAATTGTTTGAAAGATGCGCACTTGGAAAAATTCGGGTTCACGTATGTTGGTGTTGGAATTTAAAAAGATCATGGCATCGCCGTCAAAAACATTTTTATTGTTTGCGGCGATGTTTTGTTTTGGAATTTTTCTTGGTCCACACATGATCGGAATTTCAACGGGAGTGTTTGTAAGCCTGCTTTGTTTTACCTTGATCTTATCGGTGTTTTCGTTGAAACGATCTTATCGCATTGTGTTTTTTGCTATCACCCTTTTTCTTTTTGGACTTTTTCGATACGCCCAAAGTGAAATTCCAAAAAATATTCCGACCGTTCGTGATTTTGCTGGCTCCTTGATTCGTGTAGAAGGGGATGTTGCAGCTGAACCAACGATCGGGAAAACACAACAAGTCACCATTGATCAGGTTCGTGTTGCAGACCGTCCTGTGTTTGGAAAAGTTCTCATATCGATTCCGCTTGATCAATCGATTGCTTACGGAGATCATTTGGTTTTTGCCTGTTCCATGCAGATACCGCGACCGTTTAGCGGATTTGCCTATGATCGCTATTTGCAAGCAAAAGGAACTCTCGCACTTTGCCGATTTCCGCATGATCTTGATCGGATTCCGGCAAAAGCCGGTTCGGTTATTGGATCCATTCTTTCATTTAAACATCAGGTGATTTTGCATATGAAGCAGATTTTCCCTGAGCCACACGCATCATTTTTATTTGGGCTTATTTTTGGAGGAAGTACAGGGCTTGAAAAAGAGGTGCAAACGGATTTTGCAAAAACAGGCATGACTCACATTCTTGCGGCAAGCGGCTTTAATGTTTCGCTTTTTACGTTTGTTTTTTTTGGATGGGTGATCTTGTTTTTAGGTCGTGCACGTGGCGCGATCGTGACGGTGTTGTTATTGGCTGGGTACGTTGTGATTGCGGGAATGAGTGCTGCGGTGATACGCGCAGCCATTTTTGGAGGGATGATTTTGTTTGGGTCTGTGATTGGGAGGCGTGCACATATGGTGAATGTGTTGTTGTGTACAGCGTCAATCATGTTGTTTTTTAATCCACGTCTCCTTCTTGATGATGTTGGGTTTCAACTTTCATTTGTTGCCTTTGCGGCCATTGTTTTTGTTGCCCCAAAGTTAGAGGAACATCTTTTGTTTATTCCAGAACATTTTGGAATTCGTGATGCCCTTGCAGGATCACTTTCTGCGATCGTTCTCACGCTTCCTGTTATTCTTTGGCAGTTTGGTTCTGTTTCGCTCGTGGCGCCATTTGCAAATGTTTTTGTTTTACCACTCGTTCCGTTTCTTATGTTTTATACGATCGCTATTTTACCAATCGCCTGGGTATCGACTTTTGTGGGACAGATTGTTGCATTACCGGCGCTGTGGGGTTCAGAGTATATTCTTTCAATGATTTCCGTTTTTGCTTCTTTGCCATTTGCGTCCGTATCGGTTCCGTTTGCGCAAACGATGGCAATTCTTGTGGCTATTTTTCTTGTGATTGGATCCGTTGCTTCTTTTCGGAAGGCATGATACCTTTGCGTCAAATTAACTCGTTAACCCATCATTTTATGGCAGATGTACAACGCACCCTTGTCCTTCTTAAACCAGATGCTCTTCAGCGCGATTTGCTCGGAGACATCATTAAGCGTTTTGAACAAAAAGGACTCAAGATTGCTGGGCTCAAATTGTTTCAACTTTCAGATGAGCAATTGAATGTGCACTACGCACACTTGGCAGAAAAAGGATTTTTTGCAGATTTAAAAAAATTCATGATGCACACACCGGTTGTTGGAATGGTGCTTGAAGGGATTGAAGCTGTTACAGAAGTTCGCAAGATTGTTGGTTCAACCAATCCACGTGAGGCAGACGCAGGAACGATTCGCGCAGACTTTTCCATGAACGTTTCTTCAAATTTGGTACACGCATCAGACTCGGTTGAAAATGCCGCTGCAGAAGTAAAACGCTTTTTTGCAGATGACGAAATCTTTGCCTATCAAAAAATTACAGATCAATATATTTTTGGATAAAAGATAAAACAGCCCACACGGGCTGTTTTTTTGTATGCACGATTGACAAAATCGTGTTTTTCATGTATTCTCCAGCGTTGGTGAAAGCCAATATGACGCAACAAGACAGGGCTTGTCGCTCTGGATTGGTCGATTTTGACCGCGTCATGTTCAAAAGGAGACCATGAGTATTCGGCGGTTTGGCCGTGCGATTGACTCAGGGTTTGCCGGATGAACGCTTCTTATCCAGTCAGACTGGATTGAAGGAGTTCCTATGGAGAAGCATTTGTTGGGTCGCGTGTCGGCCTGGTGTTCCGTGTTTTTCATGAAGGTGTGGTTGTGGGTTTTCACCCACGAGGTTCCGACCACGTCTTACAGAGGAGATCTGATTAAGACCAAGTTGGTCTGGTCGATTTCAAACATGACGAAGATGATTGCGACTGCCGCTGTCGCGATCGTTTCTGCCCTTTTCTGGCTCAACACGTTGAATGGACGTTGGAATGAGGGCGCAGTGATTCTCGTAGCTCTCGACGCGATCCTTATTGGTCTCTGGGTCGCATTCTTCTTTCGAACAGTAAGGTGTGGTTGCAATTGGTTCGACTATGTCGATGTTGCTTCTGAGAAAACAAGGAAGTGGTATCATCTTTTCCTTTTGGCGTCTGATCGATATCCGCTGATGAGGAAAAGCGCAGAGTGCTACTTCATCCCAATCTTGACCGTGAGCGTGTTATCGCTCGTAGTCAGGTTCTGGGATGTGGCGGCGGTACTTGCGGTGTTTGCGCTTGGTGTTTATCTGCTGAAGATAATCAGTGATCGGCGTCATCACAACTCGCAAAATCGCTACTTCATGAAACTGCATCATGGTTTGATGGAGGAAAAGGCGGCTGCGCTCAAGGTGGAAAATGAACGGCGGCTTGCGGTTTATCCGGCAGTGCTCAGTGAGCGTGACATGCTCAGAAGTAAGTATCTCGAATTGGTCGAGAACTTGATCCGCGCAAAGATGCTCATCATCGCCTCCAAGGTGGATGGCGCAAGGTCAAAGTACCTTGCCGAAGCTCGTTTCGCCCTTGATACGGCGTTGACACAAGCTGTCGGCGCTCTGACGCAAACGGAGATCGATCTCATCGAGCTTCGCGTTTGTCGCGAGCTCGGTGTCGCCCCTGAAAAGCACGTGTCCGTGGTGGTCGCGAGCTAACCTCAACTCAAAGGATGTTTGTGTGATAACACCACACTGCATCCTTTTTTCTTTTTGACAAAGATGATTTACGTCGGTAAGGTTTTCGTGTGCATGTTGAGCACATGAGGAGACGACACATGGTTGAGTGGAGAAGACTTCAAGATCGACAAAACGATTGGCTTTGTGTTCATGATGAAGCGATCGATCGTAGACGACTCTTTTTGAAGCGTGCTCTTAGTTACGAGCATGACCATTACACGCGCGCCGTTTCGACCCTGCGTCATGGCCGTGAGCGATTGATCCGTGGATTTGCGGATGTGTATTTTGATCAGCTCGAACTTGATTCGTCGGTTGCCACCACTTCAAGTCTTGATCGATTACTCGAGCTTGCTGTTCGCCCAGGAAAAAATAAAAAACCAGATCCACAGCGTTGGTTTGAGGCGCTTAGTCGTTTTGATCAAGCTGTTTCAATCGCACAAATTGAAATGCACGATTCACATGAGTCGCTGGATCGTGACATGAATGATCTTCTTGATTTTCTCTCCGAACGACTTTTTGTTGATGGATT
The DNA here is from genome assembly GCA_964402425.1 of uncultured Gammaproteobacteria bacterium. Lineage (GTDB taxonomy): Bacteria > Patescibacteriota > Patescibacteriia > UBA9934 > GWF2-40-263 > XYB2-FULL-45-11. The sequence continues at coordinate 236,484 of CAYOCD010000001.1, read as the reverse complement.
TGAAAAAATTGAAGTGTATTGTTATCACGATCCAAAAAGTGATTATCGTGTCCATGCAGAAGATATTGGTATCGGACATCATCTTTCACGCCCCGGACTTGTTCGTCGAAAAACAGATCTCACGTGTCGTAAGACTGTGTTGAATGAGGTTGCGTACATTCGTCATCGCATCAAAGATCCGTTTGAAACATGGCTTAAGATGCAACGACAAATTTGCGATCCGGGAAAAACAGATCCGTATGTGGTGAATGATCGATGTGGTCTCACGTTCATTGTCGAATCGATGTCGCATCTTCACGACATCGCGTTGAAGCTTGTTGAAATTTTGCTTGATGATCCTCGTGATTGCGGAGAAGAAATCGAACCGCTTGATACTAATTACGGTTCGCAAAAAACAGTGGATGCAAACAATCAACATTCTTCAAATGGATACAAAGCAGCAAAGACCCTTATGAAGTGGCGCGGAGGCGTATTTGAATTTCAGTTTCTCACCTTTCAAGATTATTTTTCGATCAAACGTTCTTTGCTCGATTCAAATCATGACTTGTATCGGTTGCGTCAGACACTTGATTTCTTTCTTCCTCTGTTGTGGCCGAAAGAAATTTACGATGTCGATTGGGCAAATCCTTCTGTGCGCGGGACGCTTCGCAAATGGAAAGTTGCTCAACTTGGTTGGCGCGTGAATGAAAACGAATAACAAGAACCTTGAGGTCTTTCATGACCTCTTTTTTATTTCCATTGACACATTTGAATTTCTGTCGTATCTTGCGTCTCGCGCCATTTGGCGTACTGCACTGTTCCATGGAGGAATGCATGTTTCTGGACCAGGGTCATCGTTTGTTGAGTCAGGTGCTGGATCTCAAGCCGAGACCGCGCACAGCCCTTCTTCAGGGTAAGATCACCCTTAAGGAGGCCCAAGAACTTTCTCAGCTCTCACGCTTGAAAAGCAAAGGGGTAGACGCTCTCATTGAGAGTATGCACACCCGGCGGCACAAAGGAATTTCCGAACGCGTTCAGGTTGGGGACGATCTGAAACAAATGCTCGTCCAAGAACTCGATCGCATGCCGGATCATGTGGCACAGAAGTTTGTGGAAGGGGCAATTACTCTGCTGCAGGCGCGCCATGCGACACAAGAAAAGCATGGTCGCAGAAAGCTCAAGCGCACGGATCGCATGAACGCCACTGTGGTCATTCCAAAGCGGTTTCGCATTCCTGTCAGTTAGGTGATTGGATCGATCGATACTCATGGTCGAACCCGTCGCCTTGCAAAATCTTCTCACTGAGAAACCTTACCTCCATACCATGGAGGTTTTTTTATTTCTCAAGCTTTGTTATTGTTCGTGTGTATGATTGGTATTTTTGATTCTGGTGTCGGTGGTCTCACCGTCGCCTCTGCCATACGCAAACGCTGTCCAGATGCGGACTTTGTTTATTTTGGTGATCTTGCGAATGCGCCATTTGGTCCAAAATCTTCAGACGAACTTTTTGGGATCACGCTTCGTGCCATGCAATTTTTGCGAGAACAAGGTGCAGATGAAATTGTTGCTGCGTGTAATAGTGTTTCTGTTTCCGTGATTCGTCCGCTTATGGATGCGTTTGGAATCGATGCAACAAATGTTATCGAAATGGTGGGGCCCGCGGCTCGCGCGCTTGCGTATCAGCATCCAAAAAAAATTCTGGTGATTGCAACAGAGGCAACCGTAAAGTCGGGGATGTACGAACAAACATTTCAACGCCACGCACTCGCCCCAATCATGATGGCACTGCCAGATCTTGCAAGCGCAATCGAACAGGGAAAATCAAGAGTTGAGATGGAGCAACTCATTGCACCTGCGATTGATCGTGTTGTTTTAGAGAGCTTTGATACGCTTGTGTTTGGTTGTACGCACTATCCGTTTGTACGAGATTTGTTTGAGACGGCATTTCACTCAAGAGGTGTTCAGGTGCATCTGTTTGATCCGGCAGATGCGGTTGCCATGGACGTTGCGTCAACGTTTGACGTGCGTGGCCACGGCGCGCAAATATTTTTTGTATCCAAGCAATCGGATGTTTTTGAGAAGCGCGTTCAGGCCTTTTTTGGATCTGCGCAACTAACCAAGATCGTTTGACAAATAAGCTAAAATTGATTAGCGTGCACAAACACTTTTCACGAGGGAACAGATGGAACCGATTGTTGAAATGGCGCATCGCATTCGTATTCATGATTTTACGTTTTGTGCACAGCCAAATGCTGATGGGTTCTCCTTGGGAGAAATTCCTGGCATTGGGATGTACCCAGATCGTTCCGCTCTTCTTCCGGGAACGTGTTTCTTGGACGGTGGATCACATGCAGATGTGGTAGAAGAACATCTTTATACCTATCTGCATCCGATTGGTATTGGCGCCAAAGAAATTCGATTTGTAAAAGGGGAGTCGCTGTTCGAGGGGATTTTGAACGATCCTGTTGAGCGTGCTCGTTTGTGTCGCGAATTGTCGAATGGAGTTCCGACCACACTTGAGGCATTTTCCGCATCGGATCAATGGGATCGATTTGTGGGGGCGCTTAATATTGATTTGTCTCGTTTGCGCACACCAGCAACGTCTGTGATGCGCACGCTTGATGACAAAGAATCCATTCGTCGTCTTGCACACACACTTGGTCTCGATGATGTGTTTCCAAAGCATGTGTTTACTTTGGACATGCATGAAACACTCGCACGTATTCAAGAGTTTCGTGATCTGTTTCCGGAGTTGGTTGTGGTAAAGCGTCCAGATTTGGAAAGTGGTGTTGGACAATTGCTCATTGATTCGCATACGACAGAAGAACAGATTTTCGCTTACGTGCGAGAGTACTGCACGGGACGTCGTCCGATTATTGTGGAAGAAGGTGTGTTTGGAATCGAAGGTTCTGTGCAGTGGCACGTGAGCCCACAGGGATTGGAACCAAGGTTTTTTAGTCGGCAGTACACGCACGCTGGAACACACCAAGGAAACGTAATCGCGCCTGAAGGTGCGGAATGTCTTCCAAAAGAATGGCCGCTCGCCTGGCGTAAACGTGTTGTGGAAAAGATCTGGGCAACCACAGAAACATTTGTGAAGTGGGTTGCCGCTCGTGGCTTCATCGGTCCGATCGGATTCGATTTCATTATCAACAAAAACGCATTCTCTCTTCTTGAGTGTAATGCGCGAACAACAGCAGCGACGTATCTTGAAAGTGTACGTTGGCAGATTGAGCGACAAGGATATGCAAACGTCACAGCAGCCATGAAGAATGCGTATCCAAAACGCACACTGACATGGAAAGATGCTGTGCGTACACTAGAACAACATCCGAATAAACTTGCGTATGATATGAAGACGGGGGTTGGAGTGATTGTTGCAAATCCTCGTCTGTTTCATCTAGATTCTCCAAAGTGTTTGCTCATCTCTGTTGGTGCGGATATTGCGCAAGCAGAGTTGTCCTTGGAACAAGCGCGAAAGATTCTCTGATCCGATTCGTCGGATTTTTTTTTATTGTTTAATGAAAAAACCATCTCGTAAAACGAGATGGTTAGGATTTGAGTCCTTCGATTATGCCGAGGACTTCCTCGATCCAGATCGAAAGAGTGACATCAGCAGGTGCGCGCCAATCGCCGCGGGGGCTGAGCGAGACGCTTGCAATCTTTGGGCAGTCCGGCAGGTTTTGCCGTTTGAATTGTGAGGCGCTGAAACGTTTCAGAAATGACAGAAGCCATTTCAGAATCGTGGTGCGATCGTATTCGCCTGTGAACGTGAGTTCGGCGAGCCAGGCGATTTTCCGGGGCGCATACCCGTTACGGATCAAGTGCCAGAGGAAAAAGTCATGCAGAATGTATGGACCGATAATGTCTTCTGTCTTCTGTTCATTTTTTGTGAGTTCGGGTGAAACGGGTGTATAGAGCACATCCACGATTTCCTTGTGGATCACTTTGAAAAGTTCGATGTTAGCCGCATAACGCACGAGGTATTTCACAAGCGTTTTTGGGATGTCGCCGTTTGGGTTGTACATCGACTGCTGATCGCCGTTGTATGTACACCAACCTTGCGCAATCTCGGAGAGATCGCCCGTGCCAATCACGAACCCGAGGTCCATGAGGATGTGCGTGCGTTCACGCGCTTGCGCGTTTTCACACTGGAGACATACCCAGCACGGTTCGTGGCCAATGCTGCGAAGATGCTGCGTCACATTCTTCACAATCGAAATGTTTTTCCAAGTTACGTCTGTTTGCTTGATGAGCTTCAGGGCGTTTTTCTTTGTGCGCTTTGATGTTCCCGCGCCCGGCATGGTCACCGCAAGGATCCCCTTACGATTCCAACCGAGTTCATCGAACGCACGGAGTATGAAGAGGAACGCAAGAAGGGAATCAAGTCCGCCCGAGATGCCAATGACGACATCGCGGCGACCGGTGCCTTTCTCGAAATGCATGAGCCGACGCTTGAGTGCCGTCACAACATGAGTAAAGATATCTTCACATCGTTCGGCGCGCGCTTTGTCATCCGACGGAACAAACGGGAGTTTGTTCAGGTGGATGAGTGGATTCTTTTCGATCGCACCATCGGACGAACCGATCGTGCATTCAATGCGCTGAAACGTTTTCGGATCGACCACAGAGGTCTGACTAAAACTTCCGGACATGAACCGTTCGCGTTCAAGTTTCTCAACGTCCACATCGGTGATGAGAAGTTGGGGTTCGAACTGGAACGGCTTCGAACGAATGCGTAGATGTCCATTTTCGGCGATCATGGCATCGCCATCAAAAATGACGTCGCCTGAGGATTCCCACGGACCACATGATGTGTACGAGTATGCGCTCATGCAGCGTGCAGATTGTTGCGTCACAAGATCATGGCGATAGGCGCCTTTTCCGATCTCGCTGTTTGAAGCAGAAAGATTGGTAAGGATCGTTGCACCTGCGTTTGCCATATGTGAACTCGGAGGAATCGGCATCCAGAGATCTTCGCAGATCTCTGTGCCGAGGCAAAAGATCTGCCGTTTGTTCGAGCCGGTTCCGACGAACACGTCGATCAGATGACTCGTGCCGAAGGGGACTCGTTGTCCGCAAAGTTCCACTTCCGAAGCTGTCGCTTCATACGATGGACGAAACCATCGGCCTTCATAGAAGTGCTTATAGTTCGGAATGAACGTCTTGGGCGTCACGCAGAGGATTTCACCCTTGTACATAGTCACGGCAACGTTGAACAGTTTTTGATTCACGAGCAGTGGCATGCCGACTTGAATGATTGTGTCGACATGGCGTGTAGGTGTGAGCAAGAGGTGTAAGCTTGTGAGTGCTTTCTCGTGGAGGAGCGGTTGCAAGAATAGATCTCCGCAGGTGTAGCCGGTGAGCGAGAGTTCTGGAAATGTAAGGAGTTGCACATGGCTGGATTCCGCCGCATAGATAAGTTTTGTTATCTCCGCACTATTCATAATTGGATCCGCGACATACACCATTGGCACGCCAACGGCTGTGCGAACAAGACCAAACGCATTCTTGGGCTTCATGTTGTCTCCTTGTCTTCGGGGTTGTAGAGAGCTGACTGATCTTCACGCGTCGACACATGTCGGCGAGTGGAGAAAAGGGCAGAAAAATTTCTGCCAAGATTCTCGTTATGGGTGGGGTGCCTTCACCACGCGGCGGTTAATACAGAATGTCACCTTTGTGATTCCAGTTGCGGTAACCGTGACCGTCGGGCATGTGCACGATGGACTTGATGACGGTTCCGACGTTCGCTTCTTCGCAGCGTGCGAACGTGACATTCACGCCATGTGTCGGTTCATCGAAGATTCCGCCGATGAGGAACACCGGTGTGCCCCAAGGAAGGGGATTGCCAAGTGAGATGCCGTACTGTTCTTCTTTTCCGAGTTTTGAGAACTTGTCTTCAAGTGGGCCAATATCGATTTTGTTTGCCATGTTCCATTCCCACACGTCCTTGTTGACGACGCCGTGAGTTTTTGGAATCCAGACTTCACGCAAGACGATCATCTGTACGCCGAGGTTGCCGAGCACACGGATGTACTCGAGAATTTCCGGAATGTCTTTTACGCCAGACTTGTTAATGATAAGCGATGCGCGAACCATGAGACCAAGTTCACGACACTGTTTGATCAGATAGATGGGTGAGTGCTTGATGTGCATCAGATCTTGATTCGCGTTCGCCTTATGCGAAGCGATCGAAAGTGTGATCATGGTGAGACCAGCTTTTACCAAACGTGCGAGCAAGTTTTGTTTGCCCAGATTCGCTTGGAACAAATATCCGTTCGTATGCATGTCCACAAGGAAACCGCGATTCTTGCACATCCGGATGATCAATTCGAGGTAGTCCGGATCTTCCTGACTCGGATCCGCACGGCCCGTGAGAATCGCGTGCGTGGCGCCGAGGCGTTCTGCATACATAAGACCAACGTCGAGTCGATCAAGATTACACAGTTGCACTTCCTTCGGATTTTCGACCGGTGTACCTGGTGTCGTCCGACTGATGCAAAACATACAGCCAGCAGAGCAGCGTGTGCGTGTCGATAATTGAATCGAAATGCTTTGTGCACGCATTTGTCCGGAACCGTGAGCGATTTGGCGATGGTTTGCCATTTTGATGAACTCCTTCACCTTCACACGCCGACGAAATTGTCGGCGGGTGGAGAAAAGGGCAGAAAAGATTCTGCTGAGTATGTCTAGTTTTCTGTTGATGCCTTGAGCGACTTGATTTTCACGTATTGGATGAGGGTAAGGACACGAATGTCCTCACAGACAAACGTGTCGATTTCCGTTTCAGGAACCCATACACGTTCGATTTTTTCACCTTCCGCCTCAACGCCGAAAACATCTGTGTCGTTTCCGGTAAGTTGGTTTGGACTGATTGCGGCGTATGCAAGCCAGCTTCGTTCTGTTGTGATGCCGGCGGAGAGTGCCATAGGCTCTCCTTGATTCAGAAGTTCCACTTGAGACTCCTGAATAATCGCACCCGCTTCTTCAAACGCTTCTTTGACGGCAAGCTCGACCGGACCAAGTGATACGTCGAACCGACCAGCGATGGCTTCAGTAATGAAGCCATCCGGATTATCTTTGCGGACCATCGCAGCACGAGATTGCTTCACAAGAAGGAACTGATGATTCACAACATCGTGGAGCAGAATTGCAACGGAGTCTGAACAACGCACAACGAGATGCAGATGTGGTCCTCCAACAAACCATTCTTCCAGCTTTGCGAATCCGTCATAGAGAACTCGAAGGAGCCGCGCTTTTTGTATCTGCATAGTTCCTTATTTCCTTCTGCTTCACGCGCCGACGTGAGTGTCGGCGAGTGGAGAAAAGGCCCTTCGTAGTGTTTGCGAAGAAGGGCGAGAGGAAAGAACTTACACAATGAGCTCGGCGCGTTCCGTGTTGGTGTAACCATGAATACGCTTCATGCGCGCCACCATTGCCGGATCACCACTTGCTTTGTCGAGGTTGTCCGAAAGCTTCACGAGCTTGCGGCCGTTTGCTTCATCGGCTTTCACAACGAACGAACCAATAGTCGGAAGACCGGTATTGTTCGTCCAGTTCGTTCCGATGCCGGGGAGCATGGCCTCGAAGCGTTGCCGAAGGGCGAGATGGAGTGCGATCATGAGATCACCACTCAAGCCGTCCGTCGGATTCACAACTTTGGTTCGTGGATTGACGTCGTGGCTTTTCAGCCAGGCTTCGAGCCTGTCACTTACATAAAACGGATTTCCCGAATCGATCTTGAACCGTGGCCAACGCTTGATGCGCTCGAGGCCGAAGTCTTTGAAGAAGGAATCGGAACCGAACGTGTCGATGACAGCGGTCCGATATTTTTCCGGGAACGTGTCCGCCCAGTCGTCAAAGAACTGCATGTGCGAAGCGCGAATCGCTTCGTCCGTGTCTTCGCAGATGCCGGCGTAGATCATGGGAGCGAGATGCGGAAAGGTTCCGATCGTGCGCTGACCCAATTGCTTCGCGAGACCAACGCAGGAGATGCCTGCGAGTTGGTTCGGGATTTCTCGAATGGTCACTTCATCGATCTTGCGCGAAAGCTCGTAGTCGAACTGACGACGCAGACCGAAGCTGCCAATGCGCAAATCCGGATACTGACGCAGACGCTCGACGAGCATGCCGTGACGGAACATGGCTTCCGCGTGAGCCTGCTCGCGCGTGAAACCGTTTTCCTTCAGCACCCATTCACCGTAGAGATAGGTGATGATCGGCAAGATGAACGTTTCCCAGTCCATTGCTTCCATCCACAAGCCGTGCGGCTGAATGGAGAAGGATGGGCCGTTCGGTGTATTGATCGGCTCGATGTCGATCGGCGAGAGCTTGCTCGTGCGCAACCAGTTGAGATATTCCATGGTGAGAAAACCATTCAGCTTGTCTTCGCCATAGTTGTCCCAGTACCACTGGATGTCTTCATCTGTGTGTTCCATCTTGGCGACGTGCGCAAGTTCTTCGCGCAAGCGGCCGATGTCAATGCACTTACCGAGCACGATGTGCTTCGAGCGATTGTAGAATTTGAACCGAACATTCACGTTGCGATGGCGAAGCCAGGCAAAGAAACCAACGGTCACAAAGTACCAATCCTTGTGCATACGATCCGGAACAATAGGCTTGTCTTGTTTCATCACTGACCTCCTGTTGAAGCTCCCTCACGAACCCTGTGTTCGTGAGAGAAATGTGCCCCCGAGCGCACCGCTCAGGAAAACGTTTCTTTGAAAAAATGTTCTCGGGGCTGAATGTTCAGCCCCGGGAGAGATACAGATGAGAAGAGAAGGGGGCTCAGATGTTCTGAATGAATCCGAATGTGATGAGCATCTGCCGTAGGTTGATAGGATCATTCTTGTCGACGACGATCAGGTTACCTTGTTTTACTTTGAGCGTGCCTGCTTCGAGTTCAGTCGCGATCTTGTCCGCCGCACGACCGGATCCTTTGATCACGAATGTGGGCCAACCCATGTTGATCGAGCGCATGATTTCGTCGCGCGTGATGTCGCCGCCGTTCCAGGCGATGACACCGACCTGTTTGAATCCAGCATGTGTTTTCAGATTGGACATGAGTTCGAAGGCGGCATTCAGATCGCCGTCCCAGTCGAGTTTGCCTTCCGCACCATCCTGCACAAGCAGAATTGCATTCATGGCCGGATTCGGCGCGGTGCCGTAATCGTCGAGCATCAGATGTGATTCGCCCGTGAGGCGCAAGACGTCCGTACGCGGAGCGGAGCCGAGTGCAACACATTCGGGATTTGAGGCTGCGATGAAACCGGGAATGTCCGTGACCATGGGGTCAAGAACGATGTCTTTGTCGAACTGACGTGTGCCACCCGACCAGATCATTCCCTTGAAGCCTTCGAGGGCCATCAGGAAAAAGCCGATCATGGCACGCTTATCATCACCATCCATTCCTTTGCATCCGCCACTGATGCGCAAACATACTTTCTCTCCCGCACGCGTTGCCATGAGGGCGAACGTTGTGGGGATTTGATCACGCTTGTCTTGGATAAGCAGGTAAGTTTTCCCACCTGCCCCTGTTACGGTTCTGGCTGTCGTTGTCATGATCACCAACGTACTTCCTGATTTTCTACGCCCGTGATTTCACGAGACGCAGTTTCTCCGGGGGAAGCATCCCGAATGAAATGAGATGTTGCCTGATGTCGTCAGAATCTTTTTCTGCGACGCGAACATTTGGGTGTGCGGCAAGGAACTTCGTGTTCGCTGCGTACGCATCCGCGATGCGGCCGCTGCCCTTGATGAGCAGAATCGGCCAGCCCTGTTTTGCTGTTGCAAGAAGTTCGCGTTCGGTCACGCCACCACCGTTGTAAACAACGAGTAGTGACTTGAACTCCGCGAACTCGCGCAGGTCGCGCGTGATCTGAAGGCACTCTTCGAACTCGGCATCCCAAATGGCCGGTTGATCCGGAGACACTTGAACCAGCAGGCACATGTCTTGGCTTGGATGAATGATGGTGCGATACGCATCCTCATCACTCTCCGAAACCACGAGTCCGTGTTCTGTGATTTTAATGTCAGAGGTTCTTGGAACGACTCCAAGCGAAACCATTTCTGGACAACGCTCGCGAATGTGCGACGGAATCTCGGTGATCCCGGGGACAATTCTTGAAGCGTTTTCTTTCTCGATCATGCGTGTGCCACCAAAGAGCATGGCGCCCGCAAAACCAGAGAACGCTTCCGCGAAGAGCGAGAGAAAATCTTGCGTGTCTTCGTCAGACATATATCCGCATCCACCCGTGATCCGTACAACAACTCGTTGCCGAGCGGTCGTCAGCTTCAGAGCGATCTTCACTGACTGATCTCCTTGGTTCTTTATGAACAGGGAAGGAATGATGATAGACATCGAGTCTCCTTGTGTTCTGAGCTTTTGATTGAAGCGTCCCAGCATTTGGGGCGCTTGAGAAAAAGGCAGAGATTTTTTTAGGTCTCTGCAGAGTTGGGAAAGTACAGTTTGTGTTCCTGAATGTACGAAAGTACGTTCGAAGGAACAAGATGATCGATCGGTTCGCCGCGCGATACCCGATTCCGAATTTCCTGACTTGTCCCTTGAGTGTTCACTCTCAGGATATTGTGGCGCGGAGGAAGGTCTTCTTTGTTGATTGGTGAATTTGGTGTTACAAGAATAATGAAGTTCAAGTGGTCAAAGACCCAAGGTCCCTCTTTCCACCTCTGATGAATCTTCGACTGTTTCTTTGCTCCACCCACAATCATATTCGCTCCGATTACATGCCACACCTCACGGTTCGGCTGTCTGTCTCGAAAGCGTCGGTCCATATCAATGTTCGGTGTCATTTCTCTGTGTTTGAGATCCATGAAATCCAGAATGGTTTTTTTGGATCCACACAGCGCACGGAGAATCATCTCTCTGCGATCCTGCCATTTCGAGATTCCGTTTTTTTTCGGACGACCTCCGTAAGGAAGAATCCAAACGACGTCATTTTCCGATGCAAAATCTGCGAGAGCTTTTGCTGTTGCTGTGTTGTGATATCCCGGAGGATCAAAACTCCCGCTGTAGAGGATTGTCCGTGGTTTTTGTTCGTTGCATTCTTCTTTCAAACGACCTCCTGCTTGTTCCGAACCTTTGATTGAAGCATCCCACTGGTTGAGGTGCTTAAGAAAAGGGCCCTTCGAGATGAAGAGCGAGGGGGGCTAAAAGAGCGAGTGAATTAGGCTTGGATCTGATTCGAGTTGATGCACTTTACACCGCGAGCGATGAGACGCGCTTCCATGAAGGCAATCGAACCGGGGTAGTCACCTTCGGCGGGAAGGCCGACAGAGCGTGTACCGTCGCGGACGATGTAGGACTCGAAACCTTCGAGCGCGGCGTCTTCAGCTGTGAAGCCAACGCAGAAGTCGAACGCAAGACCGACGATGAATACACGTTTGATGCCACGTTCTTTTAGAATGCGACCAAGACCGGTCGGCATCCAAAGCGTATCGCGAAACGCACTGTAGCTGTCGATTTTTGGATCCGTGCCCTTCGGGAAGTGAAGGACGAATGCGTCTTCGAGATCGCGCAGACCGTCGAAGAGACGAATCTCGCTTGTGGTCATTTCGGCATGTTCGTCCCAGAGGAGTGTTTCGTGCCGATTCAGACGCATGAGGTAGGCGATCAAATCTTCGCGGGTGAAGAGTGCATGACTCGCAATCTTGATCTTATTGCCCAGAACTTCCGTGATGTTGAGCGGACCACGGGCCCGCTTCACGTAGGAGGTGCGATAGTTGATGTGACCTCTTGGGTGCGCATCAAAGACGTTGAAGCGCTGACGGCGCTTGAACTTCAAGACGAGTTCTCGAATGACCTTGATGATCTCAAGGGCGCCGGGCACGGGCAGTCCGCCGTCCGGACCGAATGCTCCCGTGGCATCGACGACGATGACCGCATCACCCTTTCCGATCTGAATCAAACCTTCATCATTCAACATGGCTCTCACCTCAATCCCCACCATGGGGACGTTCAACGAACGGCATCTGCGGGAAACCCTGTGTTTTCCGCAGATGTATTCATTGAAAAACACCACCTTAGGACGGGGAAGAATATCCAATTTTGCGCAAAATGTCAATGGTTTTTCTTAGGTGTTTTTTGTTTGAAATGTCCTTTAAATTATAGTAAGTGTAATATAGACACTTACTTATGTCAAACGTAATGAAAAAGGGCGGAAAAGGCTGAAAAGGCGGAATGGGCGGAAAGGGATGGGGTGGAAAGCGTGAACAAAAAAGAGCCAAATTGGCTCTTGTTTCTTTCGTTCCTTTCCGCCTTTTCTGCCCTCTCTGCCACTTCCGCCCTTTCCCTACATAATCTCCACATATTCAAGCTTTTTGTGCTTGAACTTGTAAAGCTCTGCTGGGCGGTTTGCTTCGCCGCCACGTTTCTTGCCGACGGAGGAGATGAGGTCGAGGGCGAGGATTCGCTTACGGAAGTTACGTTTATCTATGGTGGTATCAAGAATAATTTCGTAAATACGCTGTAAGTCTGTGAGGGTAAACTCGTCGGTAAGCAGACTCCAGGCGATGTTTGTGTACTGAAGCCGGCTTTTTAATCGAACGATCGCTTCTTTGGCGATATATTTGTGGTCGTAGGCTAATTCTGGAAGCTTTTTGATCGGCCACCACTTTACGTCTGCGTATTTGTCGGTTGTTGTGAGATGAATATCTGATGAGGAGATAAGGGCAAAGGAGGCAACGGAGATGACACGCTCCAGCTGATCTCGCTCAATAGAATCAAAGGTTTTGAGTTGTTCAAGGTAAACGTTTGAAACACCGGTTTGTTCTTTTAAAATACGAATTGCGGTTTGTTCTGTCGTTTCAGTATTTTCGACTCGACCGCCAGGGAAGGCCCAGAGTCCTGTGTACGGTGTTTTTTTCATTTGAATGAGGAGTACGCAGAGTTCGTCATCATGAACGGTAAAGATGACCGTATCAACAGCAACGATGATTTTTTGTTGGGACATATCTGTTTGTGTAAATTACACACAAAGTATCAGAGAATATCTGTAACGTCAAGTTTATCTATCTCATAGACGTGTGGAAAAAAGCAGGGAGGAGACGTATACTGTGTGCGTTAACTGTATATGTATGAAATATCGTCAGATTTTGAATCATCGACCAAGAATGAAGTTTCGATTTACTTTCTATACACCCCTTGTCTTCTTTCAGTTCATTCCACTTGTTCTGTTTGATATCTCTCTTGAATTTTATCATCAGATCGGATTTCGCTTGATGGGGATTTCTCGTCTTCAACGAAAAGATTTTATTCGCATGGATCGACACAAGCTTTCGTATCTCACGTGGTATGAAAAAATTGGATGTGCTTACTGCGGATATGCAAACGGATGGTTTCGTTATGCAGGTGCGATTGCCGGAGAAACAGAAAAATATTGGTGTGGCATCAGGAATAAAAAATATGATGGGTTTAAACCACCAGAACATCACAAAGATTTTTTGCCGTTTGATGATGAAAAAGCGTTTGAAGAATTTGTAAATAAATAATATGGAACGAGAAAAACTTCCTTATGTCCCACCCATGACTGGTGTAGAAGCCCTCGCCATGTTTGGCGATCGTCAATTGCTTACACTTGAAGAACAACGTGAGTATCTTGGAAAACAAATTGATGAACGTACAAAAGAACTCGTTGTTGCACAGGCGGATCCAGAGGCTGGGTGGGAAGATGTTCACAAAATGGAAATAGATCTTACGGCTGCACGTGAAGCGCTCAAAGAAACGAATCGAATAATCCGAAAGATTGCACAAGATTTTGGAAATAAACGAGGGCCTTTAACACTTCATTAATTTTTTTATGTCTGTTTTTCAAATCATGGGCGGGAAGCCACTTGTTGGAGAGATTGCTGTCTCTGGAGCAAAAAATGCTGCATCAAAAATGCTGATCGCATCATTGCTCACAGATGAACCTGTTGTGCTCAAAAATGTTCCGCGCCAACAAGAAACACAAATCACGCAAGAAATTATTGAAGCGGTCGGCGCAAAGGTTGACTGGCGAAGTCCAAACGAAGTTTGTGTGACAACATCATCAATCAGCTCTACAAACGCAACTTCGCTTTCACGAAAAAATCGTATTAGTATTTTGGCCCTTGCACCTCTTTTGCATCGTGCGGGAGAAGCCTTTGTGCCTCGAGTTGGAGGAGATGCTATTGGACCACGTCCGGTCAATTTTCACATTGAAATTCTCTCAAAGATGGGGGCGCAAATCGTTGAAACAGAAAACGGTTATCACGCAACCGTTCCAAAACGATTAAAAGGAACGTTGATTGAACTCGCTTATCCTTCCGTCGGGGCAACAGAAACAGCTATTCTCGCCAGTGTGCTTGCAGAAGGTCGAACGACGATTCGTAATGCGGCTGGAGAACCTGAAGTGAAACAATTGATCATGATGCTGCAAAACATGGGGGCGATCATTCAAATTAATTCTGGACGATGGATTGAAATTTTTGGTGTGGAAAAATTGCGTGGCACAGAGGTCACAATTATGCCGGATCGTATGGAAGCGGCGTCCTATGCATCGATGGCGATTGGAACACGTGGGGAGATTCTTGTTCGTGGTGCGGAGCATGCACACATGATGACGTTTCTGAATGCTGTGCGTAGAATTGGCGGGGAATATGAAGTGAAACAAAACGGAATTTTGTTTCGCGGAACACGACCACTCAAAGGAATCGAACTTGAGACAGATACACATCCGGGATTTATGACAGACTGGCAACAGCCATTTGTGACAGTGCTTACACAAGCGGAAGGAACGAGTGTCGTACATGAAACGGTTTATGAAGAACGTTTTGGATACACAGAAGCTCTTAAAAAAATGGGAGCAGACATCGCATTGTTTTCAAATTGCCTCGGAGAAATTACTTGTCGATTTAAAGGGATGAATTACAAACATTCGGCTGTCATCAATGGTCCGTCAAAATTGCGTGCCGCAGAAGTTGAAGTTCCAGATATTCGTGCAGGACTCGCGTTCGTAGTTGCTGCGCTTATTGCGGACGGAACATCAACTCTGACAGGAATCGAACATCTTGATCGAGGATATGAAAATCTGGAAGAGAAACTTCGTGGTGTAGGTGCTCAAATTAAACGTGTTTAGATTATGTTTCTTACTTTACTTTTTTCTTCACCCCCTCTTGCGTTTGCTTGGACGATCGCTATTTTAATTTCGCTTACGGTTCATGAATTTTCGCATGCGCTTGTCGGAAAATGGAAAGGGGATCAAACCGCAGAACGTGAAGGGCGATTAACATTGAATCCGCTTGCACACGTGGATCTGTTTGGATTTATTCCACTTTTGTTATTTGGATTTGGTTGGGCAAAACCAGTTCCGTTTAATCCATACAATTTAAAAAATCCTAAGTGGGATTCTGTCATGATTGCGCTTGCGGGGCCTGTTTCAAATCTCACCATCGCAACTATTTCTTCTATTGCGTTTCGATTGTTGGTTGTGAATGGCGGGTTGTCTCCGTACAGCTTACTCACAGCTTTTCTGTTTTTTCTGACTCTGTTAAATTTATTTTTGGCGCTTTTCAACGTGATTCCAATTCATCCACTTGATGGCTCAAAATTATTTTTTGCCCTTTTTGATGCACCAAAACATGAAAAGCTCAGAAGTTTTGTTGCGGTTCGTGGTCCACAAATTTTGATGTTTGCCGTTTTTGTTGCGCTCCTCACAAATTTCAATGTGTTCTTTTTTATTTCAACTCCTGCATACGCCATTTGTGACGCATTATCCGGCGCAAGCTGCGCGGCGTATCAAGGATTGTTATTTTCTTCGTTGTAAAAAAAGATGTCCGTTCTATTGATACAAAAAATAAAAACATCTCCACGTAACGGAGATGTTTTTTATTGGGAAGAAATGTTGACGTAATCATGTTTTTTCGCTAACGTTTCTTTAGTTCATTTTGTTGAGGTGTTCCATGTTTCATCTTCCGAAGCGCGCATTTCTTCCCGTCATCCATGTGGAATATTCCGCGCAAGCTTTGCGCAATGTGCATGTTGCGTTTGAGAATGGTGCACATGGAATTTTTCTCATCAATCACTCAATCACATCACAGCAACTTCTGACTATTTTTTGTCAGATACGCAGGTTGTTTCCAAGAGCTTGGATCGGACTGAATTGTCTTGGTCTTGAACCGGCACAAATACTTACGATTGTTCCTCCGGATGTTTCCGGGATCTGGGTTGATTCCGTTGATATTCGCGCTGACCTTGCGGATCCTTCGTATAACGCACGTCGGTATCGTGCGATTCAAAAGGCTACGGCTCAGCGGTGGAAAGGATTGTTCTTTGGAGGAGTCGCATTCAAGTATCAACCACAGTTTGGCGATCCGGCATCGGATGCCAAGCTCGCCGCACCATTTGTGGACGTCATCACAACGAGCGGTTCTGGAACAGGATCGGCTCCGGATGTCGACAAGATTCGTCTCATGAAAGAAGCGGTTCCGGACAAGCCCCTTGCGATTGCAAGCGGTATGACTCCAGAAAACATTCGTTTATTCCTTCCGTACGCCGACTATTTCCTTGTCGCGACCGGAATCAGTGATTCACACACAGAACTGAATCCCGCTCGCGTTCGCACTTTTGCGGATGCAATGGGGGAAACTCATTAATACTGCTCGAGAAATTTCTCGGGTTTTTTGTTTGAAAAAATACAAAAAGTCCCCGTAAACACTTGACAAAAGTGCATTTTTGTGATATAGTTATCCGTCAAAAATTAGGCGAAGTTCGTCTGAGTTTTTGTACGATTGTTCGATAAAACCGAACCATTTTAGGCAACTGTCATTGCGAGCGAAGCGAAGCAACCTTTTCGTTAAGATTGCTTCGTCGTCGAACTCCTCGCAATGACACAAAATCAGAGGTGACACGTGTCTGAACTCATTCTTCCGTTTGATGCATATGAGGCCGAGTTTCTCGACCTTGTTCGTAAAAACCAGGTTGTCATTCTCGCCGCCCAAACCGGCGCGGGAAAGTCGACCAAGGGTCCGCTCGCGCTTTTGCGGGCCGGACTCGGTAGCCACAAGCTAATCGGGGTTTCCGAACCTCGGCGGCCGGCTGCGACCATGCTCGCAGACTGGGTGTCTGAACTCTACGGCACCGATCTCGGGGCTGTGGTGGGTTACCAGATTGGACAGGATCGTATGCTCGGAGATGAAACGCGACTCGCGTACATCACCGAAGGTGTGCTGCTGAACCAGCTCCATTCGGATCCGCTTCTTCATCGCTACAGCGTCATCTGCCTCGACGAGGTGCATGAGCGCGGCGTGAATCAAGACCTTCTCATGGCGCTCGTGAAGAGCGTGCTCCCGAAGCGTGCAGACCTCAAGGTTGTGGTCATGTCGGCCACGATCGATACGGAGAAGTTCTCGAAGTACTTCGGCAACGCTCCTGTGCTCACGGTTCCTGGTCGGGTTTTCCCGGTCGAGGTCCGCTACGCGAAGGAGACGCCGGAGAGCGGCGACATGGTCAAGGCAATGATCGAGAAGATTCTCGAGATCTTGCACAACAATGAGCCGGGCGACATTCTTGCGTTTCTCCCTGATCAAGCAAGCATCACGCAAGTCGTGAATGCTCTCGAGAAGGAAAAGGAACGCGAATTGTCGCGCTATCGGTTCCTGCCGCTTTACGGCTCGCAGGCGCCGGATGATCAGAAAGAAGTGTTCAAGGTGGATGGTCGCCGCCGCATCATTGTGGCGACGAACATCGCGGAAACCTCGCTCACGATTGACGGAGTTCGACACGTGGTCGACTCTGGACAGATCAAGGCAACGGTGTACGTGGATGCGTCGATGTCTGCGCTGCAAGTCACCGAGCACTCTCGTGCCGGTTGCGATCAGCGTAAGGGCCGGGCGGGTCGAACTCAAGATGGCATCTGCCATCGTCTGTTCAGTCAGGAAGATTTCGAAAGCCGCGTGGCGTTCACGAAGCCCGAGATCCTGCGCATGTCGCTCGATCAAGTGCTCCTGGATTTGCGCTGCCTGAAGTATACGCTTTCGGAAATTCTCGCCCTAGATCTCATGGATGCACCGAAGACTGTGCAGTGGAAGGATGCGGAAACGCGTCTGAAGCTGCTCGGTGCGCTCGATGCGGACGGCGAGGTCACGAAGGATGGCATGCGGATGAAGCGGTTCCATGTGGAGCCGATGATTGGGCGCATGATTCTCGAGGGCGAACGGCACGAATGTCTCGATGAAGTGATCACGATCGCTGCGTGCCTTGCCGGCACGAGGCCGATCTTCGTTGCTCCGAAGGACAAGCGTGAAGAAGCTCGTCGGGCGAAGAAAGGCTTTGACGATCCGAACTCGGACTTGCTCACTTTTCTCAAGGTGTGGCGGGACTGGGACCGGACCGACGGAGATCATCGGTGGGCGAGGGAGAATTTCCTTTCGTCTCGTGCGCTCACTCAGGTGGATCGTTTGCGCGATCAACTGATGAGCACGCTCGAGCAGGAAGGGGTTACCTATTCGTCGTCGCAAGATTCCCTCAAGCTCCGCAAGGCTGTTGCCTCGGGGCTCATTGTGAATATCGCTCAGAAGTCTGGGCGGTTCAATTATTCCTGGAACGATCGCACGACGTTCATCTCTCCCGGCTCTGCGCTGTTTGGAGATGATCCGCCGGAATTGCTTGTGTGCACGAAGGCAATGGGAACCACGAGCGATCGTGGAACCAAAACCTACATGCACGGATGTCATGCGATTGACGAGAAATGGTTGTCGGAACTTGTTCCGGTGGAAGCGTGTAAGACTGTGGTTAGTGTGGCACGAGAAAATATTTTCTCGAGCGGTGCTGAGATGTTCGTTTGTTGTCGCACCTGGAACGGAATCGAACTCGAGCGTAAAACCTTGGAGACGATTCCGGAAACGCTCATTCCGTCCATTGCCGCTTTGGTTGCAATGCAGCTTTCGGACGGGTTTGGGTTTTTCGTTAATAATGCACCGCAGCTCGCAAAGCTGTGGCAGCAGAATTTTCCGACGAGTGCGTTGTATGTTTATGGAGAAGAGCGCCGCAAGCGCATTCAGCCGTATGTGGATCAGTTCACGAAAGCGATTGCGAAAAAGATTGTGGCGGAATCCACACCTGAACTCGTTGTCGCTGCGATGAACACCATAACGTCAGAAGATATACTCACAGGCGACGCGCTCAAGGCGTACCAAGCGGAACACGCGGCAGAACTGCAGCGTGAACGTGAGGTGGCCGCAGAGCATGCTCGTCGCGAAGAAGAAACGCGCAAGGCGCGCGAAAAGGCGCAAGCCGAATTCGCTCCACTACGCGAAGAGTTCGCCGTGCTCGATGCTCGTGTGCGTGCCCTTGGGTACGTGTTCGATTACTCGGGCGGAAAGCGGATGGAATTCCGTGATAGTAATCAGCGTGAGATTACGTGTGTGCGTGTGAATAGCACGAACGCGTTTGATCTCACGACGGCGCCGAATGAACTGCGGCGATATGCGGAGATCGTTGAACGGCTGGAGCGTGAAAATGCGGCGCGTATTGAACGTCAACGCATTGATCGCGAAGAATGCGTTGTGGTTCGTTCAAATGTGATCCGGCTTCCACGGTCACTTGTGGAAGATAAAGAGCTTATTGAAATTTGGCTTGCGGAACTCGACGAGGCGAAGAAGGCTCTTGAAGCCGAACTCGCATTTGTTGATGACCTCAAGCGAAAAGTGACATCGGGTGAAGTTGTTTGCCTCACGTTCAGAGATCGCGGCAACGGAACCATGGTTGCAGAGTACAAGCGCGAGCTTGTCGATGCTCCCTATGGCGACGATCTGTCCCGGTACCCGAATGCAGGCGAACCCTGGTGGTGTCATGTGATTCCCGGGAATGGTTCGACCAAAATCAGTCTCTATCGCAAGGTGGGGAAGACGAAGGTCGATGTCGAGCGTGTTCTCAAAGACGGTCTCAACATGTTCCCTGGATTGCCGACGCAACTCCTGCAGTAGAGGTTTTCTTACCCCAAGTGTTCTCTGAACACTTGGGGTTTTTCTTTTCCTTAATATTCTTGACGCTTTTCCATCTCCGTGATATCTTTTGGCCACATAAAACGCTGCTGAAATTCAGAAATTCGTCGACCTCAATTTATTTGAGTTTTATTTTTCTTATAATGTCTTTATTGGCCCTTTGGCCAT
This sequence comes from uncultured Gammaproteobacteria bacterium, assembly GCA_964402425.1. Classification (GTDB taxonomy): domain Bacteria; phylum Patescibacteriota; class Patescibacteriia; order UBA9934; family GWF2-40-263; genus XYB2-FULL-45-11. Next base: position 216,360 of record CAYOCD010000001.1, on the reverse strand, counting down.
CCGGCTTTCTTCGAGCCTAAACTCATCACTATGCCAACAGTCAATCAACTTATTCGTAAAGGACGCACGAGCAAAGGATCCAAGTCAAAGTCTCCTGCCATGCAGTACACCTTTGACTCCTTGCACCGCAAAAAAACCTCCCTTATTAAAGGAAGTCCATTTAAGCGTGGTGTTTGTGTGAAGGTTGCAACCATGACTCCAAAGAAGCCAAACTCTGCTATCCGTAAAATCGCTCGTGTGCGTCTTTCAAACGGAACAGAAGTAAATGCCTACATCCCAGGTGAAGGTCACAATCTTCAAGAGCACTCTATCGTCATGATTCGAGGTGGTCGCGTGAAAGATCTTCCTGGTGTGCGTTATCACATCGTTCGTGGTGTGTATGATGCTCAAGGAGTAAAGGGTCGTATGCAAGGCCGTTCAAAATACGGTGCACAACGTCCAAAAGTAAAAAAGGCGTAAAATTTCATTCATGAATGGAGTACCTGATTCTTGAGTCGGGGAATAAATTCCATTCGATTATTTCATAACATTATGCGCGGAAAAAAAGCGACCCGACGTGAGATTACCCCAGACCCTAAGTTTGGAAATGTTGTTGTTGCAAAACTTGTGAACACCATCATGCAAAACGGGAAAAAGACCGTTGCACAAGGAATTGTGTATGACGCGTTTGAACTCATGAATAAAAAAACAAGCGAAGACCCAATTGAAACATTTGAAAAAGCTCTTAAAAACGTTATGCCTTCTTTGGAAGTGAAGAGTAAACGTGTTGGAGGAGCAAACTACCAGGTTCCAATGTCTGTTCGTGGTGATCGTCGTTATCTTTTGACATTCCGCTGGATTATTACAGCTGCTCGTGCAAAGAAAGGCCGCCGTATGGCAGAAAAGCTTGCAGATGAATTGCTTGCAGCTGCAAATGGAGAAGGGGATGCTGTTAAGAAGAAATTGGATGTACAACGTATGGCAGAAGCCAACCGTGCCTTTGCTCACTTCGCTAAGTAGATTCCAACTTTTTAACCTCCTCAAATCTTTCTATCATTCTTTATGCCTAGAGAATACCCATTGCAAGACGTTCGTAACTTCGGAATTTTTGCCCACATTGATGCGGGAAAAACAACCGTTTCTGAACGCGTGCTTTTTTATACAGGAAAGAAACACAAAATTGGTGAAGTGCACGAAGGTGCTGCAACCATGGACTGGATGGAACAAGAAAAGGAACGTGGAATTACCATTACAGCCGCTGCAACAACCTGTTTTTGGAAAGATCATCAATTGAACTTGATCGATACTCCAGGACACATCGACTTTACCGTTGAGGTGAAGCGTTCCATGCGTGTTTTGGACGGAGGAATTGCTGTTTTTGATGGTGTTGCCGGAGTGGAGCCACAATCTGAAACAAACTGGCGCTATGCGGATGATTTTAAAGTGCCTCGCATTGTGTTCATCAATAAACTCGATCGCACAGGAGCAGATTTTTATAAAGATGTTGCTTCTGTTCACAATCGTTTAACAAAGCGTGCATACTGCATCCAACTTCCAATTGGAACAGAAGGTGGATTCAACGGAATTATTGATTTGTTGAAGATGCGTGCATTCATGTATCGCGATGAAGCGGGACGTGAAGTAGAGGAAACAGACATTCCAGAAGAATACAAGGCAAAAGCAGAAGAATACCGAACTATTCTCGTTGAGGCTGTTTGTGAGAATGATGAAAAGTTGATGGAAAAGTATTTGGCAGGTGAATTCATTACAGAAGCAGAAATGAATCCTGTTATTCGTCGTACAACCATTTCAAACGAATTCATTCCAATCATGTGTGGTTCCGCGCTTAAAAACAAAGGTGTTCAACTTTTGTTGGATGCGGTCGTTGCTTACTTGCCAAGCCCGCTTGATGTTCCGTCTTTTCACGGAACAGACCCAGATGATCATGAAAAAGTTATCGATCGTCATTCGTCTGACTCTGAACCATTTGCAGCACTTGCGTTTAAGATCGCAGCGGATCCATTTGTTGGAAAGCTTGCCTTCTTCCGTGTGTACTCTGGTTCCGTAAAAGCAGGTACCTACATTTTGAACTCTTCAAACGGAGCAAAAGAACGTGTCGGACGTATCGTTCGTTTGCACGCAAACACACGTGAAGAAGTTCAAGAAGTCTATGCCGGAGAAATTGCGGCTATGGTAGGACTTAAAGAAACATTTACTGGTCACACACTTTGTGATCCTGAAAACCCAATTTTGCTTGAGGCAATTGTGTTCCCAGAACCAGTTATCTCTATCGCTATTGAGCCAAAAACAAAGGGCGACCAAGAAAAAATGGGAGTTGCTCTTCAAAAATTGGCTGAAGAAGATCCAACCTTCCGCGTTCGTACGGACGAGGAGACAAACCAAGTTATTATTTCCGGAATGGGAGAATTGCACTTGGACATTATTGTGGATCGTATGAAGCGTGAGTTTTCGGTTGATTGTAACGTTGGAACTCCACAAGTTTCTTACCGCGAAACTATTAAAGGAAACGCGGAAGGAGAAGGAAAATACGTTCGTCAAACAGGTGGAAAGGGACAATACGGACACGCGGTTGTGCGTATCGAAAAATTGCCACCAGGATCCGGATTCGAATTCGAAGAAGAAATCAAAGGTGGATCTGTTCCAAGAGAGTTCTTTAACCCAATTGAAAAAGGTGCGCATGAAGCTGCAGATCGCGGAGTTCTTGCTGGATACCCACTTTTGGATGTTAAAGTTATCTTAACCGATGGTTCATTCCACGATGTCGACTCTTCAGAAGCAGCCTTTAAGATCGCGGGATCTATGGCATTCCAAGACGCGGCCAAGAAAGCTGGTGTGGAACTTATGGAGCCGATCATGAAAGTTGAAGCCGTTACCCCGGAAGACTTCATGGGATCCGTTGTTGGAGACATGAACGCAAAGCGCGGACAAATTCAAAGTATGGAAGACCGCTCAGGAGCAAAAGTTATCCTCGCGTTTATTCCGCTCGCAGAAATGTTCGGCTACGCAACAACGCTTCGCAGCATGACCCAAGGTCGCGCAAGTTACTCCATGGAATTTGATCACTACGACGCTGTTCCAGGCGGAGTTGCAAAAGAAATTATCGAAAAGCGTGGAGGTCAAAACCGACGCGTTGGAAACTAGGAAAAGAAAAAACATCTCGAAATTGTCGAGATGTTTTTTTAAAAGGCCCTATTCGGTTTTAAGCATGCTTGCGTATCGGGAGTTTTTAGATGAAGATATGAAGAGTTATGTATTCATTGTTTATTCGTTAATAAATTTGTATGTATTTCATCATTTTTGCCACCTTAATTGTTCTGAGTCTCTCACTGCGTGTTGTAAAAGAGTATGATCGTGGCGTGATCTTTTTTCTTGGAAAATGTACGGGTGTGCGTGGTCCTGGTTTGATCATTCTTGTTCCAATCCTTGAGCAAATGACGAAGGTGACATTGCGAACAATTACCATGAACATTCCGTCACAAAAAATTATCACGAAAGATAATGTTTCGATCGACATTGCGGCTGTGGCGTATTATCACGTGGTTGATTCCACAAAATCCGTTTTGGCAATTGAGAATGTGTATGAAGCGGTAAACCAAATTTCGCAAACAACCGTTCGTAATGTTATTGGGCAATTTGAATTGGATCAAGTGTTATCTCAAACGGCAGCAATCAATTCGCAAATTAAAAACGTTATTGATTCTCATACAGAACCATGGGGAGTTCAGGTAACTGTTGTAGAAATTAAAGATATTTTCTTACCGGAGAACATGCAACGCGCGATGGCAAAGGAGGCGGAAGCGGAACGTGAGCGCCGTGCAAAAATCGTTGCAGCGGAAGGTGAGTTTCAGGCGGCGGTGAAACTCGGACAAGCGGCAGACATCATTGCATCTCATCCAGTTGCACTTCAGTTGAGAACATTGCAAACAATGGCAGAGATTAGTGTAGAGAAAAATTCCACAATTATTTTTCCTGCACAGTTTATGACAACCGTACAAGAGGCCGTTTCGTTTATGAAGGGAGATGGTGCAAAGTAAAGGAATATATCTAAAACCGAGACTACTCATAAGTCTCGGTTTTTGTTTACGCGAATATTTTGTGCCAATCGATTGTTTCCGTACATAATCATCACAAGATCAAAGAAAAAGATCCTATTACGAATTTGTGACTCAAAGGATTGTGATGCGATAAATATCTTTTGCTCCAATTACCTCATTGAGATCATTTACAAGAGTGATGTCTGTAACATTTGAATTTATTTTTTGATATAGAGTCGAACATTATCAATCGTTTTTTCCTCTTTCCACTTTGGAAATTTAAATCCATTCGCAACCACTCTTGCGCCGACTGGTAATTCTTTTTGTAGTTTCTTTTCAATCCCTTTCATGGCGTATGAAATTTGATAGAGCAGAACAAGATTTGTGTTCGATACATCTACATGCCAAAATGAATCAGGATGTATTTCAATTTTGTCTTTTAAATGTTCGTTCTCGACCAACTCCCGAGATTGTTTAACAAGCCAATGTTGAATCTCATAGCCAATCGATTTTTTTGCACCAGCTTTTGCAGCCGCGATCAGTAATCGACCATCGCCACTTCCAAGATCCATGACGATATCCGTTGGTTTTATTTCGGCGAGTTCAATCATGGTTGCAATTGCCACAGCGGGTGTTCCGACAAAGATTCCACCGCCTGCAATTGTTGGAATCATGACACGAATCAACTCTCGTGTTGCATGAATAAGATAAATACTTGAACCAATACCGATGATCCCGAGAATAAAATAATGAAAAAACATATGATTCCAAAAAAAGTGTTTAAGGCATTCGGGTTTGATCACGTTGTCACAACAAAACAACTCGCAAGCGGACTTATTCATCAAACATTTCTCATAAAGAATGATCGCAAACAGTATATCATTCAACGTTTGCACCCGGTACTTGCGTCACCGGAAATTGCGAAGGATTTTTTGGCTGTGACGAAGTATTTAAAGGAAGAAAAATTTCTTGCACCTGAATGTGTTCTTTCGAAAACAGGTGAGGTACTCGTTGATGATGGGGAATGGAAGTGGCGTGTACAAACATATATTCCCGGAAAAACCATTTCCTTATTAAAGGATGCAAAGATGGCGATGGAAGCGGGGAAGATCTATGCGCGATTTCATGAAACGGTTGTAAACATGCCGTATATATTTCAATCAAAAAAAGTTTTGCATGATACAGAAAAGATTTTCGAAACATTTCGACAAACGGTTGAGATGTATCGTGATTCAGAACTTATGTTTGATGTGCTTGATGATGTCGTGTTTCTTCTCGAGCAGACTCCAAAATTTTTTTTGCCAAAAACAATTCCTTTGCGGGTTATTCATGGGGATCCAAAAATTTCAAATATTTTGTTTGATGCGGCAGGGAAGGCGAAAGCTCTTGTTGATCTCGATACGGTGAATCATCGACCTGTTCTTGTTGAGCTTGGAGATGCATTTCGTTCTTGGTGTGGTGGTGGGGAAGATGATTCAAAAAATAGGTTTTCGATTCCGTTATTTCGTGCCGCCTGGAAAGGGTATCGATCAAATGCTTCGTTTTTAAAGAAAACAGAGCAAAAATACATTGGTAAAGCTATTGGCACGATTACCCTCGAACTTGCTTGCCGATTTATGACAGATTATTTCGAGGACACCTATTTTGGTTGGGATTCTTCTCGATACCCATCTCGACGAGCGCATAATCTCGCTCGTACAAACGGACAAATTACGGAGTTTAAAGATTATTTGAAAAAGCGCAAAATTATTGAGAAAATCATTACAAAAGACGCTTGACACAAGGTCGAAATCAACTAAAATGCGCTCATATGAAAGATCAGCTCAAACGCATCTTGAACCTTGTGCAGAAAACAGGGGACACCATGATCGTCACAGACCCAAATGGGGAAGACGTTTACGTGGTTATGGGGCTCGATCAGTATGAAAACCTCAGAAATACTGAGTTTTTCGACCCAGAAACAGAGCTAAGTGATCTTGAGAGCCATCTTCCTCCCACTTCTAGCTTTCCAAATGATGTGAGTTGGGTTGAGGAAGGTGAAGTTGCAGTATCAGTGAAAGAGGATATTCCTCATGGGGAAAAATCATCAGACATTTGGGCTAGTATGAAACCAGCTGGTGAAGATGGTGAAACCTGGGATCTGACAAAAATGTCAGAAGATGAAGTTATAGATCTTGAAGAGCAATATAAAAAGTATACACAGGAGCCAGAGTTGCCCCACTTGTCAGAAATAAGTTCGGAAGCCGTAAATAAAGAAATTTCGCCTAAATTAGAGGAAAATGAGGATGAATTTGGGGAAGAACAGTTTTATCTCGAACCGATCGAGTAAGACTTGCATGTTTTTAAAGGGTTTGCTATACTTTCGCCTGTCTCGAAAGGCCAACTCTTTTCGATAAAATAAGCAAAAATTAATTTTGGGCACTTAGCCCTTTCTCATATCTATGGCAGAAGCATTTGCGCGCACCAAGCCGCACGTTAACGTTGGAACCATTGGTCACGTTGACCACGGAAAAACCACAACAACAGCTGCCCTCCTCGCCGTTTTGGGTGCGAGAGGACTTGCTGCACAAACAAAGGGAATGGACGATTTGGATAAAGCTCCAGAGTCAAAAGCTCGTGGAATTACCATCGCTACTGCCCACTGTGAATATGAGTCTGAAAAGCGTCACTACGCTCACGTGGACTGTCCAGGACACGCGGACTACATCAAGAACATGATTACGGGTGCTGCTCAGATGGATGGTGCGATCTTGGTTGTATCAGCTGCAGACGGACCAATGCCACAAACACGTGAGCACATCTTGCTTGCACACCAAGTTGGAGTCCCTGCCATGGTGGTCTTCTTAAACAAAGTTGACATGGTGGATGATCCAGAACTTATTGATCTTGTTGAGGAAGAAGTTCGCGATCTTTTGAAAAAATACAAATTCCCAGGTGACGAAGTGCCTGTTATTCGCGGATCAGCTCTTAAGGCACTCAACAACCCAACAGATGCAGAAGCATCAAAGTGCATCATGGATATCGTTGCAGCACTTGATTCCTATATTCCAGAACCCGTTCGTGAAACAGACAAGCCACTCCTCATGCCAATTGAAGACGTCTTCTCTATTGAAGGACGTGGAACAGTGGTAACAGGACGTATTGAACGCGGAACCATCAATTTGAACGATGAAGTTCAATTGGTCGGAATCCATGAAGAACCACAAAAAACAATCGTTACAGGAATCGAAATGTTCAACAAGTCTTTGTCACAAGGTCTTGCTGGAGACAATGCAGGAATCTTGCTTCGTGGAATCAAGAAAGAAGATGTAGAGCGCGGAATGGTTCTTGCAAAACCAGGATCCATTACACCTCACACAGAATTCGAAGCAGAAATTTACGCTCTTACAAAAGAAGAGGGTGGACGTCATAAACCATTCTTTAAGGGGTATAAGCCACAGTTCTACGTTCGTACAACAGACGTAACAGGTGAAGTTGTTCTTCCAGAAGGAACAGAAATGGTTATGCCTGGAGATACTGTTAGCGCAACTGTTAAACTCATTCACCCTGTTGCTTTGGAAGAAAAGATGAACTTCGCAATTCGTGAAGGTGGAAAAACAGTTGGAGCTGGAATCGTTGTAAAAATTATCAAGTAATTTAACGTGTAAGGGGCGCTTTTCGCCTCTTACACATCGTTCTTTCTTTCATTATTGTGACGAATACAACAAAAAAAGAACAAGAAGACAAACCTCGCTTGCGTATTAAAATTCGTGCGTATGATAGCAAGATCATTGATCAAGCTACAGAAACAATTTTAAAAACAATCGAGCGTTCGGGAGCAAAAGTGATTGGTCCAATTCCTCTTCCAACAGAGAAGAAGAAATACACCGTTAACCGCTCCACCTTCGTTCATAAGGATTCTCGTGATCAGTTCGAAATGCGTGTTCATAAACGCATTATCGACATCACAGAAACAACAGACAAAACCATTGATGCTCTGATGAGTTTAAACCTCCCAGCAGGTGTCGATGTCGAAATCAAAACATAACCCTGACTTCGGTCAGGCTTCAGAGAAAAAGAAGTCTTCTTTGCTTCTGAAGCCTGACGGAAATCAACCAATCAATTAAACAAGGAAGAAAGATCTTACGCATTTGGTTTGTACCTGCAAGAAAACCTTCCTGAGCTTTGAAAGATTGTTTCGGAGATTATTACATTGTAAGCAACAATTCCTTCGTACAAACGTTTTACTCCAGTATTTTGGAGATATTGTATTAGGGGCTAGAAGCCGATTGTTATTTAGTAGAATAACTGTCGACTTCTAGCTTTTGTGCTAGTAAGCATTGAAAACACGTATGCCATTTATCATCGGACGCAAAGTTGAAATGACACAACAATTTAAGGATGACGGTACCGTCGTTCCGGTTACGCTTATTAAAGCTGAGCCAAATATTGTTACCCAAATCCGCGAAGAATCACGCGACGGTTATGTTGCGGTTCAAGTCGGATCTGAGGTTACAACCAAATTACTCGTTAAGAGTGAAGCGGGGCACCTCCTTGATCTTCCGCAAGTGAAAACCTTGCGTGAATTTCGTGTGGCGCGTGTTCCAGAGAATTATGTACGCGGAGCTGAAATCCGTGTAAGTGATTTTATTCCTGGTACAAAAGTTGATATTGTCGGTGTTTCTAAAGGACGCGGATTTGCTGGTGTTATGAAGCGTCACCACTTTTCTGGAAGTAAGGCAACTCATGGTAACAAGGACCAGCAACGTATGGGAGGTTCCATTGGTTCTCAGCGCCAAGGAAAAGTTATCAAGGGTCAACGCATGGGTGGGCATATGGGTGATATGCGTGTGACTGTTAAAAATCTCGAAATTGTTTCCTTTGATGCAGATAAAAACTTACTTGCAGTCAAGGGTGCAATTCCAGGAGCGCGTGGAGGACTTATCTTGGTTCGTTCACATGAAAGAAAACAATTATGGCAGTAGTATCCCTCCTCAATACAAAAGGTGAAAAAGTTGGATCGCTCACGCTCGAAGCGAGTTTATTTGATGTGAAAATGAATCCTGCACTTATTCACGAAGCTGTTGTTGCTCAACAAGCAAACTCTCGTGAAGCAATTGCACACACAAAAACACGTGGAGAAGTTGCTGGTTCAAGTAAAAAGCCATGGAAGCAAAAAGGAACAGGACGTGCTCGACACGGTTCTACAAAATCCCCAATTTGGGTTGGTGGTGGAATCACTTTCGGACCACGTAATGACCGTAATTTTTCTTTGAAAATTAACAAGCGCGCAAAACGAAAAGCGCTTGCAATGATCTTGTCTGAAAAGGTTTCGTCTGATCGTTTTGTTGCTATCGATGAGTTAAACCTCAAAGATGGAAAAACAAAAGAATTAGGAATGATTCTCAAGAATTTGCCAATTTCAAAAAAGAAAACACTCATTGTTCTTCCACCGGCACAAAAAGATGTTGCAATTGCAGCACAGAACATGAAAGGGGTTGTAACAATGCCAGCAAACACATTAAACGTTGTCGATCTCTTAAAAGCAGATGTTGTATTGATCTCAAAAGAGGCAATCGACATGGTCACTCAAACTTACAAGCGAGCGTAACGGTATGGGAATTTTCAAAAAAAACAATTTAACAACGAAAGCGCCAAAGGTGGCAAAAGAAAAGAAAGAGGTTTCTGTTTCTGAAGCAAAGAAACTTGCCCCATTTATTTCTTCTGTGCTTATTCGCCCGATCGTTACTGAAAAAAGCGCTATTCTTGCTTCAAAAAATTCATATGTCTTTGCTGTAGCAAAGTCTGCGAATAAAATTGAAATCGCGAATGCTGTACGTAAAATGTACGGTCTCACACCAGAATCTGTGAATATCCAAAATGTGCGTGGAAAATACGTGCGTCGTGGAAAAGTTGATGGACATCGCAAGGCTTGGAAGAAAGCGATTGTTACATTACCAGAAGGAAAAACCTTGAATATTTACGAAGGGGTCTAATTGGATCTTGCGACGAGAACTAACAACACTTATGCCAGTTAAACGCTATAAACCAACGACTGCAGGACGCCGCAATTCAAGTGTGGATACTTTTGAAGATCTCACAGCTTTTAAGCCGTTGAAGTCTCTTACTATTCACAAAAAGAAATTTGCTGGTCGTTCGAATGGAAAAATTACCGTTCGACATCAGGGTGGCGGTGCAAAACAACGCATTCGTCTTGTGGATGCAAAGCGTGACAAGTTTGATGTCCCTGCTAAAGTAGCAACCATTGAATATGATCCAAATCGCGGTGCTCGTATTGCTCTTCTCTTTTATAAAGATGGAGAAAAACGCTATATTGTAGCTCCTATTGGTTTGAAAGTTGGTGATACAGTTGTTTCTTCAAAACAAAAAGGTGAAATTCAGACAGGAAATCGATTTTCACTAGAACATATTCCCGTCGGAATTCAAGTGTATGATATAGAACTTCAACCTGGAAAAGGTGGTCAGTTGGTTCGAGGAGCTGGTTCTACGGCGCAACTTATGGCCGTAGAAGGTTCGTATGCCACAATCAAATTGCCATCTGGAGAAATTCGCATGGTCTTTAAGCAGTGCATGGCTACTATTGGTCAAACCTCAAATCCAGATCGACGATTGATTCGTTGGGGTAAGGCTGGTCGTACACGACATCGTGGAATTCGTCCAACTGTTCGTGGAAAAGCTATGAACCCAGTGGATCACCCACACGGTGGAGGAGAAGCTCGTAACTCAATTGGTTTGAAACACCCAAAGACACCATCTGGAAAACCAGCATTGGGTGTGAAGACACGTCGTAAACAAGCTTCAGATAAACTCATCATTCAACGTCGTAAGAAGGGCCGATTCGTCGGCGGTAAGTAATCCTATGTCACGCAGTTTGAAAAAAGGTCCCTACGTTCATCCTAAACTGATCAAAAAGATCGGTAAGCTGAAAGCAGGAGATCAAACACCAATCAAAACATGGGCCCGCGCTTCCACGATTACGCCAGAAATGCTCGGATTCACATTTGCAGTACATAACGGAAAAGACTTTATCAAAGTTCGTGTTGTAGAAAACATGGTTGGACACAAACTTGGAGAATTTTCCGCGACACGTAAATTTGTCCGACATGGAGGTAAGCTTCAAAAAGAATCTGAAGCAGCAAAAGCTGCTCCAAAACCAGCAGCAAAACCTGCTGCAAAGAAAAAATAGTGATTGAACATGTATGCAAGTGAAAGCTCACGCTCGCCATATTCGCATGTCATCTCGGAAGGTTCGTCTCGTGATTGACCTTATCCGTGGTGCTCGTGTGGAAAAAGCGCAAACACAACTTCGTTTTGCAAATAAACTCGCCGCTGAACCGGTGCTGAAACTTTTGAATTCAGCAATTGCAAATGCAGTGAATAATTTTCAAATGAATAAAGAAGATTTGAAAATTACATCTATTACAGCAGACGAAGGTCCGATTTTGGATCGTTGGCAACCACGTGCACATGGTCGTGCAATGCCAATTCGTAAACGCAGTACGCACATCTCAATCATTCTTGAAGCGGTTGAACAAAAAGGGAGTGTTTCTTCAAAAGAAAATGAAGAAACAAAAAAAGAAAAAAAGGCTCCAAAGAAACAGGCTATAAAAAAGACCGTAATCGCTAAGACTGAATAATCACTTCTATGGGAAATAAGGTAAATCCAAGAGGGTTCAGAATCGGAGTCACACAAGGGTGGGACAGTCTTTGGTTCGCGGATTCAAAAAATTACGTCAAACTTTTGCAAGAAGATGTCATGATTCGTGCGTTTCTCATGAAGACATTAAAGGATGCGTTGATTGAAAAAGTTGAAATCGAGCGTACTCGTCAGGAAATTAAGATTCAGATTTACTCCGCAAAGCCAGGAATTATCATTGGTCGTGGCGGAACAGGGATCGAGGATCTTTCAAAAAAAATCAAATCAAAGTTTTTTCCTGGAAAGAGAGTAAAAATGTCCATTAATGTAAAAGAGGTTCAAAATGTATCTCTTTCTGCAATGGTTGTTGGACAACAAATTGCTGCTGATATTGAAAAACGCATGCCATTTCGTCGTGTCATGAAAGGAACTCTTGAGCGCGTTACAAAAGCTGGTGCAAAAGGAGTGAAGGTGGTCATTAGCGGACGATTGAATGGATCAGAAATTGCGCGTCGAGAAATGCTTGCACAAGGAAAGATTCCATTACATACCCTTCGTTCAGATATTGATTATGCTTCCGTTACAGCTCGTACAATCTGGGGAGCTATCGGAATTAAGGTGTGGATTAATCGCGGAGAGGTTTTCGATAAAAAAGCATAGGATAGAAATTTATGTTAATGCCGAAGAAGGTAAAACATCGCAAATCCCATAAAGGACGCGCACGCGGAAAACGTCTTGCTACTCGCATGACAACCGTTGCGTTCGGAGATTTTGCTATCAAAGCAACATCAGAAGCATGGGTAACCTCACGTCAGATTGAAGCTGCTCGTCGCGCAATGACACGTGCCATTAAGCGTGGTGGAAAAGTTTGGATCCGAATTTTCCCAGACAAACCAGTCACCTCTAAAGGTTCAGAAATGCCTATGGGTAAAGGAAAGGGTGCGGTAGATCACTATGTTGCAGTTATTCGTCCTGGAACAGTCATGTTCGAAATGGGGGGAATCTCTGAAGAGCTTGCGCGTCATGCGCTTACGCTCGCAGCAAGTAAGCTTCCGCTCAAGACCAAGATCATTTCTCGTGAAATTGCTTAACCTGTATGGATGCAAAAACTCTCCGACAAAAAACTCCAGATGCGCTTTTGCATGATATTCATGATGCAGGAGAAAAGCTGAAGGCTCTCGAGTTCAAGTTGTCTTCAAATCAAGTTAAGAACGTACGCGAAATTCGTTTGCTTAAAAAGCAAATGGCACGCATGCGCACACTCGTCCACGAATCTCAAAAGAACACATAACGTATGAACACAAAGATTAGCACAATTCGACGCGCATTTACTGGGGTTGTTACATCCAACAAAATGGATAAAACAATTGTGGTTCGTGTTGACCGAACACTCGTGCATCCAAAATATGGAAAGCGTTATGTGCGCAGTGAAAAGTTTCATGTGCATGCACCAACGGGTACATATGAAATTGGACAAATGGTCTCATTTAAAGAATGCCGTCCTCTTTCGAAGACGAAACGTTGGACCGTTGTTGCGTAAAACAAACAGTTCGTCGTTCGATGTGAGGGAATGATTATTCATTTCTTGACTCGAACGACCAACTACAAATTTTCAATCTATGGTACAAGAATTCTCAATGCTCAAAGTTGCAGATAATACAGGGGCTAAAAAGCTCATGGTTATTCGCGTACTCGGAGGCTTCCAAAAGCGCTATGCTCACTTGGGCGAACTCGTTGTTTGCTCTGTGAAGGAAGCTGTTCCACACGCTGCTGTTAAAAAGAGTGATGTTATCACCGCTGTTATGGTGCGTACTCGCAAAGAGACGCGCCGAAAAGATGGAACTTACATCCGTTTCGATGAAAACGCAGCTGTGATCATTGATAAAAAGACAAAGGATCCAAAAGGTACACGTATTTTTGGACCGGTTGCTCGTGAATTGCGTGCTGGTGGATATAATAAAATTATTTCTCTTGCACCAGAAGTGCTCTAAATCACCCTTCTATGAAAATCAAAACAGGCGACAAAGTCCGGGTTTTGACCGGAAAAGATAGAAACAAAGAAGGGAAAGTACTTCAGGTTTTTCCAGGTCTCGAGCGTGTGGTTGTAGATGGAATTAACATTCTTACAAAGCACATGAAAGGGCGCGGAGAACATGCGGGGCAAAAAATTCAATTTCCATCACCTATTCATATATCTAACGTGCAGCTCGTTTCAGAAAAGTCTGGAGCTCATGGTCGAATTGGATACAAGATGATCGAAACTGAAGGTACAAAGAAAAAGATCCGTGTGCTTCGAAAAAAAGGAACTGTCGAGGATATTGAATAAACATTATGTCACTCAAAGATTCATACAAAACATCTGTCGTTCCTGAACTCATGAAAGAGTTTGGGTACAAAAATGTGAATGCAGTGCCTGTAATCAATACAGTGACACTGAATATTGGAGTTGGGCCTGGCATGAAAGATGCAAAATTCCTTGAAACAGCACAAAATACCTTAAAGAGAATTACGGGTCAAAAGCCGGTTACTACAAAAGCACGTAAGTCCATTGCTGGATTCAAAATTCGTGAAGGAAGTGTTGTGGGTGTAATGGTCACACTTCGCGGAAAGCGCATGTGGGACTTTCTAGAAAAATTGATCAGTGTTTCTTTGCCACGTGTCCGTGATTTCCGTGGTTTGTCAAAAAAATCTTTTGATGGAAATGGAAACTATTCAATGGGATTTAAAGAGCACATGGCTTTTCCTGAAATTTCAACTGAAGAAATTGAAATTACTCACGGAATCCAAGTAACAATTGCGACTTCCGCAAAAACAGATAAAGAAGCAGAAGCTTTGCTCAAACACTTGAGACTTCCTCTCAAACAAGACGCATAAATATGGCAACAGAAAATCAAATTGCGAAATCCAAAAAGCAACCAAAGTTTTCAACCCGCATCCATCGTCGTTGTTGGAAGTGTGGTAGAAACCGTGGTTTTATGCGCGCGTTTCAGTTATGCCGTATTTGTTTTCGGGAATTGGCTAACAAGGGAGAAATTCCAGGTGTAAGAAAATCAAGTTGGTAATATGATCACAGACCCAATCTCAGACATGCTCACACGCATTCGTAATGCACAAGCTGTTAAAAAAGCTGCGCTTGCTTTGCCGTACTCGAACATCAAGTTCGCGATTGCAAAAATTCTTGAAAAAGAAGGATTTATTGTAAAAGCTGTGATGACAACGGAATCAAAATTTCCGATGATTCAAATTGATTTGAAATATACAAATCATCTCCCAGCAATTCAATCTATTCAACGCGTAAGTAAGCCAGGACGTCGTGTTTATACCAAATCGGAAGATTTGCGCTCCATTTTGTCTGGACTCGGTATTTCAATCGTATCCACATCAAACGGACTCATGACCAATAAAGAAGCACATGCTCGCCATCTTGGTGGGGAAGTGATTTGTGAAGTTTATTAGAAAAAAACGATATGTCACGTGTTGGAAAAAAACCCATTCTTATTCCTCAAGGTGTCGAATTAACTGTTGATGACAAGTTCATTACGGTGAAAGGACCAAAAGGATCTTTGTCACGGACTGTTCATCCGCTTGTTTCGCTTGCTCTCACAGAAGATGCGGAAGGAAAACATCTCACTGTTTCCGTGGAAGATGAAACAGAAAAGGTTAACCGTTCCCAGTGGGGAACCGCACGTACATTGATTGCAAATATGATTGCGGGTGTTACGGTAGGATTTACAAAAAAATTAGAAGTAAATGGAGTTGGATATCGCGTAAATCTTCAAGGACGTGTGTTGAACTTGATTGTTGGTTATTCGCATGATGTCCCGTTCCTTCTTCCGGAAGGAATTTCAGCTACGGTTGAAGGCAACATCATTACAATTATCGGAATTGATAATGAGGCTGTCGGTGAAATTGCTGCACGTATTAGAAAAGTAAGAAAGCCTGAACCATATAAAGGAAAGGGAATTAAGTATACAGATGAAGTAGTTCGTCGCAAGGCTGGTAAATCACAAAAGGCAGCTGCTTAACACAAACGTATGAACGGATTGAAAAAACAACTTAGTCGCGCACGACGCGCACATCGCACACGTATTGCTATGCATGGAACTGAACTCAAACCTCGTTTGAGTGTTTCGCGCAGTTTAAAGCATATTTATGTTCAGCTCATCAATGATGATAAGGGTATTACAATTGCCTCTTCATCTGATATGGATATGAAATCCGATGCGTCACCTATTGAGGTTGCAAAAGAGGTTGGTATGATGATCGCGAAAAAAGCGATTGCTGCCGGTGTGGAAACGGTTGTATTTGATCGCGGATCATTTCGTTATCATGGTCGTGTTGCTTCTTTGGCAGAAGGAGCTCGCGCCGGTGGTTTGAAGTTCTAATTTTTGTATGACAAACGCACAAACAACTACACGACCAAAAACATCATCTGGCCAAAAGCCCAGCGGAGCAGGTTCTGCTTCTGGGGAAAAATCTTTTGGTGGAAAAGGTGATACACGCGGAAAAGGCGGAAAACGCCCAGGTCGCGAGCAAAAAGAACCAAGAGAATTTGATCAAAAAATTCTTGACCTTGCACGTGTTACACGTGTGACAGCTGGTGGTAAGCGCATGTCTTTCCGTTGCGCGCTTGTTATTGGTGATCGAAAAGGACGTGTTGGATTTGGTGTTGCAAAAGGTGCAGACGTACAAATTGCTGTTGATAAAGCTTACCGACAAGCAAAAAAGACCCTGATCACTGTTCCGATGGTTCAAGAGACCTTACCTCATGCCGTAACGGTAAAGTTAGGTTCTGCAATTGTTATGTTGAAGCCAGCACCAAAAGGTTCTGGATTAAAAGCCGGGGGTGCAATGCGTGTTATTCTTGAATACGCGGGTGTACCAAATGCTGTTTCAAAAATTTTGAACTCAAATAATAAAATCAACATCGCTCACGCAACGTTTCTTGCCATTCAATCATTGAATGATTCCAAAAAATAATTGTATGTCACTTTCACTTCACACACTGAAACCAAGTCCACACTCAAAAAAGGATCGAAAATATATCGGTCGTGGTTTGGGATCTAAAGGAACTTACTCCGGTCGTGGAGTTAAAGGACAAGGGGCACGTTCTGGTGTTTCTGGATTGAAGTTGAAAGGAATGCGCAAAATCATTCTTTCCACACCAAAATTACGTGGATTTAAAGCAAAGAATCCAAAAGCTCAAGTTTTGAATATTGGAGATCTTGCAAAAATGTTTATTGATGGAGGTAAAATTACCCCAAAACACTTGCTTGCAAAAAAACTTATTACAGATGCGACAGCAACCATTAAAGTTCTTGGAAAAGGAACAATTGCTTCAAAGATTGTTCTTCAAGGTTGCCTTGTATCTGCTTCTGCAAAAGAAAAGATTGAACAAGCTGGTGGATCTGTTGTGTAGTTTTTCGGAACATCCTCGTCTTTCAAATCTCCCTCTATGAACACTCTTCTTCGCATCTGGAAAACAAGAGAGCTACGCTCAAGCTTGCTCTTTGTTCTCCTTATGCTCGTGATTTTTCGTATTGCAGCACATATTCCTGCTCCAGGAATTGATGCGAGTGCACTTGCACAAGTGTTTTCAAAAAATCAATTTCTAGGACTTTTGAATATTTTTTCCGGTGGGACATTGCAAAATTTTTCGGTTGTAGCTATGGGGGTCATGCCTTATATCACAGCGTCGATTATTTTCCAATTGTTAGGAATGATTGTACCTGCATTTGAGCAAATGCAAAAAGAAGAATCAGGAAGACAGAAAATCAGCATGTGGACACGTTGGCTCGCAGTGCCTTTAAGCTTTATTCAAGCCTACAGCTTGATTTTGCTTCTTTCGCGACAAGGTCAATTTTTTACAGGAATTCAAAGCACATCAATTCTTTTTGCGATCATTAGTATGACCGCAGGAACGATTTTCCTTATGTGGCTTGGAGAATTGATTACGGAAAAGAATATCGGTAATGGAATTTCAATCATTATTCTTTCTGGAATTGTAGCAGGACTTCCAACCATTTTGAGCCAATCGCTTGCTGTTTATGACAAGAGTCAGCTCATAACATTGATCCTTTTCGTTGTGGTCGTTATTGTGACTGTTATCGGAATTGTTATCATGAATGAAGCTCAAAGAAATGTTCCTGTACAATATGCTCGTCATATTCAAGGGTCACGTCTTGCGGGTGGTGTCAGCTCACACATTCCAATTCGTTTGAATATGGGTGGAGTTATTCCAATCATTTTCGCAATTTCTATCATCTTGTTTCCAACCGTTCTCGCACAGTTTTTCTTGAATGCAAAAACACCATTTTTGCGTGATGCGGCAACGCAGGTATTGCAAATCTTCCAAAATCAACTCTTCTACGGAGTTTCATTCTTTGCTCTTGTCTTCTTGTTCGCCTACTTCTACACATCGGTGATTTTTCACCCGGAACAAGTGGCGGAAAATATTCAAAAGCAAGGTGGATTCATCCCTGGAATTAGACCAGGAAAACACACAGCAGATTATCTCAGCTTTGTGACGAATCGTTTGTTGCTCCTTGGAGCAACATTCCTGGCAGTTATTGCCGTGTTGCCACTCATCGTGCAGCACTTTACAGGAAGCCAAAATCTCGTCATTGGTGGAACATCCATTCTCATTATCGTCGCAGTTGTGATTGATAGTGTGAAACAGATTGAGGCACAACTCACCATGCGTGAGTACGATCTATAAATGAAAGAAAACAGCTCTTCGGGGCTGTTTTTTGATAGCACAGCATTGACGCGGCGATGATTGCTTGCTAAGTTTCATTGGCATTTCTTAACATAAGAATGGGTGGATATCTCATGGCATCAATCGGCCTTGTTCGTAGATTTTGGCAGGAGCAACCCACGGCCGTAACGCTCTTGTCTCAACAAATCGGGACTGTCGTTTCTGTGACAGACAAAGGTTTTGTCTTTCGGACTCTGTTTCGAAGATGTGAGGAAAAGAAATTTGTCGTGGAAAAAATGGATCCTGAGGATCCGTCGGGAGATGAATTGTTTCCGTGGACTTGGTTTTCAGAGACAAGTCGCCGCCTTGTCACTCCGGGTGTGACACTTCAACTTGAGTCTCGTTATGAAGATTCTGTTCAGTATCGCGGAGGAGTGAAAGAGTTCGGAAGGAATCGACGTAAGAAATGTACCTCTTTTAGGATCCTTAAGCCCTGATGGTTCATCGGGGCTTTTTTCTCGCCAAAAATCCGATATTTGCTATACTACCCAAGCATTCATTCCTGTCCGTCGAGATGAGAATGAGGGGCTTACTCTTCACATTCAATACAGTATGCATCAACTTCAAAACAAGCCCTACAAGGTCATTTTATTTGGACCTCAAGGAAGCGGAAAGGGAACTCAAGCTCACTTACTTTCGGAAGAATTCGGCATCCCAACGTTCAGCATGGGGCAGTTGATTCGTGATGAGATTTCGACAGGTTCAGATGTGGGAAAGCGATTTGCGCCAATTGTGGAAGAAGGAAAATTGATTGCAGACATGGACGCCGCCGATTTGTTAAAGCGTCGTCTTGCGAATCCTGATGCGAAGGATGGATACATTCTTGATGGTTTTCCACGTGATCGCGCGCAGGCGAAGGCATTTGATTTTGATCGTCCATCGCATCTGATTATCATTCACATTCCACATGATGTTTCGCTTGAACGTTTGAAAGGACGATTGACTGATGACAAGACGGGAAAAATTTACAGCACAAAAGATGGGCATGTTGCCGGAGAAAAAACACCGGATGGCGGAACATTGTTTGTCAGAAAAGATGATGTACCTGAAGCGATCGAAAAACGATTACAAATTTATCAAACAGAAACATTTGCTGTGATCGACGAATACGTCCAAACAGGAATTCCAATTCATCACGTTGATGGTCTTGGTACGGTGGAAGAAGTCCAAAAACGACTCGTCGACGCCATTGAACAATTCTGCTATGTCCCTCATTAAGACTCCACAAGAAATCGACGCCATGCGCGAAGGTGGCCACATTCTCTCCCGTGCGCTTAAAGCCGCGGTTGATTCGGTGCGTCCAGGAATGACTCTTCGTGAGATTGATGCGATTGGTGAGGCGAGCATGCGGGCAGAAGGCGCAACGCCATCATTTTTGCATTACAAATCTTCGCCATTGGATACACCATTTCCAAGTACGATTTGTCTTTCCGTAAATGAAGAGATTGTGCATGGACTCGGAAATCGCGATCGTGTCCTTATCGAAGGGGATGTTCTCGGACTCGACATTGGATGCTGGTACAAAGGATTGTGTACAGACATGGCTGTTTCAGTTTATGTCGGTGAGAATCCACCTGAGAAGATTGTAAAACTTCTTGCGGTCACAAAAGAAGCCCTGCTCGCAGGAGTCGCGGCTGCACATGTCGGTGGTGATGTGAAAGACATTAGTACCGCAATTGAAAAAATTGTGAAACCACATAAATACGGAAATGTTCGTGCGCTTGTTGGTCACGGAGTTGGTCATGCGGTACATGAGAAACCACACGTGCCGAATTTTGTTTCGCCACAATATCCATTTGTAAAATTGAAAGAAGGAATGTGTCTTGCCCTTGAGCCGATGTTTGGGATGGGTGGAGATTATCGCGTTGATACTGCAGATGACGGTTGGGCGGTTGTTATGGCGGATGGGTCGATTGGTGCGCATTTTGAAGTAACGATTGCGATCACAAAAAACGGTACAGAAATTTTGACACCATTACCCATCTAACATTTTTATATGTCTGAAGGACGCGAACAAATTGAGCGCGAAATTGCAGAAGGGAATATGGTTGCGGATCAGCTGCAGACTCTCATGAAAGAAAATGGACTTGAACTGGAAGATATAAAGTCCACATCACTTCGGAAAGTTGTTAAAGCTTTACGTATGGGCGGGAAAGCTCAAGCAATAGTCTATATTTGGAATGATTCAGATAAGTTTCGTGGAGAAAAGTTTCACAGAGATATCGTTATTCCATTTATCGAGGAGTATGTTTTTGATGCGGGACCTGATCGTATCTCAAAAGAGACTCCATGGAATTATGAAGCGCGTAGAAAAGCAAAGTTAAAATAACTGTGTCTAAAAATTCAAAATTCCAATCGGATAAGTTCAAAAAAGCACGCGGAGGATTTTCGCGTTGGCTTCAGGTGTTTTGCGAATCGTGCATAGCGCCGATTGTGATTTATCAAAAAGACGGACCGGGAATTCTGAAACGGATGTATCTTGATCGGATGGTGAATGTCGACACACATAAATGGCTGAAGTCGAATCTCGAATGTCCGAAATGTAAAACACTTCTCGGAGTTCCAATCATATATAAAAAAGAAGACCGCCCGGCGATTCGATTGTTCGCGGGTGCGGTGGGAAAGAAGATTATTTCTTCGAAAGAACTTTAAGTATGCGCCTCCTTGGAATCGACTACGGTAAACGAAAAATCGGACTCGCGTTTGGTGACACAGAAACAAAAATTGCTGTGCCGCTTGAAGTGATCTGGAAACAAGGAGACGAAGCGATTCGGGATATTGTTTCGATTCTCAAAAAAGAGGATATGGAAGGAGTTGTCATTGGGATTCCAAGTGCGGTTGGAAATCATTCGAACGAAAAACAAATCGCGATTGTTCGTGCGTTTGTCGACAAGTTAAAAAAGTTTACAGACCTCCCGATTGAAGAAGAAGACGAATCGTTCACAACAGCGGAAAGTCGTCGGTTGATGAATGAGGAAGGGGCGGAAGCAGAAGAAGATGCGCTTGCGGCCATGATCATTCTTCAATCGTACTTGAATCGCGTTTAATATGTCTGTATTGTTCGAGACAACGGCGCTCGTGCTTTCGTGGCGGCCTTATAGAGAACATGATCGGTCGTATTCTGCGTTTACGCGGGAGCATGGAAAGATTGAGTTTGTGGCGCGTGGAGGATCAAAGCCACTTGCAAAACTCACTCCGCATCTTGAAGCGCACGCAGAAGTTCGACTGCTACTTGTCGACGGCCGACAGTATTTTACTGTCGCAGGAACAGATCGACTGCGTGGATTCAGATCTGTATACGAGAATTTAACAAAGACAACACTCGTTCAAAACGCGTTTGCCTTCGTGGATCTTGGGACGCGCACCCACGAACTCGACGAAGATTTATATGATTTTTTGATGAATTGGCTTGAATTTGTTGAAAAAATCCCTGAAATTACGGCCGAACGCGCCGGATTTCTGCTTGCGACGTTTGCCTTGAAATTTTTATCCCATCTCGGGTATCATCCAGAATTGAGCCATTGTCTTGTGTGTCGCCTTGCGATTCGCGAGGGAAATTATCGATGGCATGCCCTTAAAGGGGGAGTGATCTGTTCAATCTGTTTTGAAAAAGATCGCGAGCAATGGTTTTCCGCACGTCTCATTGATGACGTTACACTAAAACTTTTGCGCTTCGCTCTCACACAAGAATTTCCAGAGCAACTCCGTCCGCATTTATCAGGAAACACCCTTGCTTCTTTTCACGAAACAATCGAATCTCTTATCATCGCTCACTTTCCCGTTATTCCCGCTGTCTCCATGCGAGAGGCATGCAAACATGTATGATCTCAACTCTCATCAAATCGATCGGCCAATACGTTGGTCAAGAAGTTCAACTGCAAGGTTGGGCATACAACTTTCGTTCCAGCGGAAAAATTTTCTTTTTGCAGTTGCGTGATGGATCCGCTCGTGTACAGATTGTGTATTCAAAAGCGGATGTATCGGAAGAAACGTGGACAGCACTCGAGTCATTGCGTCTCGAATCTTCTGTTCGCGTTCTTGGTCGTGTAAAAGAAGATACACGTGCACCAAGTGGATTTGAACTTGATGGACTTGGACTTGAGATTGTTGCGCTTGCGACCGATGAATTTCCGATTGGAAAAAAAGATCATGGTCCAGACTTCTTGCTTGACGAACGTCATTTGTGGCTTCGTTCCGATAAACAGTGGGCGATTCAACGCGTTCGAAACCAAATCATCAACTCTACGTACGCATACTTTGCTGAAAATGATTTTGTAAAATTTGATACACCAATTCTTACACCAACCTCTTGCGAGGGAACAACAGAGCTTTTCGAAATGGAATATTTCGACATGGGCAAAGCGTATCTCTCCCAATCTGGTCAGCTTTATCTTGAGGCGGGAATCATGTCCCTTGGTCGTGCATTCGACTTTGGGCCAGTGTTCCGCGCAGAAAAATCAAAGACACGCCGTCACCTCACAGAATTCTGGATGATGGATGCAGAGGCTGCCTTTGTTGAGCATCAAGGCAACATGCAAATTCAGGAAGGACTCATTTGCCGCATTGTTCATGATGTTCTTGCAAACTGTCAGCACGAACTTAAAGTTCTTGAGCGTGACACAAAACCTCTCGAAGCAATCCAAGCGCCGTTCGTTCACATGACGCACCAAGAAGCGATCGCGAAGTTGCGCGAGCTCGGGAGCGACATTGGAGATATGGATGACTTGGGTGCGGACGATGAGACAATTCTTACACAACAATTTGATCGCCCGATCTTTATTGAAAAATATCCTGCGGCTGTGAAAGCGTTTTACATGAAGCGCGATCCTGCAAATCCAGAATTCGTTTTGAACAACGACATGCTCGCACCAGAAGGGTACGGCGAAATTATCGGAGGTTCACAACGTGAGGATGATTACGAAACGCTTCTCGAGAGAATGCGTGAACACAATCTCGCGATTGAACCATTTCAGTGGTATCTCGATCTGCGTAAATACGGATCCGTTCCTCACTCTGGTTTCGGCTATGGACTCGAACGCATTACAGCCTGGATGTGCGGACTTCAACACATTCGCGAAACCATTCCATTTCCACGATTGATCAATCGATTGACTCCATAAAGAGAAAATAGACATAAAACCAAAGGTTTCAAATGCCTTTGGTTTTATGATTGACGAAAATGCGTTTTGATGTTAAGAGTTTTAGAGAAATGTCCCAAAAAGGCGTTTCTTGGGAGGAGTCATGGCCGGTTGGTACACCGTTTCCTGTGGAGACTGTGGAGGCGAAATACGCGTTCATGAAGATTGGACAAATCCTCCGTCGATTTGTAAATCTTGCAAGGAAACGCGACAAAGCATGTGGTACGAAAAGCCGTGTGAGTCTTGTCGTGCGGCCATACGTGTTCACCGAGAGTGGAGTAATCCTCCTCGCTATTGTGCGGGTTGCAAAGAAACACAGAAAGCCAAGTGGTATGATAAGCCTTGTGAAGGATGTGGTGGAACGATTCATGCGAATCGTGACTGGGATCATCCTCCTGTGTTTTGCAAAACATGTAAGCAAAATCATCCGCCTCAGTATAAGTCGTGCTCGCATTGCGGGAGCACATTTACGATTCCAACAGGCACGCTCATCAACTGTGTAAAGCAGGGATGGGACCCGCCCAATCGGTGCAAAGATTGTAGAGAACTCTTTAAGTTCAAGCCCTTTAAGACAGTAAGAGAGACGGATTTTCTCAGTAATGTTGTTTGGCGAACATACAACAGCCGAGGTCAGTTTATTAGCGAGTCGCGCGATGCAGAGGGTTTACCTGGTGACAATTACCGTGAGCATCGATCTGCTTCCGGACAGGTGATTGGGCGCACACGTGATCGTGAGGGCATCATCGGCGGTCACTATCGAGAGACGCGCGGTACTGATGGTGGAGTGAAGTCCATATCTCGAGATCGAGAAGGGATCTTTGGTGATCACTACAGCGAATCAACGGGTGGAAGTTCTAATACAACTCACCAAACAAGATCGCATGACAATTTGCTTGATGGAAAGAAGCATCGGGAGACCTGGTAGTCGTTATCTGACTCATTCTATTGAATGGGTTTTTTGTTTGTTTTCTGTAAAGCCGTGGTTGTATTAAAAAAACATCCATTTGGATGTTTGTGTTATGGGGCTGGAGAAGTGGGGAGTGCATGAGTGAGTTCGCTCATGAAACGTTCGACGACAGAGTCAAGGGTTCGAACAATTTCATGTGGATTTTCCTCGGCACTATTGATTATGGGGGCAACGGTTGTGCCAACATTTGTGAGGAGATCGATCATTTCTTCGTGAAACAAACAGAGACGTCCGGACAAATCGGTCAGAGTGGACAAAATGAGCTGTTGAGCTTCGAGCTCACCTTGTTTTGCTTCTTCGACAACGCGCGCGATTCGACGGCTGCGTTGTGCGTGTACAAGAGGTTCTTCTAAGATCTGTATTTTTTTCCGACAGAGTTCAAAGAATGTTCTGAGTGATCTTTTGTGATGTTCAAGGGCGATGATTGTTGTGTTGTATCGGGAAATTGTTTCTTCGAGTTGCTGTTGTTCGCGAAGAAGGTAAGGAAACTGCCGTGCAGCTGTTGGATTTCGAAGATCTTTCTTAACAGATGTAAGAAGATCTTGAGCTTCCCATAGCCCTTTTTTGTATTTACTGATCATGATCTCAAGTTCAGAGTTGAAACCAAGGAATCGATCGGCTTCTTCATCAATTCTGCTCTTGATGTAGTGCAAGATGACAGAGTAGGAAACCTGATGTGTCTCGATGAGAGATTTGATTTGCTGATCGTCCATTGTTCGGTTGTAGTGTTCTTTCTTGATAAGATCTTGTTGACGTGCCCATTCAATCGCTTCTTTGCACAAACCATAGAGTGTGTTCGGAAGATCTTTGCTTTCCTTGGTTTTCAAAAATTCAAGGAGAAGATCAACAGGGATGTTTTTCATGACATCCGCTCTGGCAATTTGACGCATCTGATCGAGATCACCATTAGGGTGATAATACCCTCGTCTCAAAGCGTCTGTGTTTTCAAGATCTACAACAGGACCTTCTCGATAATTCCATCTCGCCATTGGGGAGTCGCGATCCATTGGTTGGCCTTTTTTAAAGGCCCACAACACGGATTGTTCATAAAGGTTTTGAAAATCATCAAAGGCAATCCCGAGCGAAACCGACGTACTTTTTTTCGGCTTTTTTTCTCGTGGCGCGTCTCGATGCTTTTCAGCAGGTACCGCAGGAGAACTTGTCCACCATTTCCAATTCATTTTTTTGCCTCTTTTCGGAAGTAGATTTGTCGTTATCGACGGCCCAACCTTAAGGTGGTTATGCTGTTTTGTCAACAATTCGATGTTCTTTTGTTTGACAATCTTTCCCCCCTTTGCAACAATACTTGCACTTATGCACTGCGTTTCTCTTGCAAATAATAACGATGATAACAGCTAATCAAGCTGGTCTCTTTGTTGCCGCGAAAAACGCCAATGAAACCAGCCAAAGAGCTGGATTTTTTTATGAAAAGAACATTTATTTCAGACACTCCTCAATCCATCGGCCAAACCGTTCGTGTGAACGGATGGGTCAATACGCTCCGAAAAATGGGGGATAAGCTTGTGTTTATCGATTTGCGAGATGCGTCCGGACTCGTTCAGGTTGTGGCCTATAAGCCAGACCTCGATGAAGCAACCGCGGCCATTGTCGATAGTTTGAAACCAGAATATGTTCTCGAAATTGAGGGCGAGGTTAAGGCACGTGGAGCAAAGCAGATTAATCCTGAGATGATCACCGGCACGATCGAGATCGGCATCAAGTCGGTTACCGTATTGAATACATCAGAGACACTTCCGTTCCAGATTGATTCCGATACACGCGTCATTAACGAAGAGCTTCGTTTGAAGTATCGTTATCTTGATCTTAGATCTGAGCGCATGCATCGCAATTTAGTACTTCGAGACAACGTCGAAACATTCTTTCGCAAGTTTCTTCACGAGCAACGCTTCGTCGAAGTTGAGACGCCGATTCTTACGAAAGGAACGCCAGAAGGCGCACGTGAATTTCTTGTTCCATCTCGTGTCCACCCAGGAAAAATGTATGTGCTTCCACAATCTCCGCAACAGTTCAAACAGCTTTTGATGGTTGGCGGTGTTGAGCGTTATTTTCAAGTTGCACGTTGTTTCCGAGACGAGGATCAACGCGGAGATCGTCAGCCAGAGTTCACACAACTCGACATGGAAATGTCGTTTGTTGATCGTGAGGATGTGATGCGGTTGGTCGAAGCGATGATGATTGAAATGGTAAAAGTCTGCGCGCCAGAAAAACGCATTCAACAAATTCCATTTCCGCGATTGTCGTACGCAGAAGCAATGGAAAAATATGGTTCCGACAAGCCTGACCTTCGAGAAGACAAAGACGATCCAAACCTTCTTGCGTTCGGATGGGTGATCGATTTCCCATTCTTTGAAAAGACGGAAGAAGGAGGATGGACCTTTACACACAACCCATTCTCATCTCCAAAGCCGGAACACATGGAAATGCTGATGGAGAAAAAGAATATCGGCGATATTTTGACCACGCAATACGATATCGTTCTCAATGGATATGAAGCGGGTGGAGGAAGTATTCGTAACCATAAACCGGACGCGCTTCGCAAAGTCTTCGAAGTGATGGGCTTTACGGATGAACAGATCAACGAACAATTTGGTCACATGCTCGAAGCATTCTCCTTTGGCGCGCCTCCACATGGAGGAATTGCACCAGGACTTGATCGATTGATCATGATCCTTGCAAACGAGCCAAACATCCGTGAAGTCATCGCGATTCCAAAGACGGGAGACGCTCGAGACGTTATGATGGGCGCTCCAAGCGAGATGCCAAAGCGTGCACTCGATGATGTGCATATTCAGTTGAAGTAAAAAGAAGAGAGTAGAAAGGATAAAGGGAGGAAAGAGCGAAAAAACCTGGGGAAAACTCGGGTTTTTTGTTTTGCGTGTTGTCTCTCGATCAGGTAAAATACACACATAATTTGCAGGGAGAGATCCTTCGCTTTGCTCAGGATGACACAAAAGACATGTTTGAGATTGAATCGGAACAATTTACGGGGCCGCTTGAACTTTTGCTCGAACTCATCGAAGCCGAGTCTCTTTCGATTTCGGAAGTTTCGCTTGCACATGTGACCGAGTCCTATCTTGCGCATATTGAGAAAAATGAACCGCCACCAGATGAGCTTGCAGACTTCTTGATTGTCGCAACACGACTCCTTCTCATAAAATCACGATTACTCCTTCCGGATCCGGTTGTGGAAGAAGAAGATACGTCAGACCTTGCGGCGCAACTTAAAATGTATAAACAGTTTGTGGAGCTTTCGGCGCACCTTGAGAAGCAATTCAATGCAAAGATTGAATTATTTCCGCGTGAGAAGCCGGAGACCATCAAGGTTCTTGAACTTGTCATTCCAGAAGGGCTTGCGATTGAGACAATGCGTGAATCATTCGCAAAACTTCTAAAGAACCTCGAACCATTTTTTAACTTGAAACAAGTTGCCCTTGAGCGTGTTGTATCTGTAAAGGAACGTTTTGATGAAATTCGCGACGCAATTATGCAGCGCGCCCGATTCACGTTTCGGGATATTGTTGGAACAGGAAAATCAAAAGTAGAAACAGTGATTAGTTTTCTTGCCCTGCTCGAGCTCGTGAAACAACGCGTTGTGCATGTGGTGCAAGGAGATTCGTTTGAAGATATTGAGATTAAGAGAATTGATTAAATATGCTTACAACCAACATTGAATCCATTCTCTTTGCTGCGGCAAAACCAATCGCCATCGAGCAACTTCGAAAATATTTTGATGTTTCGTCGGAGGTTGCTTTGGAAGCGATTGAAGATATTCGCACACGTTATAATCGTGAGACTTCTGGAATCCACTTGCTTGAACAAGAAGGGAAAGTTCAGTTTGTCACAAACCCGGATGCGTCTGAGGATGTCGCAAGTTTTTTAAAGAAGGATGCAACTTCGCCGCTTACAAAACCATCGCTTGAGACGTTAACGGTTATTGCATATCGCGGACCAGTTACTCGCCCAGAGCTCGAACAAATTCGCGGGGTAAACTGCGGAGTGATTTTGCGCAACTTGCTTATTCGCGGATTTATTGAGGAAACACAGGACCGTACACGCTTACAGCCTGTCTATTCAGTTTCCATTGATTTCATGCGCAAACTTGGCCTCACGCATCTTGAGGAATTACCAGAATACGAATCATTTCACACCAATGAATCTATTGATGAACTCTTGAAAACCACTCCGGACGAAACAGTTGTATGATCTTACAATTTTTAACGCAAATCATTCTCGCATCTACTTTGCTGCAAGTGTTTCCGGTTGATGTAAGTGATATTGAACGTCTTGCAACGCAATCAAAGAAACAAGCGCCCTCATTGTATAATTTTTTTACTTTACCAAACGCACATTTGTCACCATCGACAAATGCAGCCCCAACAAAGATTCGTCCAAATAGTCTTGGTGTTGTGACATCGGCAGAAAGTGCGATTGTGGTTGATCGAAAAACAAAACAGATTTTGTTTCAAAAAAATATTGATACCCCGCGTTCAATAGGATCAATCACAAAACTCATGACCGCATTTGTTTTTTTGAGCACAAATCCAGATCTTGGGGCTCCCGCAAAACTTCAAGCGGAGGATTTTCGTGCGGGAGGAGTGCAGCATATTGGGTTTGGTGATGATGCAACAGTGAAAGATGTTTTGTACGCAAGTCTAATCAGTTCAGATAATTCTGCCACAGCTGCGCTTGCTCGATTGTCTGGAATGAGTATTCAGGATTTTGTTACAAAAATGAACAAGACAGCTGTTTCAATGGGAATGGAACATACGCATTTTGCAGATCCGACAGGATTGTCGCCACGGAACGAATCGATTGTTTCTGATTTGGTAAAGTTGCTTGATGTTGTCGCTCAAAATGAAATCATTCGTGATGCAACAGCACACGATCAATTCACGATTACAACCGCTTCCGGAAAGACCTACGACCTTAAAAGTACCGATCAGCTTCTTTTGAGTTTCATCAATCAGCCGCCCTATCGTATCATTGCG
Source organism: uncultured Gammaproteobacteria bacterium (assembly GCA_964402425.1). GTDB lineage: Bacteria > Patescibacteriota > Patescibacteriia > UBA9934 > GWF2-40-263 > XYB2-FULL-45-11. Next base: position 186,819 of record CAYOCD010000001.1, on the reverse strand, counting down.
GGGAAGACGGGTTTTTTGCCGGAAGCCGGTTATTGCCTTGGAACGGTTTTGAATCATGAAGGGGCAGGGGATATTATCGTTGTTGTTCTGGGCTCAGAAACCAATGAGGACCGTTTTCAGGATATTAAGTCGCTTGCGGTTTGGTCTTATCAAACATTTAAATGGAATGGACAACTCACGTATGACCCAAGAAATCCTCAACTTGATCCGCTTCGTACCCAATGAAATGGCCATTGTCCTTTTGGCAGCCATGCCTGTTGTTGAGTTGCGTGCGGCGATACCTGTTGGAATCGGGATTTTTCATCTCTCCGCATTTTCGGCCTACATGTGGTCTGCGATTGGAAATCTGATTCCACTCGTGTTGCTTTTTTTATATTTACCAAAATTCATTACAGCTCTTTCGATTTATTCACCAAAGATGCATGAGATTTTTGAACGGTATTTTTTTCGACTTTCAGAAAAACACAGCAAAACACTTAATCGCTTCGGTTCATTCTCTCTTTTTATTTTTGTTGCTATTCCTTATCCAGGAACGGGTGTGTGGACTGCGTGCATTCTTGCTATTTTATTTCGTTTAAATCCACGATTTGCCATTCCATCCATTATTCTTGGAATGCTTGCATCTGGTCTCATCGTTCTTTCGCTTACAGAAGCTTCCATAAACTTATTTTAGTATGCGTATTGTTATTGACGGAGAGACGCTTTGTGATGAATCAGGGGGTGTGGGGGCGGGGATTGAACATTATTCGTGGGAAGTTGTTTCGCATTTGGTAAAACAAAAAACAGATCATACCTTTTTTTTATGTCCTCCAAAAGTGCTTTCTCCTGATCGTTTACGTATGTTGATTGAGGGGGCACAAAGCAAGGTTGTTGTGATGCGACCATGGATTTCAGACGTACCATTTTTTTCACGACATGTTTTGTTGCCATTACGCTTTCTTTTATGTCGTGCAGATGTATTTTTTAGTCCGTTTGGCCAACTTCCATTTGGTTGGTTCAAACGATCTGTGATCACCGTTCATGATGTTGCTATTTATGAACATCCAGAATGGTTTTCTGCGCTTCCAAATCAAGACTTTTCTACACGTGTGATTGTGCCACGTTCTATTCGCCGAGCAGACCGTTTGCTTGCTGTATCACGCACAACAGCTGAACGTGTTGTGCGATTGTTCCCGTCGGTTGCGGCAAAAACAGCTGTTGTTTATGAAGGGGTTCAGATTCCAAAAGGATTTTCGTTTGATGCGACATCAAAACGTTTTCCATTCGATCGAGATGTTATTTTGTCATTAGGAACGATCGAACCGCGCAAAAATCTCACGCTCGCGATTGAAGCGTTTGACCTTTTTTTACGCCAACATCCGGAATGTGCAACTACGGTACGATTTGTCATTGCTGGAAAAAAAGGATGGGGAACAGAAGAGGTGTTTCGATTGGTGGAAGAAGTGAATCGTGTTTGGTTGGATTTGGAGCCAGAAGGAGTCATTCAGTTTTTAGGAACAGTTTCAGAAGAAGAAAAGTGGACACTTCTTGCGCGTGCATCCGTATTTGTTTTTCCATCCTTTGATGAAGGATTCGGGCTTCCTGTTCTTGAAGCGATGGCTGTTGGAACACCTGTGATTGCGTCTCGTTCAGATGCTGTTGTGGAAGTTGGGGGAGATGCGGTGATGTGTGTCGATGATGCAGAATCATTTGCGCTTGCAATGGCACAATGTGTTCTTCTTCCGGAAGGGGTGAAGATGTTGCGTCAAGATGGGCTTGATAGAGCAAGGCAGTTTTCGTGGGAGAAAACCGCAAAAGAAACATTGAAAATGATTGAAGACGTCGGAAAGGTTGGGGAGATTTAAAAAAAAGAAAAATGGAGGAAATAAAAAAACCGGCTATGCCGGTTTTTTTGGTTAAAGCTTTGTTTGTAGGTATGCAATGAGGACAACTTGTGCCATGAGCGCGTAATAGAGCGGAACTTCTCCTCTTCGTTTTATAAAGAAGTCATGGAAGTAAAAATGCATCTTGAAGAACCATTTTAGGAGAGGGGATTTTGTTAAATCGTAAAGACCAACAAGGAGATCTGGAAGAACTCCACCAATAATACCCCAGGTAAAGTTGCGAACGGAGATGATGTCTCTTGTGTTTGCAAGCATGAGGACAAAGAAGATGGCGATGATTGCGTCCACAGCGACATAAGCGACAGCTTGTTTTCGTCGGCGCTTGTGCACACGAAAGTTGTCTGCTAATCCGGAATCTCCATGCGGAATCATGTCAATAATAAAGTGGGAGATAAATCCGAAAATGAATGCAAGAACTGGATTTCCGGCCGCTCCGGCAAGAACAGCACCTAAAGTTGCGTGAGTGGTCAGTGTCATAATGAAAGAAGTATAGCACGGAAAGGAAAGAGCGGAAAGGGGCGAAGAAGGCAGAAATGGCGAAAAACCAACAAAAAACCACCACATTTTGTGATGGATTTTTTGGTTGCGGGGATTGGATTTGAACCAATGACCTTCGGGTTATGAGCCCGACGAGCTGCCAGGCTGCTCTACCCCGCGGTAAAACCTAGCGTGATATTTATACAGGATCTGAATAAATGCGTCAACTTAGCCGCTGGACATTTTTTTGTGATTTTGATATCTTATCGCTACCTTAATAGGCCGACATGGCGGAACTGGTATACGCGCACGACTCAAAATCGTGTGGGGAAACTCATGTGGGTTCAAGTCCCACTGTCGGCACCATACAATCAAGGCTCATCCAATGAATGTAAGTGTAAAAACTTTCAAAATTGGATGAGATTTCGGTGTAGCGCGAGCATGCGACGGAGATGGGCTTAAATGCCCTTCGATGGAGCGCGCGGAGCGCAAGCCGAAAGATCGCCAATTTTGAAAGTTTTTACGGCTGGGTAGCTCAGTTGGTTAGAGCGCGGGACTCATAAGCCCGAGGTCGAGGGTTCGACCCCCTCTCCAGCTACCATAAAACATTCAAAATGAGCGCCTCGCTTGCGCTTCGGAGAAAAATCTTTTCGCCGTAGGTCTGTCTACGACTCAAAGATTTTTCTCCTCCAGCACAGCGCGATGCATCTCACTTTGAATGTTTTATACACAAAAAATCATCATGCACGTGGTGATTTTTTGTTTTTAAATCAACAACATTATGCTATAGTCTGCTTTGATAAGCGCTTGGTAATAATCGATACCTTATGTTTTCAGAAGGTGGTCATGGTTCTCCTGCAATAGACAAAAGTCGCATTTCTCCTTCTCGCGAAGAATTGATTTCACAGTTTAAAGTAACGGATCTCCGCTCTGTTCTCTTGTCATCCAGAGAAGCTCCTGTTGATTTTAGCTTGGAACAAATGAGAGAAAAAGATCGGGTTGCTATGGAGACAACTGATAAACTTTGGGAAAAAATTTCAGAAAAAAATAAGGTGATTATTGATCGATATATTGAACTTAGAAAGAATAATCGACCAAGTTTTCGTATTGTAAGAGCAAATCTAGATCGTTTTTTAGCGGGCAAAAAATCCTCCTTTATTTTAGGGGACAAAACAGCTCTTTCTCTTGAAGACGCTCAACAAGTCTTTGATGGTCTTATGCTTGATCAACGAAGACAAGATAAAGAAACGTTTAAAACATTGCGACCCCATTTTTTTTACGATTTTAAAAACCCCTTTGTTATTCAGGAGACAGAAAAAATGGATGTTTTTAAAAAGCGTCAGATAACATGGGTCGTGATGTCATGTCTTGAAGATGTAAGTTATTACGGAATCGTAACAGGAAAAGCGTTTGGTGTTTCTGCGCAAGAAATAGGGAAAATGAGTGGGGATCATAGAGGGTTTGAAATTTTTGATGATAAAAGCGAAGACACAGAAAAACTTTTAAAACATTTTTCCGATCAAGTTCCTCCCGCAGAACGATGTCAATTAAAACGCGATAGCATGGTGGATCCAAATGAGTTGCAAATCATACCGCACCCGACATCGCCCACAAAAGTGATTTTACGATTTCAATCCAGATATCCTGCCGGATTAAATAAATTTGATGCGGGAAGTGATGGATCGATGTCTGGTGGATTCTATAACACAAGAGGAGGAACATACGAGTCTGTACTTGTATTGCCTGAATCAAGTGTTCTTGTGAAAGGTTTGAGAGAGGGAACGTTCTTTAATCTCCTGAATCCCATCTTGCGAACATTGGCCGCTGAATTTGATCGGGATACATTGCCGGTTGTTGATGGTTTTATGTGTGATTCAAAGGACACATGGATTATTCAAGATCGAGTGGAAAAAAAGAATACCATCGTAAATAAAGATGGGAATGTTCAAGTGATCGCATCTGATTATTTCGCGAAAAGACGAACACAAGGAGGAAACGAGCAACTTCGGGTGTCCAACCATGGAACCAAGATGAAGGACGATCCTTATTTTGCTCATCGTTCGTTAAAAGATTTGGGATATCGTGATCGTGATTAATGATCGTTCTTTCGTTTCTTCTTGAACTTCTGTATAATTCTGTCAGCTATGGCACATATTATTTCCGTCGTAAATCAAAAAGGTGGTGTTGGAAAAACAACAACTACTTTGAATCTCGCTGCGTATCTTGCAGAGGCGGGGAAGTTTGTTTTGCTTGTTGATTTAGATCCGCAAGCAAACGCAACTTCCGGTGCGGGAATTGATCACAGGGCACTGAATGCGGGTGTGTATGAAGCGCTTGTTGGGTCTCATTCACTCAAGTCATTGATTCTTCCAACCGCACATGAAGGTCTTCGTGTACTCCCCGCAACGGAGGCTCTTGCTGGTGCATCTGTTGAGCTTGTAAACGTTGAAGAGCGCGAGCATTATCTTCGTAAAGCCTTGTTGTCTGTGAGAAATGATTACGATTATATTTTGATCGATAATCCACCATCACTTGGAATGCTTACCCTCAACGGACTTGTTGCGTCTGATTCTATTCTTATTCCGGTGCAAGCCGAGTTTTATGCCCTTGAAGGTCTCCGAGACCTGATGAATACAGTAAACCTTGTGCGTGCAAACATTCATCCAAATCTGGAGATTATGGGGGCGGTGATCACTATGTATGATTCCCGAACAAAACTTTCAAAAGAAGTCCTCCAAGAACTTTATCGCCATTTTCCAGATAAAATTTTTCGCTCAGTGATTCCGCGCAGTATTCGTTTGGCAGAGGCGCCATCATTTGGAAAGACGATTCTTGGATATGATCCGCTGAGTAAAGCAGCAAAGTCTTATGAACGACTCGCGCATGAATTTATTTTGCGAGCTGAAGGTGCTCTTTAATCGATCGTTATGAATCATCCATCTGCTCTTGGAAAAGGTCTTGGGTCCCTCATTCCACAAAAACATACACTTACTGAGCGCGTCATTCCATCCGCACGGAAAGAAATTTTAGAGATTCCACCGAATGACATTAAAGAGAATCCACATCAGCCGCGCCATCATTTTTCTCCGAGCGACCTTGAGGATTTGATTGCGAGCATTAAAGAACACGGAATCCTCCAACCGCTCGTTGTAACCCGCTCGAACGGTGCATATGAATTGATTGCAGGTGAACGTCGTTTGCGATCCGCTCGCGCGCTCGGTCTTGAGACGGTGCCTGTGATTGTCAGAGAAGCAAATGAGCAACAGAAACTTGAGCTTGCTCTTATTGAAAACATTCAACGTCAGGATTTGAATGCTGTGGAAGAAGCGATTGCGTACAAGGCACTCATCGACGAATTCAATTTGAAACAAGAAGAGGTTGCCATGCGTGTCGGAAAGTCTCGATCGAATGTGGCAAACATTATTCGTTTGCTCGATCTTCCGTCAGACATTCTTGATGCCCTTAAAGAAGGGCGCATCTCAAAGTCACATGCTCGAACATTGCTTGCAGAGACAGATCCAAAAAAACAACATGACCTCTTTGAACAAATGTTGAATGGGGGAGTGACCGTCAGACAAACGGAAGCGCGTGTAACGGGTATCACGTCTAAACGTTCCATGCCGATCGGCAAAGATCCAAATATTGCAGCACATGAAAAGAAATTGCGTGAGATTTTGGGAACTAAGGTTGATATCACTGAGTCGAACGGAAAGGGAAAGATTGAGATTACGTTTTACTCACGTCCAGAACTCATGGATTTGCTTGAATTGTTAAGTGAAAAAAAATAGGCTCATGCCTATTTTTTTTGTGTATAACCATTGACAAAAATCCCGATTCCATCTACTTTCAGTGTCTCCGGTAAGGTTTGTCTTTGGCTCTGCACAGGGCAGAAACATTTTCCCACCATCGAGAGGTGAGGTGTGTTATGACAGTCATGAATCAGTTGTTCAAAGGTGAGGTGATCACCATTGGTGCGTGTGATGGTTCCCGGTTCATCTCGACTGCGACAAGGACGTTTTCTATCGGTGTTGATAAGGAATTCGCGAGATGGGATCTGGACAAGCGTCGTAGTGCAACCTTGGCCACAAATGTCTCTGTGTATGAACAGATTGAGAGGGTAACGTTTGTGCAAATGTTTGGCTCGCTCAATTCACATTTCGACAAGCTTGCGTTTACACAAGATCAGATCATCGAGTTTTGTGAGAAACATCGGTCTAGGCTTCGTAAGGACGGTTACTCCACATTCTTCCTTTTTAAGGAAGATGACCAGTTCTTTGTTGCTCGTGTGAACGAATTCACAAATGGTCTGTACGCCATTTTCTACCGTCTCGACTACGGCGATGCGTGGTCTGCAGGTTATAGATATCGTGTTGTGGTGCCGCAGTTAAACACTTGATTCTTACGTCGAAAGTTATTGATGTTTCGACGCGTAAACTCTTTTGCCCATCTGTCAAAAACAGATGGTTTTTTATCAAAAAAATAATCCCATGATGGGATTATTTTTTCTTTGCAGGATCATCTTTTGATTTGAGCATTCCTGAGAGCCATGCGCGCACACTTGATTTTGTTGCGTCACGTATTTTGCTTTTTGCGTAGCGTGTTTTGACGAACTTACTCCAATCCGGATTTGGTCCGCGGCGGTTTTTGTTTGTAATAATTTCTACAATATCTCCAGAATGGAGGGTGATATCCAAGTTACGGACAACATCATTTACTTTGGCCGATGTGCATTTGTTCCCGATTTGGGAGTGAATGGCGTAGGCAAAATCTACGGGAGTGGCGCCTTCTGGCAAATCGATGACGTCGCCCTTTGGAGTAAAGACGAAAATGCGATCTTTGAAGACATCGATTTTCATGATCTCAAGCTGTTCCATGAAATCTTTTTTACTCTCCAGTTCTTTTTGAATGAGCATGAGCTCTTCCATCCAGCGCATGTTTTGAACATCGCGCGATCCGTCTTCTTTATATCTCCAGTGAGCGGCGACGCCGTACTCGGAGAGTTCATGCATTTCCCGTGTACGAATCTGGAATTCCACAATCGTTTTATCGTCTGCGAAAATAGTTGTGTGAAGCGATTGATACCCGTTTGGTTTTGGTTGGGCGATGTAGTCTTTAATACGTCCGGGAAGTGGACGCCAACGTTGGTGAATCATCCCAAGGACGGCATAACATTCTTCTACACTTGAAACGATTACGCGAATAGCAATGAGGTCATAAATTTTTTCAATATCATCGCCGTAACGGAGCATTTTTTTATACAAGCTATACAAACGCTTCACGCGGCCGTAGACTTGATAATTGAGAATACGACTGACAGAGATGAGTTTTTCTGTTTGATCAATGATGCGGCTGACTTGCGCTCCGCGCTCACGAACTTTCACATCCATGATTTCTTTTACACGCTCAAATTCTTTTGGGAGAATGTAAGCAAATGCGCCGTCTTCAAGTTCTCCTTTGATTTCACTCATGCCAAGACGTCCGGCAATTGGTGCATAAATTTCAAGGGATTCGCGTGCAATGCGTAGTTGTTTGTGTTTTGGTTGACCGTAAAGTGTTTGCAAATTATGCAATCGATCTGCAAATTTCATGAAGACCACACGCACATCAGAAGCCATGGCCAAAAACATTTTGCGCATGTTTTCTGCGTATCGTTCTTCTCCTCTGTAGTGGACGGCGTGTTTTAATTTTGTGACACTTTCGACGAGTGTTGTGATATCATCACCAAAATCTGCGCGCATTTCATCTCCTGTCATTCCAGAATCTTCTAAGACATCATGAAGCAACCCGGCTGCCACAACATTCAGATGCAAACCCATTTCCGCAAGTCTATATGCAACAGCAAGAGGGTGTGTGATGTAGGGTTGACCGGTTAAACGCACGACTTTTGCATGCGCCAGATCTGCACGCTCGAAAGCTTTGCGCAAGAGGGCAAGATCCGGATTTTGATAGTGTGTTTTGACGAGATTTTCAAGATCATCGTATGTGCGCATGGTATCCATAGAGGGCTATTCTAAGATACATTGCGCTCGTCTGCCTGTAAAGATTTTTTGGACAAAACGTGTTTCCTGTGCCAAAATAAAGTATCAATTTTCATCTTTTTTTATGACAGAGCGATCTCCTGAAACCATACCACCACCAGATGCGTCGGAAGTTGTTGTTGAACGAGAAGAAAGTGAAGAAGAACAAAAGAAGAGAAAAGAAGAAGCTGAACAGGCGCATAAGGAACGTCAAAGATACATTGAACAACTCTTAAAAGAAGATACTGTAGAATCCCGTGATAAGATTGCTCAAATTTTGAAAGAGTGGGAACCGGCAGAGGAAATTCCAGATGCATTAAAAGGATTGGCAGAAAATCCAAATAAATCAAAGTTGATTTGGCCTGCAGGAACATACGTTGCGCTTAAAACAGAAGATAAGGCTGTTTCATTGCCAAAATGGTTTGGATACAAAGGCAGTGCTCTTTTGGTTGGAATTGATAACTGGGGAAAAAACATGATAAAAAAAAATATGCCAGGGGTCGCAAAGATTCCGCTTGTTGGCACATGGCTTTTGAGCGAACCAAAGAAAACGTGGGAAGAGCTTGATAAAGAAGCTGCAAAAAAAGCAGAGCCGATTTTGAAAGCAGAAAAAGCCGCTTTGGAAAAAGCAAAAAAAGATCTAGAGACAAAAGCAAAAAAAGATGAGTCAGATTTGAAGAAAGCGGAAACAACGGAAAATAAAAAAATAGAAACAGAAAAAAGAAATCAGGAAAAAATACTTCAGTCATTCATGACCCCCCTTGAAGAATACAATTATAAAAATGGGGACGAAGAGAAAAAGAAGGAGATTTTGAAAACAGTCGAAGATGATTTGTCCAAACGACAAGAAAAACGAAAAGCGAGTGAGGAAGAATCTTTGCTTATTCGACACATGACAACGGAGGAAGAGACGCTTTATAAGGAAGTTATTCGTGATGATGATCCTGAGAGGGATGTAAAACTTGCCGCAAAGGCAGAATTTCGAGAAAGAGTTAAAAAAGAATTATCTGCACGCACGGCGATCGCGGAGTCAAAGCAAGGGAATAAAAAGAAAGGGAAGGGTGGCGGCGGTGGAAAAGGAAAGGGTCGTGGACGATCATAAACGTGAGACTCTTTGATTGTGTTCAGGATGACGTAAGAAAAAACTCAGGCTTATTCAGCCTGAGTTTTTTTTGATGCGCGTTTGCCAAATTTTTTGACAGGCGCCGCACGTTTTTTTATAAGGATCTCGACCGCTTCCTCATGTGTGAGGGTGAGAGGATCGATGGTTTTTCCAAGGGATGCATTTGTTTTTCCGTCTGTGACGTACGCACCGAATCTTCCTGTGCGCACGACGATCGCGCCTTTTGTAGTTGGATCCTCGCCGAGTTCTGCAAGTGGACGTGAAGAGATTTCTTTGAGGGCAATCAATTCTTCTGCTTGATCGAACGTGATAGATAAAGGATCAAACGGTTCTTTGAGTGAGGCGTAGAGTTTTCCGTCTGTGACATACGGACCAAATCGTCCAACGGCCGCCTTGAGGGTTTTGCCTTCTTTTGTTGTGCCGAGTGTTCGAGGGAGTTCAAGACATTTGAGCGCTTCCTCGAGGGTGATCGATTCAATATTCATTCCCTTGAGGATGGATGCACTCTTTGGCTTGTTTACTTTGGCCTTTTGGTCTTCCTTGCTCCAAGGGCCAATTTGAACGAACGCTCCGTAACGTCCTGTCTTTGCAATAATATCGAGTCCGGACTCTGGATCTTTTCCGAGAATGCGGTCTGGCATCACGTCATCGCGCGTCAGGGCTTTGTTTTTATCGATGAGATTTTGGTGAAATGGTTTGTAGAATTGTTCGAGCATGGGGCCGTACTCGAGTTCACCTTCCGCGACATCATCAAGTTCTTTTTCCAGTTTTGCGGTGAATGTGTAATCCACGATTTGTGGGAAGTGTGCCACGAGAAGATCGGATACGATCATGGCAATGTCTGTAGGACCGAGTTTTTTGTTGTCATCACGTTCCACGTACCCGCGATCAATAATGGTGCTGATGGTTGGGGCGTAGGTGGAAGGACGACCGATTCCGTATTCCTCAAGGACTTTGACGAGTGTTGCATCCGAATATCTTGCGGGAGGTTCTGTAAAATGTTGAATGGGTTCGATGGACTTTGTGTTTACAACATCACCTTGTTTCATGTCAGGCAAGAATTTTTCTTTTGTGGCTTGATAGATTTTTGTGTAGCCATCAAAGAGAATACTCGAACCATTTGCACGGAAGGTGTGTTTTTCAACGTCCATATCCACACGCACTTGGTTTACACGAGCGTTTGGCATTTGCGATGCGATCGTTCTGCGCCAGATCAAGTCATAGAGCTTCCAGAGACGTGGCTCAAGATCTGCACGAATGGATTCTGGAGTTGTTGCTGGATCTGTTGGACGGATCGCTTCATGGGCTTCCTGTGCGCCTTTTTTGTTTGTTTTATATTTTTTTGATCCCGTCGCATATTCTTTTCCGAATTCAGATGCGAGGAATGTTTGTGCTTCATCAAGAAATTTATCGGCCAAGTTTACGGAGTCTGTACGCATATAAGTAATACGTCCCGTTTCGTAAAGTTGTTGTGCGAGCGTCATGGTCTGTTTTGCGCTCATGCCGAGTTTGTTGTTGGCATCGATCTGTAAACTTGATGTGGTGAATGGTTGTGGGGGTGCTTTTGAAACTTCTTTTTTTACAACATCAATGACGTTCAGCGGTTTGCCTGTGACAGCGTCAACGATCGCGCGTGCTTCTTTTTCTGTTTTGATTTCGAGCTTTTCGCCCGCACCTTCGGATCCACCAACAGCGATTTTCTTCCCATCAACTTCTACAAGCTTTGCTGGAAAGTCCATGCCGAGTTTTTCACACACAACTTCAATGGACCAGTATTCTTCTATTTTAAACGCTATGCGTTCACGTTCGCGCTCAACAACTAACCGCATCGCAACAGATTGCACACGACCAGCAGAGAGTCCGCGACGAACTTTATTCCAAAGAAACGGTGAAAGTTCATAACCCACTAAACGATCGAGAATGCGACGAGCCTGTTGAGCGTCTACAAGGTTTTGATCAATCGATCTTGGGTTTGCAAGCGCGTGTTCGATTGCGGACTTGGTGATTTCGTGAAAGGTGATGCGTTTTGCTTTTGCAGGATTGATTCCAAGAACTTCCGCGACATGCCAAGAAATCGCTTCTCCTTCGCGGTCTTCATCGGACGCGAATAAGATTTCATCTGCATCCTTTGCTGCTTTTTTTAATTCCGTAACATGTGATTTGCTGTTTGGGGGGACAATGTATGTTGGCACAAACCCATTCTCAACATCGACGCCAATTTCTTTTGTCGGCAAATCACGAATGTGTCCAAACGAAGATAAGACGCGATAGTCGCGTCCTAAAAATTTTGTGATCGTTTTTGCTTTCGTTGGAGACTCAACAATGATGAGTTTGTGTGACATATTCAGAGGCATCATGCTTTATCAAAACTGTTTCGTCAACTTGTCGCTATTTTTGACGCGTATAATAACGACCGCCTTCATGTTTTATAATTCCTTTCATTTCAAGGAGTGTGAGAACGCTTCCGAGGGCTTCAATTGGGAGAAGGGTTGCACGTGCAACTTCATCTGCGTGTACAGGATCTTTTGCAAGTTGCGCAAGAATGACACGCTCTGTTTCTGAGCGTGGTTCATATGTGTAAACAGGGGCTGTGCGTGATTTTTCTTTTGAGGGAATGGATGTGTTTGCAATTCCAAGAATATCTTCTGCACACGTAACAGGGACCGCCCCCATCTTTAAAAGATTATTCGGCCCTTCGCTCTTTTCTGAATCAATGTTTCCTGGAACGGCATAAACATCTCTTCCACCTTCTAGTGCCGCACGTGCAGTGATAAGAGAGCCGGATTTTTGTGCAGCTTCAATGACAAGAGTTCCGTGTGCGAGTCCAGCAATAATGCGATTGCGAAGTGGATAATGAAACGGAAGGGGAAGAGTCCCAACAGGATATTCTGAAACAATCGCGCCGCCGTGTGCAAGAATATGAGACGCGATGGTGCGATTACCAGCCGGGTAAATAGAAGGGGCATCAACCCCCGAACCTAAAACGGCAATTGTTTTTCCGTTGTGTTGAATTGTTGATTCGTGCGCAAGGGAATCAACGCCATAGGCAAGTCCACTTACAATAACAACACCGGATTCGGCAAGGGTTCCAACAATTTTTTCTGCCGCGTATGTTCCGTATTTGGATGGTTGGCGTGTGCCGACAACAGCGATGTGTTTTAGAGATGGGTCAGGAAGAGTTCCGCGAAAAAAAAGAACAGCTGGCGGATCATAAATTTTAGAAAGAAGAGGTGGATATTCAGGATCACGTCTTGTGACCGCTTGTACATTTGCGTTGTGTAATTTTTCTAATTCTTGCTCTGGACTTATGTGAATGCGTGTTTGTAAAAAATGGTTTGCGAGATTTGCATCAAAACCCGCCTCGAGTAAATCCATAACAGATGCCGAAAACGCGCGTTCCATGGTTGGGAACGCGCGAAATAATTTTCCGATCCGTACCGCACCAAAATTTGGAATGCGGGTAAGGGCGAGCCAGTATTTAAGATCCGATGTGGGCATGTATTTTTTCAATCGTTGTTTTGATCATGTTGGGGATGTTCTTTTCCTCTTCATTTGTCCATTTTTGTAAGACGAACACATCAAGGGGTGTGTCTATGTGTGTTGGACGACCAATTCCAATGCGAATGCGTGCGACGGATGTTCCTTTTTCAAATTGATCAATAATGGACTGCATGCCGTTGTGTCCCGCAGAAGATCCGCCTTGTTTGAATTTGATCTCTCCAAATGGTATGTCTGCATCGTCATAAATAACTAAAACATCTTCAGATGTGCATTTGTGTTTTGTGAGATATGATTTTACGGCGCGACCACTTACATTCATGAAGGTCTGTGGTTTCATGAGGGTTATTCCATCTCCTTCTGCTACTTCTGCCACAAACGACGTTTTGTTTTTAAAGGGGACGTTTAATTGTTTTGCAAGTTCTTCTACAACCAAAAACCCCACATTGTGACGTGTTCGTTCATATTTCTTTCCAGGATTTCCAAGTCCAACAATCAATTTCATATACGAAGATTATGCCATATTCCAAAGAAAACAAAAAACTCGACGTGAATGCGTCGAGTTTTTTGATTATTTTGATACAGCTGTTGCAATTCTTACTTTTATATTGATTGGTGTTCCACGAAAATCATGCAAGACACGCAAGCGGTTCTCAATAAAACGGAGATAGCTTGGGTGAAGGGCGTCTGTACGCTGTGCTTTTAAGGTGAGATCAAATTTTGGGGGTTTTGTGGAGACTTGTTTAAGCCCCATAACTTTTGGAGGATTCTTTCCTTTTCCAAGAGAGGGAAGGTGAGTGCGAAGAGCTTCTCGTAAGAAACCGTCCAATTCTTTCATGTCGATTTCGATGCTTCTGTTATGGTTTACTTCATCGATCATTTTAAAGATGGTGCTTGTGCGTTGTTTTGTGAGAGCACTCACGAACATAACCGGAGCCCATGTGATGAATGGGAGTTCACCAGCAAGATATTTTTTGTAATCATTGATGGTGGTTGTGTCTTTGTCTTTTACTAAGTCCCATTTGTTCACGATGATAATTACACCCGCTCCTGAGTCCCCCAAAATTCCTGCGAGGTGTTTTTCTTGTGTACCGATGGGTTCTGTTGCGTCTAGGACAAGGAGAGAAACATCTGATTGACGAATGACCCACTCGTTTTTATCAACGGCCATTTTTTCAAGTCCACCACCTTTGCTGATTTTTGCATGCTTACGCATTCCGGCCGTGTCGTAAATCAAATAGTTTTTGTCTCCGATGTGTAACAGAACGTCATTTGGTTCGCGTGTTGTGTGTGCGATGGAGCTCGTGATAAATCGATCTGTTCCAACGAGGGCGTTTAACAGAGTGGATTTTCCGACGTTTGGTTTTCCAATGACCGCAACACGTGTTGCGTTTAATTCTTTATAGTCAACGGGATGTTTGCCGATCTCTGTCAGTTTTTCATAAACAAGATCAAGGAGATCTCCAACACCAGAGCCTTGTGTTGCAGAGACGGCGATAGGGGCTGGGAGCCCACGAAGGCGCCAATCGGGTTGGTGGGCGCGTCGGCGTTCCGCGGCTTTTTCTGCTTTGTTTCCAACAACGATAATAGGTGTTTTTGTTTTCCAGAGTTTGCTTGCGAGTTCAAGGTCTGTAGGGAGTGGGGGATTTTTTAGATCGACAACAAATAAAATAATGTCCGCCTCTTTCATGGCAAGCTCTGATTGGATCAAAATGTTTTTTTCGATTTCGTCTTGTTTGTTGACATCTAATCCTCCGGTATCCACAACTCGAATCGTTCTTCCGCGCCACAAACACTCGCCATCGTTTCGATCGCGTGTGGTACCTGCCGTTGCAGAGACCAGGGCTTTTGATTGTTCGATCATGCGATTGAACAGAGTGGATTTTCCAACGTTCGTGCGACCAATGAGCGCGACGGTTGGGAGATTGTTGGAGGTCATAGGGGAACGTGAAAAAGTCGAATTACCATTCTTTTATTTCATGACGATATCTCGCGCACTCTGCCCGAGAATGACCAAAAAGTCAACCTTTGAACCCGTTGTGAGGGGCTTTGTTTCATCTGGGGTGACGGCAACTTGTTTTTGGACGACCTCATTGTTTTGCATCCATCCGGAAGCTTTGGCGATGTCTGCTTGAAAAAACGTTTGAAGAGCCTTTAATTCATCTGTTTTTGTGCCATTTGTGAGGTCATAAATGACGGTGTGGTTGTAGTCGCGCGTGACAGCATTGCCAACTTTGACAACGTGAAACTCTTCATTTGCCGTGAGTAACTGTGAGGCTCGAACACCAAGACCTGTTACATCTGTGCCATTTTGAATTTCTACACGAACAACCGGTTCTGTTTTTGCTGCTGGTGTTTCTGCGATTTTTGGTTTGGGGGTTGTTGTTGGTTCTGGAGTGTAAATATAGAGAGCCATTTGTTGAAGAGTGGTCCAGTCATCATTCTTTGGAAGAAGGACATACGCTCCATTCAAGTTTGTGGCGTAAAGAGGGGAGTTGGGAGAATCGTCAATGACATGACTAATAACTTCTTCTGATTGTAAATCACGAAACTCTTTTCCAAGACGCATGAGCTGAGAAACAGAAAGATTCGTGGAGATGTTTTTTTGAAGCGTGTCAAAAATTCCTGTGATGCGAACTGGATTTAAAAAAGTAGAAGCGGAAAAGATTTTGTCTTTTACCGCAAGCATAATTTTTTGTTGTCTGCGTGAACGTGCAAAGTCTGAACCTTCTCCGTTGTTTCCGTGACGAGAGCGGACAAAGGCAAGGGCTGTTGTACCGTTCATGTGTGTGAGCCCTTCTTTGAATGTAAGATTTGTAAATCGACAACTGTAATCTGGAGGAAGAATAGATGGTCCTGATGTGGAATTTGAAAGTTCTTCTGCTGTGGCATTCATGGATGCTTTGGAGTTTCCGCACGTGTCTTTTTCTTTTCCGATAATAGGATAGGCTGGATCTGTAAATGGGTGATCGACATAGACATCCACCCCGCCAATGGCGTCAATAAATTCAGCAAATCCATTAAAGTCAACGCGTAAATAATAATGAACAGGTTGTTTGAGTGTGTTGCCGATAAATTGTGCTGTTACCTCACCTCCCGTGCCAGGTTTTTCGGTTTCAGCATAAGCGTTTACGTGATTGACTTTTTGATATCCGCGATCGGGGATCTGAACAGTCATGTCGCGAGGAAGAGAAAGAAACGCGAGTTTTTTTGTGGAAGGACGATAGCTCGCAAATAAAATAGTATCTGTGAGTTGTGGACCCGCATGACCTTCTCCACCGATTCCTGTTAACAAAAAATTGACCCGATCTTCTTGTTCTCCCATGAGTAAATCATCGCTCGGTAAAATAAAATTTTTGATAATCGAAAAAAGGGAAAGTTCTGTAGGACTTCCGCTGGTATCAGATGTTGTATGGACCTGAAAAGAGAATACAGCCCCAATGGTTGCTAAAACGAAAAAAAAGGCGATCAGGCGCTTGCGAAAAAAAAGAAACGGTTTTTCGTCTGGTTTTTTAAGATCGTATTTTTCTTTCAGGAAATCGATTTTTGGATGCTCCATAGGTAGGGCGATTGTATCAATTTTGTGTTCATAAAACAAGCGCTTGAATTGTTTTATTTGACGCAAACAGGTTCTTCCCATAGATTGCGTTTAGTTCTTTGTGTGAGGTATGAGATGGAAATCGAAAGCCTATTCAACGCAAGACGGGTTGACGAGCTTTTTCAACGTCAATCTGATCAAGAAATAACAGACACCCTTGCGGGATTGGGTCGATCAAGTGACGGGATTGATCGTTCGCGGTTTTCAAATACGGCGATTGCGATTGAACGATTGCTTGGTCATCCGGATTATCAATCTCCAAACAGATCCGATCCTTTTGCTCCGTTTGGTCGATTCCGTGGACGACATATTATTGGAACAGGAACACGGGTTCTTGATGGGGTGTATTTGGGACATAGAGCACGGGAAGCGATTTTTGTTGATTCTTCAAGTCGTGTTTTGCGTGCGTTGTGTGGATCCTTTATTGAAAATCGATTTAGTGTCATAAGAACACGGTTTATAAATGGGGATATCCAACTCGACATCACACGTGAAGGATTGGTTCAGACATTTCAATCTGGGTTGCCAGAAGCTTTGTTTCAGTACACAAAAAAATGTTTGCCATACAACGAACACAAAACATCAGATGTGTTCCGGCAAGCAAAGATTGAACCAGATGCCGAACTCTCGCTCGATGCATATTTGATCGCACAAACAGGGGTGTGTCGGCACATGGTTCTTTTCCTTGTTGGAATGTTTGAGCTTCTTTCTCAAATTGACTTGACACACGGGAGCATGTCTGTGTGTCGTTGCTATATTCCGAACTTTTTTAGCCATGCCTGGGCACGATTTGAACAAGAGGGAACAGGACCGATCATCTTGGATCCTGCACAAAATTTCTTTGGTACCCTTGAAAATGGGGGAGAAATGGGGAAATTCGTCTATGATCACGAGCTCGCGAAGTTTCTTTCTGCTGAGTAAAACAAGTATGCGATTAAGAACGTGAGACCCTTGTCCAGGGTCTTTTTTTTTGATATCCTGGAGAAAAAGTAGAGAATAGAAAGGGTTTAGGAATTCCCTTTTTATTTTTCCGCCTCCTTGTCTCTCCCTTTCTACTTTCTACTCACCCCTTTCTGCTTTTCCTATGTCAAAAACCTTTCAAAAATTGGAACCGATCTTTTTAAAAAAACTCGGACCTGTTGGATCGTCTGTTGCTTTATTTTTCGTTGAAGTGATTCAGATTATTCTCATCTCAAGCGCTATTATTATTCCAATTCGTTACTTTCTCATTCAGCCGTTTTATGTGAAAGGGGCGAGCATGGAACCAAATTTTTACGATTCTGAATATCTGATTATTGATGAACTTTCCTATCGTTTGCGCACACCGGAGCGTGGAGAGATCGTGGTATTTCGTTACCCGCGTAATCCAAGCGAGTTTTTTATCAAACGCGTGATCGGACTCCCCGGAGAGACTGTAGAGGTAAGTGGGGGACACGTCACTATCTATAATGAAGATCATCCAAACGGAGTGTTATTGACAGAAGCGTATTTGGGAGATGTCTCGACAGATGGCATGAAAAAGTCTACGCTCGGGGCGGATGAGTATTGGGTCATGGGTGATAATCGTCCAGAAAGTATGGATTCTCGCAGTTTCGGACCGGTAAAACGAGAGCAGTTTATTGGACGTGTCTGGGTAAGAGGATTGCCTCTTAATCGCGCCTCAACATTTCCAGATCCAACGTTTAATTTGTAGAAAAGTTTTTTTGTAGCATTACACGTTTATTCTTATTACTTGTTTCTCGTCATCATTATTTTTTGTATGTCCCCATTCAATAAAAAGAAAGAAGCTCCAAAGCCGGCACCTGCTCCAAAGAAAGCAGAAGGAGGAGAAGAAAAAGAAAAGAAAAGTGGAGCAAAAGCTCCGCCAGAACTTTTGCGTGGATTCCGTGATATTTTGCCTGAAGAACAAGGGAAGTGGAATTTTGTGCGTGACACGGTTCGTAACTTGGCAGAGGCATATACGTTTGATCGTATTGATCTTCCTGTTTTGGAGCGTGCAGATTTATTTCAACGTACTGTTGGAAAACAAACAGATATTATTGAAAAAGAAATGTATGCATTCGTGGATCCGTCAGAGCGCATGGTTGCGCTTCGTCCTGAAGCAACCGCTTCAGCTGCCCGTGCATATATCAATCATGGAATGTTAGATCGTCCCCAACCCGTAAAGCTCTGGTATGAAGGACCAATGTTCCGTCACGATCGTCCACAAGCTGGGCGATATCGCCAGTTTTATCAAGCGGGATTTGAAGTGTTTGGAACACATGAGCCCATCATGGATGCTCAACTCATTGTGCTTGGATATCAAATTTTTAAAGATCTTGGACTCAATGTAAAAGTTCAGGTGAACTCTATTGGCACACCAGAATCTCGCCAGGCATACTTGGCAGAGCTCACAAGTTATTTCCGCCCACATCGCAACAAATTATCAGAAGATGATAAGCGCCGTTTGCAAAAGAGCCCTCTTCGTTTACTTGATAGTAAAGAAGAAGGAATGAAAGAGTTGCTTGCAGAAGCGCCTCAGATTTTGGATTGGCTTGATGATGCATCAAAAGAACACTTCACAAAAGTGCTCGAGTTCCTTGAGGAAATTCAAGTTCCATACGTATTGAATCCACATCTTGTACGCGGACTCGATTATTATACGCACACTGTATTTGAATTCGTTCTTGATACGGATGACGGTGAGCGCGCACAAAATGCGCTCGGTGGCGGCGGACGTTACAACGGACTTGTTGAACTGATCGGCGGTCGTCCAACGCCCGCATGTGGATTTGCAATCGGAATGGATCGTGTGGCAAAGGCGCTTGGAGAAATGGGAATCAATCCACCGCAACGTCCTGAACCACAAGTCTTTTTTGCACAACTTGGAGATGCTGCGCGTCGTGTTGGTCTCAAATTGTATGAAGATTTCCGTATGGCACAAATTCCAGTTGCGGAAGCTTTTGGAAAGAATGCTTTGAAAGCTCAACTTGAAGCGGCGAATAAACTCGCGGTTCAATACACCATCATTCTTGGACAAAAAGAAGTGTTGGACGGAACAATTATCATTCGTGATATGGAATCCGGCGCACAAGAAATTGTTGATATTAACAAGATTGTTTCGGTGGTCAAAAAGAAATTGAGTTCAGAAAAAGAAGTGAAGGCCGTTGTGCATCAATTGCCGGTCGCAAAGGAATAGGTGCTTATGTTGCTTCTCTTGGGTTTTCTTCTTGGGGCCTGTGTTGGAAGTTTTTTAAATGTGATTATTTTTCGAGCACCTGAACACGAAACAGTTGTGTACGGACGATCTAAATGTATGCATTGTCATACAACAATTCGTGCGTTTGATCTTATTCCTGTTTTGAGCTTCTTGTTTCTTGGTGGAAGGTGTCGGAATTGTAAACATAAGATCGATTGGCAGTACCTTCTTTTAGAGACGGCGATTGGTTTTCTTTTTGTTCTTTTTCTGACTCGATTTCTGCAGGGTGCAACTTCCTCTCCTGTCTTGTTTCGGGATTGTGTGATCGGATCGATACTCGTGCTTTTATTTGTGTACGATCTCCGTTACATGTTAATTCCAGACAAATTCACTATCCCTGCAATTGTGTTTGTATTTGTGATGAATACGGGTTTCCAGATAATTTCCTTATCATCCATGTTGCTTGGCATGGTTGTTGTTGGTGGTTTTTTTCTGGTACAGTTTCTTTTGTCTCAAGGTGCATGGGTTGGTGGGGGAGATATCCGTATGGGGGTGTTGATGGGATGTTTACTTGGGGTTACAAATGGACTTGTTGCTCTTTTTCTTTCGTATTTCATTGGGGCGATTGTTGGAGGTGGTTTGCTTCTTCTTAAGAGAGTAAACCGTAAAACACGAATGCCATTTGGAACTTTTCTTGTTACGGGAACCGTTATTGTTCTATTGACAGGTTCCTCTTTGTTTCATTGGTATTTTGCATTGCTCCAGGTATAATTGGTTTGTAAAAAGTTCAAACTCTTCTTCGTATGGCTGAAAAACTCAAATGCATACTCCTCATTGATGATGATCCGCTCATTCAGCGTCTTTTTGGTGGGCGTTTATCAAAGTTGGGATATAACACGCTTTATGCCCATAATGGTGTAGAAGGAAGAGAAATGGCTCGTCGCATGAAACCTGATTTGATTTTGATGGATATGCATATGCCGGGTGATGAAGATGGCATGAAAACAGCGATTCGATTACGACAAGAAGGTGAGTTGGGGGAAACACCTATCTCCATGCTGACGGCAGAAGATTTGTCTCTAGATGTTGAGCGTACATTAAAACAAGCGTATAAGATTGAGTACATGCATAAAGGAATAGAGGAAAAGGATTTTATTGAAAAGATTCAGGTTTTGCTTGGGCTTACTGTTTCGTGAGTACAGAGAGCTGTTTCTGAAGAGACAGCTCTCTGTACTGAGGGAGTACAGTTGTTGTGGAGGAAAAGACTCATGTTGCAAACCAAAAAATATGCCTTTATTGCGCATTACGTAGAGCCTTGGAATTGGTTATTGAACCACAAGGCGTTTGCTTTTTTGCATAAGCAGTCGGGATTCCCGTTCTTTCTGTTTCCGCTTTACCCGATCTGTCTTCTGGTGAGTATTTTTTTCTTGTTTCGCAAAGAATCGTTCAAGGTTGTTGACTCGTTTCGAGTGAATGATCGTGTCTATGGATACACAATTCTCATCAATAATTTCGGGTGGCACTTTCTTTTGAAAAACCGCCATGAGCAAATTCGACAGCGGATCTTGGCCGCAACGCTATTTGCCCAAAATGAATTGGGTGTAGATGTGGTCGGTCTTGGCGCTTTGACAAAAGATGAATCCCTTACGCAGGGAGGGAAGTGGCTGTACATGCAATCGGGGGTTAACATTCCCATCATCCATGGCGATACATGCACAGCTTGGTTTGTGATCAAGCGGCTTGAAGAGCTGTATTTGGAGCATGGGGCACGAAAGCCTATTGCCATGATCGGTCCAACCTCAAAAATTGGGCGTGCGGTGATCTTACACCTCGCCAAGAAAGGATTTGTCTTTAAGGCTTACACGAATTCGCGCGAGCGATTTGTGGAAATTCAAAAAGAACTTCCGTTTGAATTTCAGGCGAACGTGATTCACGTGACGCAGTTGCATGACATGCAAGATTGTCGTGTGTGGGTAACGGGAAAAAACAAGCCGAGAGCGAATGGGTTGATCTCGTTCATTCCACACGGGGCTGCTGTCTTGAATTTTTCCGTGCCAGATCCTCTTTCGGAAGGAGTTCTGCGCTCACGTAAAGATTTGTGTCATGTGGACGGTGGGCTTGTGCTCATACCTGATACATGTGACATGTCTTACATGATGCGTCTCAAACCGTTTGTGACATACGCATGTTCTGGCGGAACAATGGCGCATGCGCATCAAGGTTGGGCAAATTCTGAAGTAGGAAATGTTCAAATGAATGCATTAGAGTCCATTGGACACGATTGTGAACAGATGGGTCTCAAGCTTGCGCCGCGGTCGTCACACTTAAAAAAGATCTGAACTCAGAAAGTTGTTCTCACAACTTTCTTTTTTTGTTATACTTAAAATACATGATGAATCTTTTGTTGATTACATCTGCATATTCAATGCTTCCGTTACTAGGAGCGATATTTACAATCACGCTTGGTTTTTTTGTTTGGATTAAAAAACCATCTTCTTCACTTTCCATTCTCTTTTTTCTCTATTCGCTTGCGCTTACGGTTTGGTTGTTTGGTACCTTTGAGCTTTTCAACGCAACGAATGATCAATCTGCTATTTTTTGGGATCGATTTATTTATGGGGGTGTCGTACTTATCCCTATTTTTCTTTATCATTTCGGTCTTGTTTATTCTGAAAATACAAAACAAAAACTCCTTTTGCGCATAGGATATGTGCTTGCCTTTTGTTTTTTTCCTCTCACGCAAACGGATTATCTTGTAAAGGATTTGTTTAAATATGCATGGGGGGTTCATACACGTGCACAACCACTACACGCACTTTTTCTTGTCTATTTTCTCTCGTATTTCGTTTTGTATTTTATAAATTTGTATCGATTTTATCGACAGGCAGAAGGGGTGAAGAAACAACAAATCAAATTTCTTCTTATCGGGTTTTTCATTTTGGATTCAATAGGTCCTTTGGCATTTTTACCTGCTTACGGAATTTCTATCTATCCGATTGTTTTTCTTTCTGCTATTCCATTTGCTCTTCTTGTTGCGTATGCGATGGTAAAGTACCATGCGTTGAATGTAAAAATCTTGAGTGTGGAGGTTTTTTCCACACTCGTTACGATTCTTTTCTTGTTTGAATTTTTTCTTTCAAACTCGTTGGCGGAAATGTTGTTAAGGCTTCTTGCTGTCGTTTTGGTTGTGTTCTTTGTGTTCATGCTTCTTCGGAGTGTGCATGGTGAAGTGAATAAACGTGAGAAAATTGAAATGTTGAACAAGGCTCTTTCAACAGAAACAAAAAAACTAAAGCAAAAGAACCAACAATTAAAGGAGTCGCAAGCGCGTGAGCTTGAAAAAGCACGAGATGTCGCCAAATTGAAAGATGAGTTTGTTTTTTTGGCAGCTCATGAATTGAAAGCTCCTGTGTTTGCTATTCGTGGATTTCTTGAGCTTGTTCAAGACGATGTCAAAAAAGTTCCAAAATCCATGCGAGATAATTTGGATGCGATCAATCAGGCAAGTGAACACTTGAATCATTTGGTGAGCGATTTGCTTCAGGTGGCACGTAATGATGCGGGGTCTATGTCTGTTGCGGTGGCGCCTATTTCTATCACAAAGTTATTTGAGGGGGTCATGCAAGAACAAACGGTTTTGGCAGTGCAGCGCAAAATCAAAATCAATCAATCTATTGCGGATTTAGTTGTTCTTGCAGATGAAAATAAACTTAAAGAAGTTATAACGAATTTGGTAAGCAATGCGATTAAGTATAACAGAGCTGGCGGAACGATTTTTATTCGTGTGGCTGCTAAAAAAGGAATGGGGGAGATTATTGTGGAAGATACTGGATTTGGAATTCCAATAAAAGAACAGAAGAAGATTTTTCAGAAATTTTTTCGTGCGGGCGGTAAAGCAACAGAAGGTGTCCTTGGAACGGGTCTTGGGCTTTTTATCACAAAAATGCTTGTGGAGAAGATGGGTGGAACAATTGCCTTTACCTCCGTTGAAGATAAGGGAACGATTTTTACGCTTCAGATTCCTCTTGAATCAAAAAAGGATGAGGGTCATGCTTAGGTTAAGAGTTGTTTCTCTTTGCAAGAACGGGTAAACTAGTCCCGTTATCCTCTGTATTGTATTGCTTATGTCTAAAAAGAAACCGTCAAAGACGAAACATTCCTCATCGCTTCCTTCTCTTGAGATAGATCATGCAAAAACGGAATTCGTTTACATTGCGTCTCATCAGCTCAGAACCCCACTCACTGCCATTAAGCTTCTTGTTGAGTTGCTGCTTGGGGATCCTGCCATACAGCTACATGAAGAACAGGTTGAATACTTAAAAAATATTTATCAATCAACCGGGAGAATGGTGCAGCTTGTAGATGATTTGTTAAATGTGTCGCGCATTGAAACAGGAACGTTGCGTGTTGTGCCTGTTTCAACAAATTTAAAGTCGTTCCTTGAAACCATCATTGCAGAATTGGAACCTGTTGCTCAGGAAAAAAAATGTCGAATCAGTCTTGTTTGCAAGCAGCCCGTAAAACCGCTGCTTATTGACATGGGACTCATGCACGCCGTTTTTCACAATTTGATTGTAAACGCAATCAAATACAGCAAGCCCGGGTCTCGTGCTGTGGAAGTGGTAATAAAAAAGATGTCATCCGTGAAAGGGGATTTTGTGCAGGTTCAAGTAAATGATCACGGAATCGGAATTCCAAAAAAGGAACAGTCTCGTATTTTTGAAAAGTTTTTCCGTGCAGAAAACGCCATTCAAGTTCAAACAGACGGATCCGGACTTGGTTTATACATCGCACACAAAATTGCAAAATTATCTGATGCAGAATTGCATTATCAGCCATTGAAAGACGGAACACGTTTTTATGTGAATCTTCCGGTTGTGGGTTCTTCTCAAAAACAAGGAACGCGAACCATTCGTGTCTATAAATAAAAAAGAAGGTTCGATGATCGAACCTTCTTTTTTATCCAAGTGTTTGTTTGATAAGGTCTCCGACCTCTTTGAGAGAATGATCTGCTTTGATCAGGAAACCTTTTACTCCATATTCTTTTGTGTATGTTTGGTCGTCTGTCATGCTGAGATTGGTAAGAACAAGGACGTTTGCTGTTTTACCCCATGCGTCTTTTCTGAGTTCTTTTAGGGCAGCAAGTCCGTCCATGACTGGCATTAAAATATCAAGAAGAATCAAATCTGGATGGTTTGTTTTTGCCATTTTCAATCCTTCTTTTCCGTTATTGGCAGTTAAAACGGTATAGCCTTGTTTTTCAAGATATTTTTTATAGACACTTTGGATAAGTGGTTCGTCCTCGCAAATAAGAAGAGAAGCAGGCGTGTTCATATACATCTATTCTAACGTGATTGTGGAAAAATGCAATAAGGAATGATATACTTTTGTTGAATAAGATTTTTCACATGTTTTCATTTCGCAATATTTCATTGTCAAAACAACTGAGTCTGTTTTTTGTTCTGGTTTTTTTGATCCCAACGGTTGCCATGGGAAGTTTTTTTTACTTAATTGTCCAAAACGCCATTCAACAAGATAGAACTGAGATGAATTATCTTGCATCACTCCACATGGGGCGCGTACAGGCTGTTTTAAATGAGATGTCCACAGCTTCTTCTTTGGCAGAACAGAATCCAAAAGAATTGAACTCATTAAGAGAAATACAATTAGATTTTGAAAAACTGTCAAAAACGGGGCAGATGCGTTTTTTTGTTGTTGGGGACGATAAATCAATCAAACTTATTTCTCCGTCTCGTTTTGCGAGTCAAAATAGGTACGGAGAAAACATTATACACATGCTTCAGCGCGTGTTAGATCAAGATCAGCAAATAAATCGCGTAATAGAAGATGATAGAGGGAAGAATGTTTTTGTCACGGTCCGGTATTTTGCTCCAAACAAGATCGGGTATTTTTTGCAAAAAGATGTAGAGGAAACGATTTCTCCCCTTACTGGGTTCCGAGATATCTTTCTTGCGTGTCTTGGATTGATCGGTATTATTTTAATGTTCCTTGTGTTTTTTGCCGTTCGTTACATTACAAATCCTATTAAAGAAATAACGGAAGTGGCAAAAGGGATTGAACGCGGAGAATTACAACGTCAGTCTGAGGTGGTTGGGACAAATGAAATCGGAACACTTGCCCATGCGTTTAATACCATGAGTAAAGAGCTTATCCGAGCAAATTCCGTTCTTGGTCAAAAGGTAAAAGAAAAAACCGCAAAATTACAGAATGCGCTTCAGGTCGTCCATGCACAAAAAATTCAAGATGACGCGCTCTTATCTTCAATCTCAGAAGGAATGATTGCCCTTGATCAGGATGGTCGTGTTTTGCTTATGAATAATGCGGCAGAACAATTATTCAATATTCACCCAAGAGACGTTGTAGGAAAACAGATAACAGATGTTGTATTGCTTGAAAACACAAAACAAGAATGTGTCACCCAAGAAAATCACCCTGGTCTTTTGGCAATGAAGACACAACAAAAAGTGCGCACTACAGATCTGAGTTTTGTCGATGAAGGAAAACGCATCTCATTAGAGATAAGCGCAGCACCAATTATTTTGCGTGAAAAAATGATCGGGAGTATTTTAATTTTGACAGATATTACAAAAGAAAAAGAGATTGATCGCATGAAGACGGAATTCATTTCGATTGCATCTCATCAGTTGCGCGGCCCACTCGCATCTTTGAAGTGGTATGGAGATTGGTTTGCAAAAGGAAAGGCAGGGAAACTCCTGAAAACGCAAAAAGAATTTATTGATAAAATGAATATCTCTACCTCAACCATGATTTCTCTTGTTGATGATTTTTTAAATGTTTCACGTATTGAGCAGGGAAGCATTAAAAATGAGCCGACAGACGTTGTTATTGCGGATTTGGTTAAAAATATTCTTTCCGTATCAGAACATGATGTAGAAGAAAAAAAACTTACGGTGCAGGTAGAAAACACATCCACCGTCAAGGTTATTCACGTAGATCCAGATATGATTCGTGAAATTGTTGCGAATTTTATTTCGAACGCCATTAAGTACACACCCGCATCAGGTTTCATAAACATTCTTGTGTCGAATGATGAGAAGAATCTTGCGGTCGTTGTGGAAAATACGGGGTATGGAATTCCTGTTTTAGAACAAGAAAAAATATTTTCAAAATTTTATCGTGCGAGTAATATTGTAAAACAAGGATTAAAAGGAACAGGCCTTGGTTTGTATACATCTAAACGTCTTGCAGAATCTATGGGGGGAACGGTTGGATTTGAATCTGTAGAAAATGAAACAACTAAATTCTGGGTATATCTCCCAATTTCTTAATCGTATGGCAAAACCTTCAAGTATTCTCATTGTTGAAGACGACTCGTTTTTGGCTGATCTTTATAAAATGTCTTTTACGCAAAAAGGCCATACGGTTCAGGTTTGCGGAAACGGTAAAGTGGCACTTGCGTGGCTTGAACAACATAAACCAGATTTGATTATTTCTGATTTGATGATGCCAGACATGAACGGGTTTGATTTTTTGAAAGCGTTTGCTGGTGAAAAAGGAACGCTGGATATTCCCGTTATTGTCCTTTCGAACTTGGGACAAGAATCTGATAAAGCTCAGTGTAAGGCATTTGGAATTAAAGAGTATTTAGTCAAAACAGAAGTGGATATTGATTTGATTTTAGAAAAAGCAGAATCGTATCTGTGAAGAAAAAACGTGTACAGTTAAGTTGGTTTTGTGCCCGCTTGCTTGTTGGGGTATTTTTTGTGTGGGGAATGAGTGGATCGTGGGCGCATGCAATGGGTATTACTCCTGGGCGGGTAAATTTGGGTGTTATCACAAGTGGTCAAACAAAATACGGATCCGTCATGCTGTTGCGGGATCGGCTTTATGATGGAACAGATCCTTTTTCCGGAACGGTTTCCGCTCGCCTTGATGGAAGTTCTTTTTTTTCAGGACTTTCATCTTTTTCTTTTTCTTCTGATCAAGATGAAATGACATATACGTTTAGCATACATCCTTCAGAAAATGCTTCTGGGTCATACGCTATTCAGGTTGATTTTGTTGTAAATCGTAGTCACTCTGTTAGTGCCCCTGTTGGGGCACAGGTTATTTCTGGAACAACAGCTTTGGTTCAATTTGAGGTGCCTGTATCAACTTCCGTAAATCCATCAAGTACTCCTCCGGAAGGAGGAATCCCTCCATCTACGCCTGTTGTTCTTCCCAAAAAAGATATTCCACAGACAGAAGAATTCATAATTATAAAGCCAGTAGAAGAAGTGCCGCAAGTATCTATTCCTGAGACGGTGTTGCAACAAGAAATAAAAGAAATTTTACCTGCTGAAGTTGTTTTTTCTCAACCAAAAGAACTGTTCCCTGAGCAGCTAGTGATTACGCATAAAGATAATGAAATAGATCATGTTGTCTTTGATCCGTTGCTTAAAAAACCAGTGATTTATTCTGATACACACACGGCGGAAGATCGATACTTTAAAACACAAGATGTTCATCTTCAGTTTGATGCTTTCCCTTTGGAGCCAAAATTTGATGGATTTTATTACACAATCTCCACGTCTCCTGTCGTGTATATTTCTGAACTTCAATCCACGTCTGATGGTTCAGAAATTGAAATTGATTTACCAGATGGAATTTATTATGTGCACGTTGTGGGAGTAAAAAAAGGTGTTTTGAGCGCTCCGCATACACGCAGATTGATGATCGACTTCACACCTCCTGTCGTAGAAAAAAAATACATCGTAACGAAGGAGCGTATTTTTAGAAAATCAAAACATGCGTTGCGTATGTCTTTGTTTGATCGGACGTCAGGTGTGGCGTATGGAAAAATAATTACCCCATATGGAGCTGAGGTGTTTGTGACAGATCAGATCCCGTTACGTCATTTAAAAAACGGAAATCAGATCTATCAAGTTGCTTTAACAGATGTGGCGGGGAATGTGTCTGTTGAAGATGTTCTTATTCATGTGCAAAGAGAAACAGAATGGGAGACAATTCAGAGATTGTGGAGACTCACCATGCAATGGATTCGTAAATGATATTTGATTATGTATAAATTTTTTTCTTCTTTCTTTTTTACCATCATCTTGTGTGTGGGGGTGTGGATGCCTGGATACGTATCCGCAGCGGCAATTGGAATTAGTCCCGGAAGTCTTGTTCTTGAAACATTGCCCACAGAACGTCAGACACTTTCTTTTCGTCTTTCGCGGGCTAATCCATCCACGGATCTTTTTTTGGGTGTGACGGTGAGTGGGCCAGGTTCAGAAGCGATTACGCTTTCATCTGGTGATCTGTTAAAACTTCCAAAAGGGGAACAGGCTGTTTCGTATTCTTTTTTATTGGATGCACGTAAATTAACACTGGGAGAGTCTTATGCTCCAGTGATTACCTTTTTAGCAAAAGACGATGAGGCCTCTCTTAATGAAGATGGAAATAAAATACAGATTGCTGTAAACGGAAAAGTAAATGTGCGTGTGGTAGAAAAACTTACGGAAGAAAAAAAAGAACAATCATTTTCAGTAACACAAGATGTTCCGGAGGCGATAAAGATCACAAACGTGCGTGTAAAAAAGAGTGATCAATCTTACACAAAAGAAATTTTTGTGGATGTTTTGAATACATTGCCTGAATCGATACGTGGGTTACCTTATGAAATGAATATTTTTTCACAAAAGACAAAAGTAGGTTCCTTGCGCGCTCATACATCAACACTGATGGAATCCAATAAAGAAACGTCTTTTTCTTTTCCGTATACTTTTTCTCGCCCAGGGATATATCGTATTGAATTGGTTCTTGGTAAACACACACAAACAAAACATGTTCTTGTATTCGCTCCGTATTTAGGAATGCAACGTGTGTTGTTTTCCCCTATTCCACCGATCTTATTTTTCGTGAGTGCATTGATAGCCATTCTTGTATTTATTCAAAAAGCATGGCTCAAGCGTAAAGGGAAGATCTCTTTTTTGTGGATTTCTCTTTTTTGTCTTTTTGCAGGGGTTTTATGGTGTGCAAATGTCTTTCTTCTTTTGGGACGCTTTGACAGTGTTTCTTTGTCAGATCTTGCTTTGCAAAAAGGAATGGTTTACCTCAAAAAAGAGGGGGGTGATGATGAGATTTTTAGTCTCCTGACAGGGAATAAACAGGCTTTATTGGGTGAATGGAATGTTTTTGCTTCAAGTGGTGAAAATACATTTCTGTTTCCTTCAACAAATACATCTTTTGGAGATGGAGAAACTGGTCGTTTTTTTCGTATAAACAATCAAGGTATCATGGCTGCTCCTACATCTGTTTTGCCGGGGGTGGTTTTGCGTGTAGAAGAGAGTGTGGATCAGTCGCATGTTTTATTTGAAGGAATGACACCAGAGAATACACGTTTTACGTGTCTTGCAGAGATGCGGGCGTTTCATCAGCCAAATTGTTCGTGGATGAAAGGATTGGGAATAACAGATGCAGAAGATGTTCAGTTTTCTAAAAAAACACCGCAGTATGTGTTGTATAAGCAACAGGGTCGTTTTTTTGCTTATGATCTTTGGATGCAGACAACGTTTTTATCTCAGGAGTCTGGCATAACGATTGTTTCTCAAAAAGAGAATACAGTAAGTGCCCTTACACAAAAAACGGAAAAAGGTTTTTTGCCATGGGTATTTCTTGGGGAAGAGTATTTCTTCTTTCATCCCATGTCAGAGATATTTTCTCTTGGGGATCAATTGTTTTTGGAGGTAAGATCTGTTGGATCAGAACAAGAGGTGTTTCTTCTTGTTCCTCAAAAAAAACAACGAGCGTTTTTGGCTCGTGTAAAAAAAATGGATGAGATTTATTTTTTGAAAAAAGGAGCTCGTATTACAACGCCATAAATATCGCGCCTGTGGATAAAACCAAACACACGCGAATCTGTGCTCATGGGGCGATTATCTCCCATTAAAAAGTAAGAGTCTTCCGGAACAGGATTAAATTTTACTGGTTTCTTATTTTGAGATTTTGTAACGACTCCATTTTGCAAATAAGTTTCTTCAAGTTTGTTGCGCTCACCTCCTTCCTTTTGCAGAAAAACCCCCTCACGATCAATAGAAATACGATCGCCCTCAATACCAATCACACGCTTGATCATCAGTTTTTCCACGTTTGGTTCTTTGGCGATAACAATGTCTCCGGGGCGCGGTTCTCTGAATAAGAGGGTGAATTTATTGACCAAAAAAAATCGATCATCGTAATAAGTGGGTTCCATAGATCGTCCGTTGACGATTCCTGGTTCTATTACAAATGTTCTTATACACAAGATGATAAGAACAATGATTTTAATGACATGAAAGATGCGCGCAAAGTATGAGTACACATTTTTTTGGTTAGGTTAAAAATATGATATCATATTTTTATATGGATAATTTTTTCTTTGGATTGCAAGCTGCTATTTCTGGATCAATTGACCTGATTAGAAGAGTGGCTGCGCATGAATTATTTTGGGGATTTTCACTTGGGTTTCTGTTCTCAACATTATTACACGGATTTCTTCTTTCTGAAGATCCAAAGCACTTACCCACCATGTTGTTAAAAGACCGCGCAACAGCTTTTCAAAAAATTTATCCACCTGATGCAGAAAACAAATATCAAAAATCATTTCAAGCCTATGTAAAAAATGCGAACCGTGTTCAATTTGCGTTTCTTCTTTCCGGCATTCTTTTTGGGGTTTTATTCCTTATTGTTCTTTTATCTTGGTAACCATATGACTTTATCTCGTTCGTTTGTTTCCGTGTTTCGTGTTTTCTCTGCGTCTTTTGTTCTTTTCCTTGTTGTGCTTCCTGTGCAAAACGCGCTTGCCATGGGGATGTCCCCACCTAGTATTCCTGTAAATTTGTTACGTAACACATCTCAAGAAAAACACGTTACTCTTTACAGGGCGCCAAAAGACGTTGGGGATATGTTTATCGAGGTTGATATTTCTCAATCTGCAGGAAAATTTATTCAACTGACAGATAAAACGTTTACGATCCCTGCTGGACAAGAAAAGTATCAATATAATTTTACGGTGAACGGGGGTGATGCTCCTAACGGAGAACACTTGGCACAAATTACGTTTTTAAAAATTCCAGATCCGATTGCCTTTAAGGAAGGGGCATCGAGTGTGGTTAAAACAGGATCTACGTTAAAAGTACCAATCACGATTGATGGTAAAGAGCTGATTGATTTCGAACTTTTAAGTATACGTGGTCTTGATACAGAAATCGGAAAGGATTTGGAGATCTATTATGTCTTAACAAACAAAGGGAATGTTGATTGGCGACCAGATAAAATAACTCTTTCCTTTATTGATGCAGATGATGAAACGGTTATAGAAAAAATAGATGTTTTAAAAGAAACTCTTCCTTTTGCAAAAGCGGGTACGGAATACGTGGAATCGTATTTCCAAACAAAACATACTTTGCCAGAAGGTGCCTATAACATACAGGCGGAATTTTTTCATCAAGAAAAAAGTGTTGGTGTGCTTGATTCAAAAGAAGTCTTTGATGTGCTCCCCGAAGGAACATTAAAACAGTCTGCAGAAATCAAAACTGTTAAAACAAATAAGTCAACGTACGTACTTGGAGAAAAAATCAAAATGGATCTTGAAGTTGAAAATACTGGTTCTATTCCTGTGAATGCTATTTTGTACGCAAGTGTAAGCAAAGATGGAGAGTTTCTTGATCTTGTGCGTGGAAGCGAATATGAAATCCCTACAGGTCAAAAGATTGAGATGACACAAATACTTGATTATGCAAAAACAGGAAATTATTCCGTAGATACGTATGTTGAATACGGAAAGAAAAAAACGGATATCAAAAAAATCACATTTAAGATTCAATCCGGCGGATCATTTAGCGGAGTATTGATTGCAGGTATTAGTTTACTTGTTGTAGGATTCATTGGATTTCTTCTTTATAAAAAGAAAAAAGAGAAAGGAACAAAAACACAAAGCAAGAACACGGTTATAGAAAATAAACCGACAGAAACGCATGAGGTTATCAGCGGCACTCCAGAAAATAACCCTGCAGAAATTCGCGTGGCCGAAAACGATGTTGTTAAAAATAATATTGTTGAAAAAAATACGTCTGAAAACAACATTGTTGAAAATAATTCTGCAGAAAAAAATAGTGTTGAAAAAAAATAGATGGCTGTGGATAATTTTCTTGATGTGATGTTTAAAAAAAAGTGCTATAATCTTTTTGTCTAATTCATCTTTATTCATTGATCCATTAATTTTATGCAAGAGTCTCAAAACTCAAATGCACTACACTGGATTTTAGGAGCGGCCCTGCTTTTAATCTCCTTGTTCGTTGTTATCTCGCTCGTGAACGTAAAGTCACAAGCAGATAACGTTTCTTCAGATGTTACTATTACTAACGCGGACCCAGTGTTATCAGGTATCATCATTACAGACGCAGACGACCTTTCAAACGATAGTGATATTATTCCATCAGCTGGAGCAAACAATATCATTTACATTAAAGGTATTATTACAGATAACAACGGTGAAGAACAAATTGCAGCAGGCACAGGAAAAATGGCCGTTGCATTTTATGAGGCTGGAACAACTTGTGCTGTTGAAGGCTTAGCAGCAGAAGATGATAACTACTGCTACAAGAGTGCGACATCAAACCACACAACTGTTTCTGCTAACGCAGACGCTGCAGGTCCTTGTGTCATTACAGAAGCATACGGAGATGCTACACAAGCAGCTTTCAGCTGTCCTATTACCCTCGGATTTAACGCAAACTCAACTGTTACTGGTGGAGGGGCTTCAGGAGCAAACTGGATCGCTTCTGTAAAAGTCATTGATGCAGTAGCAGGTACAGATACAAATGCTGCTTCAACAGTAGAAATTGGACTTCAATCCGCTCTCGATATTGAAGCATCTATTTCTTACGGAACATTAGGACTTGGTGCAGCAACAGCTGTACCAGCAGATGCTGGAGACACATTGGTCTTGACACAAGAAGGAAATGATCAAATGACTGTTAAAGTTTCTTCAGCTGATGCTATGACTTGTACCCTCGGTACAATTCCAGTTGCAAACCAGGAATATAGTTTAGTATCATTTACACACGGATCAGGAAGTGACTTGAGTGGTACACCAACCGCAACAGGAGTCCTTGTTGATTACTACACAACTTCTTTGACAACAGATGATCTCTTTTTCGGAATTCAAATTCCATCAACAGGCGTAGCTGGAACATGTACCGGAACTATCGTTGTGGCAGCTGAGGCATCCGCTTAATTCACCTAAGGAGGAATCCTCTATGAACAATAAAGTTCTTGCTACTCTTGCCGTTGTTGTGACACTTCTTTGCGGATGGCTTGTCGTCTCTTTGATGAATCAGCCAAAAGTTTCTTTGGAGAATACAAATAGTGCGCCATTAAGTGCACCAGTTCTTAAAGAAGGCGATGCAAAAGATGTTGTTAAGGCTGGAGAGAGTGGTGTTGTTTCATCAACAGTGAAAGTCCCTGTAGATGAAGTTAAAACGTCCGTCCAAATTAAAAAGTAAGGATAAAAAAACGTGCTGTTCGCAGCACGTTTTTTTGTTTCAGTTGTATGTGCAAAGTGTGATAGAATGATGGTAATTATTTATTTATACAATGGAGGTATGAAAAGATTTTATTACGTTTTGCCTGGACTGTTTTTGGGTCTTGGTTTATTGTGGTTTGTTTTCGCTTTTGTATTTTCTGCTTCAGAAGCAGACAATGTTAGTACAAGTGTGAGTGTGACTAATGCAGAGCCAGAACTGTCGTCTATCATCGTAACGGATGATGATGATTTTTCACATGATAATCTTATTACTCCAGAACCCGGTGCAAATAATATTATTTATATAAAAGGAATTATTTCTGATGCAAATGGAGAAGATCATATACGTTCAGGAGTCGGGTCTGTTGCCGTTTCTTTTTATCAAGATGGGCAAAGTTGTGCATTTGATTCTCTTGGAGAAATTGATACAAATAATTGTTATAAAAGTGCTACAACCAACCATCCAACGGTTTCAGCAAATGCAAATAGTGCCGGTCCTTGTGTTATTGATGAATCATACGGGTCGTCGCTTGAAGCGCGTTTTCGTTGTCCGATTTCACTTGCATTTAATACAAACTCCTCTATTGCGGGTGGTGGAGGGAGTTCGTATTGGGTTGTCTCTGTAAAAGTTCTAGATGAAGTAGGAGGGGCTGCTATGAATGCTGGTACAACAACAACAACAGAAATTGGTCTTTTGACAGCCCTTGATATTGAAGAGAGTATTTCATTTGGCACCATGATTCTTGGAGCATCCACGCCGGATTATGAAGAGACTGCGGGGAATACGCTTGTGTTAACGCAAAACGGAAATGATGTCACAACGGTACGAGTATCGTCTGATGCGAATATGATCTGTTCAGATGGTTCGATTCCAATTTCAAACATCAAGTGGAGTCTTGCACCGTTTGTTTTTCAAAATGGAACTTCTTTGACGGGAACTTTGACGGAAACAAATGCAGTCATTGATTACTGGACAAGTGATTCTGTGACAAAAGATGAGATTTACTGGGGAATACAAGTACCTTCTTCAGGTGTGAGTGGACAGTGTAGTGGTTCGATTACAGTTTCTTCCATGGCTGCATAAACCGTTTTTCCGTTTCTTATGTCTTTGGTATCATCAAAATACAAAAACTTTTTTATTTTTTTGATGATTGTTTTATTTGTCATCATGTTGTTGCTTCTTTTTGTTCGTGTGCGAGCAGAAGGAGATGCTGTTTCAACATCTGTGACTATTCTTAACGCCGTTCCTTCCGTAGATGAAGTGCATGTGAATACCGTAAGTGGTAGTTCATTTTCAGATGCTTTATTGTTGCTACCCTCCCCGGGAGGAGCAAGAACTGTTTATATTAATGGAGCTGCGATAGACCCTAATGGGGATACAGAAATAACCTCTATTCAAGCAGTCTTTTATCAGTCCGGTGGGGAATCGTGTCCTTTGTCTGGTATCCATGATGATAAAAATACTTGTTATCGAAATACAAATTGTTCCATTCAAAACGTGGATGGTGACGATTCTGTCACATTCACGTGCTCCATAAACATGCAGTATTACGCCAACGCAACTTCTTCAACAAGCGATAACTGGATTGCGCGTGTATTTGTTTATGATGAACTTGGTGCAGAAGATGATACGTCTACGACAACGGAAGTTGGTGAGATTATTTCTGTGACTCCTGAAACAAGTATTAATTTTGGAAGTCTTTATGCGGGCGAATCAACAAATGCAGAAACCAATGCTCATACAATTATGACACAGGCGGGTAATAGCCCAGCTGATGTGAATATATCTGGGACCCCAATGACTTGCACGGACGGAAGTATTCCAAGTGCAAACATGCAATACACCATTACAGATGTTCCAGGAGGAATTCCTGTTACTTCTCAGCTTACAACACTCACCACATTTAATTTGCCCGTACGTACAAATGATGTTACACCAATGACAAAGACGCTTTATTGGAATTTAACGGTTCCTCTTGGGGTGAGTGGTGATTGTGCGGGTTCAGTCGTTTTAACAGCTGTTGCAGATTCATAATATATGTCTGTACATAAAATTATTTACAGATTGACCTCATTTCTTTTATTGGGTTTTGTTTGTTTGATAGGTTGGACGGGTGTTTCTTTGCCTGTGCATGGAGAAGAGAATGCTTCTCCATCTGTTTCTTCTGCAATTGTGAGTTCTATCAGTAATTCAGAGCCTTCTTCAGAGGCAACGCTTGTTCCAAGTCCGGGTGGAACGAGACGTATCTTTGTTTATGGAAATGTAATGGATCCTGATGGGGATCAAGATGTTGCCGCTGTTTATGTTTCCTTGTTTCGAACAGGTGTTACCGCCGCGTCATGTGATTCTCCTCAAGAGTCAGATCCGAATCATTGCTATCCAAGTACCTGCATGCTTACTCTGGGAGATCCGGATACGACTGTGCGATATGATTGTGAAATTGATCTTCAGTATTATGCGGATGCTACGCTTGGGAGTGGGGTTTACGCAACAGATAATTGGTCTGTTTTGACAACAGTGATTGATCAATCATCTGCGCGAGGAGATAATTCTGGCTTTATAACAAACACAGAAGTTGCGGAATTAAATGCGGTATCAATTCAACCGGTGGTTTCTTGGGGAAATTTAGATCTCGGCACAATCACAACAGCACAAAACAATGTTGCTATGGCAATGACTCAATTGGGAAATTCAGTTTCAGATATTGAAGTAAGTGGGACGCCGCTTGTGTGTGAAAGTGGGGAAATTGAAGCGTCGCGTGTGCAGTATATTTTTTCAGATGTTGATGGAGGGACATCTCTTACAGAGGCACCTGTCACGTTAACAGATTTTAATTTACCACTCAGAACAGACGGAGACGTGACAAAAAATCTTTTTTGGAATATCTCCGTTCCAGAGACGGGTGTTGGAGGAGTTTGTCAGGGGGTTATAACAGTAACATCTGTTATAAGCATTTAAGTGAATGTGATACACTGATTGCATTATGACACTCACACAAGAACAATTATATGAAGCTCTTGTAACGGAAGGCACTGTGAGTGAAGAGCAGTTTGCTCGAGCTGCAGAAAAAAAAGAAGCCGCTGAAATAGGTGTTGGGGAAGTACTTGTGATGAGTGGTATTTTAACAGATGAACAATATGGTCAGCTTCTTGCACTTTGGTACCATGTTCCTTTTGTTAATTTGAATCAAAAACATATTGAAGCAGATGTTCTTCGGATTCTTCCTGAGTCTTTTGCACGTACGCATGAACTTATTCCGCTGTCTGTAACAGAGCATGAGGTTGTTATCGCGACTTCGGATCCGCACGATGTCAATGAACAGTCCTTGCTTGAGAAATACCTTCGCAAGACGGTACGTTTTTTATTTGCCACATCCACAAATCTTAAGAATAACATGTATTTGTTTCAAAAAGACCCCAAAACACTTTTTGAAGAGATTTTAAATAAAAAGACCGCATTAAATGCGGTTGATACAACGGTTGTGGAGCTTGTAAACGGTATCTTTGATCATGCCTATCAGTCTGGAGCGTCAGATATTCATATTGAACCGGAAGAAAAATATACGGTTCTTCGATATCGACAAGACGGAGTCTTGCATGACATCGCGCAGCTCCCCGTGAGTGTGCATGAACACATCATGACGCGACTTAAGGTTCTTGCCAGACTTGCAACAGACGAACACCGCATCGCACAGGATGGTCGCATTCGCTACAAAACTCCTTGGGGAGAGCAATTGGATGTTCGTCTGTCTCTTGTCCCAACCACACAGGCAGAAAAAGCGGTTATGCGTTTGCTTACAGATCATTTGCAATCGTTCTCGCTTAATGATCTTGGATTATCACCTGAAGATTTTAAGAAAATTTCCGATGCCATTCATAAGCCATGGGGAATGTTTTTGATTACGGGACCTACAGGTTCTGGAAAATCCACAACACTTTATTCTATTTTAAAAATTTTGAATCAACGCGAGGTTAATATCACCACCATTGAAGATCCTGTTGAATATCAGGTGGATGGCGTGAATCAAATTCAGGTTAACGAAAAAACAGGACTCACCTTTGCGTCCGGTCTTCGTTCAATTGTTCGACAAGATCCGGATATTATCATGGTCGGAGAAATCCGCGATAAAGAAACGGCCAGCATCTCCATCAACGCCGCAATGACCGGACACTTGCTTCTTTCCACTCTACACACAAATGACGCTGCCACAGCCTTTCCAAGACTTTTGGACATGGATGTAGATGATTTTCTTGTTTCATCCACAACAAATTTGGTTATTGCGCAACGTTTGGTAAGAAAAATTTGCGTGAATTGCATTCAGAGTACACCCATGGATGCTGTGAGTTTGCATTTTCTTGAGACGATTCCATCTCTAATAACAGATCTTAAAAAAATTTCTGGTGCAGATGATCCAAAGACCCTTCGTGTTTTTAAGGGGGGTGGCTGTCATTTGTGTCATGGAAGTGGGTATAAAGGACGTGTCGGTATTTTTGAAGTGTTGGTGGTTACAGATGCTATCAAAGAAGCGGTTGTTGGTCACAAGCATTCCGATGAAATTCGTGGTATTGCCTTAAAAGAAGGTATGACATCCATGATATATGACGGACTTCGAAAAGTTTTAAACGGACAAACGACCATGGAAGAAGTATTCCGTGTTACTCGCGAATAAATTTATATGGAGGATAAACGTGTTCCTTGGTACAAAAGAGAATTTTCTCTCTTTCCTGTGAATCAGGTGGAGGTTGTTACGGTTGTACAAAATTTTTCCATGATGCTTGAGTCTGGTCTTACGGTGACAGAAGCTGTGGATGTTATCGCGGATCAGTCAAAAGGAAAGCTCAAAGGAATTTTACGTAAAATGCAAAAAGAAATTCAGGCGGGCGAAATGCTTGGAGATGCCATGTCTCATGCGCATGGTATTTTTGGTCCAGTGATCGTGAGCTCGGTTAAAATTGGAGAAAATTCAGGAACCCTCGCAAGTAACTTGCAGTTTATTGCGGGACAAATGGAAAAAGATTTGGCATTGAAGCGCAATATCCAAGGAGCCATGTTATATCCATCGATTGTGCTTAGTGCAACAGCCATTCTTGGTCTTGCTCTTGCAACGTTTGTTCTTCCACAAATGGCGGGAATTTTTTCGTCTTTGGATGTAAAACTCCCGTTCACAACACGTGTCATTATTTGGGTTGCAAATGTCTTTCAGTCGTACGGAATGATTTTGTCTCCATCTCTTTTGGTGGGGCTTATTGGAATGGTTGTTTTGTGGCGACAAAAATTTATGCAACCGTTTACACATGCTTTTGTGTTGCACCTTCCGTTTTTAAATGGGTTTATTCATGATGTAAATCGTGCACGTTTTTGTCGCATGCTTGGAACTATGCTTGATAGCGGTGTTCCAATCCAAGAGGCTCTTTTGATTCAAAGCACATCGCTTCCAAATTTGGTGTACCGACATTCGGCAAAGCGTATGCATGCACTTATTGATTCGGGGGAAAGCTTTTCTGCCATCATTGAAAAGTTTCCGGTTCTGTACCCAATCATGATTCAACGTATTCTTTCCGTGGGAGAAAAATCCGGAAATCTGAGTAAGGCCCTTTTGTATCTTGCTCGATTTTATGAACAAAAGGTAGAAATTCAAGCAAAGAATATTTCGAGTATTATTGAGCCTTTGTTGCTTTTGTTTGTTGGATTGTGTGTGGGATTTATTGCCCTTGCCATTTTCACTCCAATTTATTCCATCACAAACGGACTTACAGCTTAGTATGAATCAAAAAGGTTTTACCCTTATTGAGTTGATTATCGTTCTTACCATTTCAGCGATTTTATTTTCAATCGTTGGGTCTTTGTCTGTTGCTGCGTTTCCACGCACGCAACTTTCCATAGAATCCGCCATTGTTTTACAAACCGTTCGTCGGGCGCAAAGTAAAGCAATTACAGGAACAAAAGATGAAACATGGGGGGTTAAGTTTAATGCTTCGCAGATGGTCTTGTTTGCAGGGGATACGTATGCGGCACGTGTGACAGCACTTGATCAAGCACATTCTTTTCCGGAAGATCTGGTATTATCGGGGCTTACGGAAGTGCTGTTTTCGGCACGCACAGGAACTCCAAGTACAACAGGTGATATTGTTCTTACACAAGGATCAACGGGTAAAACCATAACTTTAAACCTGAATGCTGCGGGCAAGATTGAATAATCAAAAAGGAGAGTCCATGATCGAGATCATTTTGATCACCGGTCTTTTTGCGGTTATCGGAACAGGAATTGTTTCCACGCTTCTTTCCGGATTGCATTCCTCAAAACAGGGGGGTGATTATATTGTTGCGCGTGGGTACATGGGGGAAGGGTTGGAAGCTGTGAGATCTATTCGTGATCAAGCATGGGCAAATGTCACAAATGGTGCACATGGACTCACAACAAACGGATCCAAATTTGAATTTAGCGGCACGTCTGAATCTTTACCTGGTGGATTTACACGAACGGTGATGGTTGAGGATGTTTATAGAAACGGAAGTTTAACGGGGGACATCGCCCCTACGGGTGTTTTGGATACAAAAACAAAAAAAGTATCTATCAACGTTATTTGGACACTGTTTGCATCAAAGGTAAAAAGTTTGACTTCCGTTTTTTACATTACAAACTGGACTTCTTTGGCGTGGGTACAAACACTCCTTGCAGATTTTAGCGCGGGAATCAATAACGGTTCTGTCGCAACAACAATTTCCGGAGGGGAGGTGACTCTTGCTCCGGCAAGTGCAAACTGGAATAGCATAGGATCACGATTCGGTATAAACGCAAATGGATCTGGTGACATGATCGACATGTTTTTTGATGAATCGCATAATGTACTCATTACATTACAAGACTCAACTACTGGAAATGAACTGCAGGTTTATGATGCTTCAAATATTTCAAATGCAGCACCTGTCTTGTTACGAGGAAAAAACATAACGCAAGGAACAAGTTTTGTTGTCAAAGGGGATTATGTCATTGTGTCAGCGGATGATGATGGTTCAGAAGGAGCGGAAATTGTGGTCGTGGATTTATTTACCATGGCTACGGTCGCAACGATCGATCTTCCGCAAAATGCAAAGGCAACAGCTTTAGCTCTGAATGGAAACTGGCTCGTGATTGGGCGTATGAGCAGTGTGAGTACACAAGAGGTGTTTTATTATGACATAACAAATCCAGTCACTCCTGCGCTTATTGGAAGTACGGAGCTTGGATATGATGTAACGAGTATTGCATTGAATCATCAACATGTCTTTGTTGTATCAAATGCAAATTCGGCAGAGCTTACAGCGATACAGGCATTAACAATGTCGATTTTGAATACGCTTGATATGCCTACGGCAACAGACGCTCTTTCTGTTGCCGTAGATGGAACGACGATCTTTGTTGGTCGTGCGTCTGGGGCGGGTGTTGAATTTGTGCGATTGGATGGCTCTATGCCTGAAAACGGTATGCCAACATTGAGTGGACTTGAGCTTGGTTCATCTGTAAATAAAATATCCTTTAATAAACAAAAAACAACCCTTGCGCTTGCAACGAGTGGTTTGACAAATGAACTTGTGCTTGTGGATCCTGCAACCCTCGCTCTTTATCAGACAATAGATGCTTCGGTTGCCGGAGGTGGAAAAGTTGCGGCTATTTACGGAACAAATGTTTATTTCGGAAGCGATGACAACAGTTCGGAAATACTTGTGTATGGCGTGATAAACGCAGGGTGGAGTAATCCGCAGGTGTCGAGCACAATAAACCAAAGTAATCCTCGCCCAGGTTCTGCTTTGTTTGTGGATGGTATTTACGCATACGTTGGAACAACATCGGGAAGTTCAAAACCTGAATTTACGATTTATAATATCTCAAATCCAAGCACGCCGACGTATGTTGGGTCGTATCTGGTTGGATCATCGGTTAATCGTATTATTGTAAGCGGAAATTATGCCTATCTTGCAACAGCAAATACATCTTCTGAAGTGAGAATTTTGAATATCACAAATAAGGCGGCACCAACACTGATATCAAGCGTTAATCTTTCCGGTTCACAAGCGGCTAACGCTCTGGCTTTATCAGGAACAAACTTGTATGTGGGGGTCAATACAAGTTCAAGTCCAGAGATGTATGTTGTGAATATCACAAACCCAGCTACGCCATCTGTTATTGGGAGTGTGAACTTAACAGGAAATAT
This sequence comes from uncultured Gammaproteobacteria bacterium, assembly GCA_964402425.1. GTDB lineage: Bacteria > Patescibacteriota > Patescibacteriia > UBA9934 > GWF2-40-263 > XYB2-FULL-45-11. The sequence continues at coordinate 144,322 of CAYOCD010000001.1, read as the reverse complement.
CTTAGATCTCGGTATTTATTCCACAAGATTATATGCTGCATCTACAAACAATTCAGGGGAAATAGCCATTGTAAATATTGCGACACCTTCCGCACCCTCCGTACTTTCCCTTTATAATGCTTCTGGAAACCAAGATGGTGCGGCTATTTCGATTTATTCTTCTACGCTTGCTTTGGGACGATTAAATGGTACGGATCCAGAGATTTCGCTGTTGAACATTACCTCTGCGACTCCTTCTTTGCTTGGATCAGCACAAACGACAGGGGATGTTGTCGGACTTTCGCAAACAGATAGTAGTGCGTTACAGGTAGCAACGGCACAAACAGGTGCACAGTATCAACGATGGGATATTTCAAATCCCGCAAGCCCCCTTCTTGTTTCAATAGAAAATTTAGGATCAAGTGGGGTTGAAATTATCGATAAAGGATCAACTGTTTTCGTGGTTACATCTAGTACAACACAAACACTTCAGATTTTGGGACCCCTCACACTTCCAAATTATGCACATGAAGCTATTTTTACTTCTCAGGCGTATGATGCAACGTCTGTTGCTACATGGGATTCGCTTGAATGGACCACGTCTGGAACGGGAACGGTTGAGTTCATGATCCGGACAGCGGATTCAGAAGCGAATCTTCAAACAGCAAAATGGGTTGGTCCACTCGGAACATCTGCCTCACATTATACCGTTTCAGGAACAGCTGTGGTGACAGACCCTGCGGCAACAGGAAAACGCTGGATCCAATTTCAGGCTATTTTATCTGGTGATGGATCAAACGCACCAAGTCTGTTAGATGTGAGCGCCTCTTATTCTCCGTAATATGCGTAATCAAAAAGGGTTTACATTATTTGAAGCCATTTTATACGTATCCCTCATTGGGTTTATTTTGGTAACCCTATCTTCCTTTGTCATGCAGCTCATGAATGCACGAGTAAAAATCCAAGCACAATCAGAAATTATGCATTCCTCACGTTTGTTTGAAGAACGTCTTTCAGACGCTGTGCGCCATGCAAAATCCATCCAAGTTGGATCTTCTGTTTTTGGGACGGATCCAGGTGTTCTTTCGCTTGAAATGATTGACCCTCTTAAAAATCCAACCGTATTCAGGCTTAATCAAGATAACGGCACACTTGAAGTGAGTGAACAAGGGGGTGCGTTTGTTTCTCTAACAACCGCAAAGATTTCTGTGACAAATCTTGTGTTTACAAATCTTACAACAGTAAAAGATAAAGGGGTTGTACGGGCAGAATGGGATTTATCTACGCTCAACCCATCGAATACCCCCTTTTATTCTGCAACAAAATCATTTCAGTCCTCATTTCGCATTCCACCTCTCCCTTGAGTATGTTGTCATCTCTTCGCTCTAATCAAACTGGATCAGCTGGACTCATTGTTGTGATGATTGTTCTTGCTATTATTTCACTGATGTTGGGTGGAGTGATGTTTTTTGGAGTGGATGATTTAGAGACAGGGTATTCTGAATGGCGAAGTACTGAATCGATTATGTCTGCCGAGAGTTGTGCAGAAGAAGCCATCCTTCGCATTAAACGAAATGCAAGTTATAATGGCGGCACTCTTCCTGTTGGAAATGCTGTTTGTACAATTGTGGTTCAGGGAACTCCTTGCGGGAGCTGTACGGTAAATATTTCATCCGTTACAGGGCCATATACGCGGCGTTTGCAAACAACTCTTGTAAAATCAGGTTCGCTTGTTACATTAACGAGTTGGCAAGAAGTTGATTAACGTATGTTTGAAAAATATTTTTCAGGAATAGGCATTGATTTTTCCGAACACCATGTGCGTTTTGCACATGTTGGTCTTTTTGGTCATGTTCTTCAGTGTAAGGAAGTTGTTTTAGATGAAGGGATTGTGCTTGATGAACAGATTGTGGATACAAAAGCCTTTCAGGCTATTGTGAAAAAAACCGTATCTGAAATGGGGCTTTCAACAAAGCACATGCGCACGGTTTGTTTGATTCCAGAATCGCGCGTATTTTCTCATTCGTTTTTATCAGATGCCACATTAAAAAAAGAAGAGTTGGAAGAGTTGGCGCACGTGCGTGCGCAAAAAGAAATTCCGTTGAATTTTGAATCTGCTCGTATAGATGTTTCGTTTGGAGAAAAAGAATCGCAAGAGGTACAGACAACCGTTTATGCTGTTGATGCACCTGTTGTTCAGGGGATTGAAACAAGTTTTGTTGAAACTGGGTTGCATCTCATGGCGATTGAATCAAATATCCAATCTATTTTTCGTTTAAAGCACGTGTTTCAGAAAACGGCTGTCAAAAAACGTGATCAAAAAATGTGTGACGGCGTTTTAGATATTGGACATGCATGGGCTACACTTTCATTTTGTACACAAAACGGATCGCGTCTATTTTCTCGTACAATTTCTTATAAACAACAGAACATTTCTGCAAATATTCCGGGTGAGCTTTTGGATGAGATTGTGGATAGTTTGATTGGGATAACAGAAGGAGCCGTGTTATACTTCCAGTCGCAGAATTATTTTGTGAATCTGTTTTTGCTTGCCGGAACAGAGGCGCGGACGGCAAACATGGTTCAAGCAATCAAAACACGTCTTCCGCAGATTTCTCCCTCATACGCAGGAGACTTGTTAAAACATTCAAAAATGAAAAAAACCGAATGTCAGATTTTTGCGGCGTCCATTGGTGCGGGGCTTCGTGCGGCGCAGCCTCATACATATATCTCTCAACATAATTTTTTTAATGTGTCAGTATGAATACTCAAAAAGTGTCCGTCATGCGTTCAAATGAAGGGTTTACCTTAATCGAGCTTCTTGTTGTTATTGCTATTGTGGGAGTTTTGGTCGGGGTTATTTTTGTGGCGTTAAATCCAGCAGCACGTTTTCAACAAGCTCGTGATTCTGTGAGACAAAATGCCGTGCAAGAAGTTTTATCGGCTATTAAATTGCAGCAAGTTGATAATGGGGGATCGTATCTTGCTTCTGTTGCAGCATTAACAGCCGGAACAAATTACATGATTACAGGAGAACCGATGGCGTCTGGTTGTAATTCAACATGTGACGCAACAATCGCAGCAACCGGTAACTGTGTAGATTTGACTGGTCTTGTTTCGGGAGGATACTTGAAGAGCGTTCCAATTAGTCCAAAAGGTGCAACAACTTGGGATAGCGGATCCTCAAAAGGAACAGGATACGCACTCTCCGTTGATTCAAATGGAATCGCAACCGTTACAGCCTGTGAATCTGAAGCTGCTACAACCACAACGATTACAGCATCTCGCTAAAATTCGTTAAGATCCTCTTGTTTGTAGACAGGTTTGAGGTTCTTGACGCATTCGCCTATTTTCTGTATTATTTCGCCATTATTCGTAACCACTGAAAGGAAGTGAAAAATTTGTGGTAGATGTTAAACGTCGCAAAGGTGAAAGTTTCGAAAGTTTGCTCCGTCGCTACTCTCGTCGTCTCCAGCAGTCTGGAAACGCGCTTGAAGCACGCAAGCTCCGTTCTTATATCCCAGCACCAACCAAAAACAAACAAAAAGTAAGTGCGATTCGTCGTCTTGAAATTCGCGATAAGCGCGAATACTTGGCACGTATCGGACAGCTTGTGGATGAACCTCGTACACAGAAACGCAGATAGGGTAAAATGAGGGAGCGGTTTATCCGCCCCTCTTTTTCGTTTATAATAATTTGTCTATGACTCTTCTTGAACAAATCGGTTCAGACCTTAAAGACGCCATGCGTGCAAAAGACGAATCAACACTTTCCACACTTCGCATGCTTAAGTCTGCTCTTAAAAATAAAGAGATTGATCTTATGCGTCCGCTTACGGATGCGGAGGTATCGGATGTGATTAAGTCTCAGGCAAAACAATTGAAAGAAGCGATTGATCAGTTTGAGGCTGGCGGACGAGCCGATCTTGCAGAAGGGAATAAACTTGAGCTTGAAGTGTTAAAAAAATACATGCCAGCAGAATTGTCTGATGCCGATCTTGAAATGGTGGTTCGTGAAGCTGTTTTGCAATCGGGAGCTGCATCAAAAGCGGACATGGGCAAGGCGATGGGATTTGTCATGAAGGCCGTTGCAGGGCGTGCTGACGGTACACGTGTGAAAGGACTCGTTGAGAAGTTGCTTGGAGTGTTTATCTTTGCTGTTTTGGTAAATACGATAGTCGTCTCTTCTGCGCATGCGGAAATCGGCATGATAACATTGCCAGAATTCGGAACCTATTCGTATTTGCCATATCTTGAAATGGGGATTCGTCTTGTGCGTGTCATGTTCTTGTTCGCCGGACTTTTTTCTATCATTGAAATTATTCGTGGTGGGATTGAAATGACTGTTGGGTCCGCACGAGATGTTGTAAGAGATAAAGCGGAACAGAAAATCATGGGTGGATTTATGAATATGGGAGTTGTTGTGGCGTTGTTTTTTGTCACAACGGCGGTATTGAATCAGATAAGCTAGAGAGGCGAGAGATGCTGGAGAGGCTTGAGATGCCGAAAAAAAGAAACAAGAAAATAAAGAACGCGTTGACCGCGTTCTTTTTTTTGTTCCCTTCGGCATCTCAAGCCTCTATTGCCTTTATAGCCTTACTCTTTATCCCCATCTTTTTCTATTCGATTGAAGAAAAATACGATACAATGTTTGTGTCGTATTTTTGATATTACATGAAGCGATTTTTCCGTCTTACAAATAAACTTCCGGCTTACAGAGTAGCTTTTTTTGGTGTGCTGTTCTTTGTTGTCATCGGATCTTTTTTGATTCCGCACGGGGTATTTGCAGCGGATGCTCTTCAGTCTTTGGGTGAGGGAGCAGGACTCCCACAAACAAGCTTGCCTATTTTCATTGCGCGCATCATTCGGGCAGTTCTTGGGGTTCTTGGAATTGTGATGGTTCTTTTGGTTATTTCTGCCGGGTTCATGTACATGACCGCTTCCGGAGATTTGGCAAAAGTTGCAAAAGCAAAAAAGATCATTTCAAACGCAGTCATCGGTCTTGTCATTATTCTTTCTTCCTATTCCATCGCTTCATGGATTCTTGGAAAATTGCTTAATGCTGCTTATGGCCCAGGCTCGATTGTGTCTGTTGCAAAAAAATATACAGAGCCGCTTGCGGGTTCACTTGGGGCGGGTATTCTTGAAAGTCATTTTCCTGTCAGAAACGCTTCAGATGTTCCACGTAACACAAAAATCTTTGTTACCTTCAAAGAGCCAATTAAACCTGAGACCATTATTGATGGCTACAAATCACCTTGTACGTATACAGTTGCAGCTAATCAAACCGTTCCTTTGTGTAGCACAAAGTTAAAAACAAACGCCGTCTCCATTTTTGAGACAGCAAAAGGTGAAACAACAAAACTTGCGAGTGATAAAGTTGTGGTAACTGTGAGTGAGGATTTCAAGACATTTGTGTTCAAGCCAGTTACATATCTTGGAAATCCTCAAACAAATGCATCTTTTACCGTTGCTCTTAAACCAAGTATTGAAAAACAAGCGGGTGGTGCTGCATTTACCGGTGTGAATTCGGCAGGATATGGATGGAATTTCACCGTTTCAACCAATGTTGATTTAACACCACCAACGATTATTTCTGTCATTCCATCCGTGAAGCCTTTACAAGAAGGTCAATCACTTTCAGAATTTGCACGAAACATTTCCATAGAACTGACATTTAATGAACCAATGGATCCGATCGCTGTATCAGGAACATATCTTGCGGGAGGGGGAGAGCTAAAGGCATTTCAGCGTATCGCATCAAGTGATGGTGGAGCAAACCCAATAAACGGTACTTATGATATCAGTAACGGATATAAAACAGTGAGTTTCACAACAACAGATGATTGTGGAAAAGATCCGTGTGGTGGAAAGATTTATTGTTTGCCAGGAGGAAAACAAATAACCGTTACGGCTAAAGCAGCAAGTATTGATCCTACAAACGTCCCACAAGGTGTTTTGACTGGGGTAAGTTATGATGGAGTTGTGGATGCCGCAGGAAATTCGTTAGACGGAAATAATGATGGTAAAGCATGCGGAAGTTCAAAAGATAGTGTTGCGTGTTCCGGAACGCAAGCAAATGATGATTACGCATGGAGTTTTAAGACAACAAACATCATTAATGACACGGTTCCAAAAATTGAAGCGCTTGCACCAGATATCCTTGAAGGAAACATTGATGTATCGGCAGATGTTACACTTTCGTTTAATACGTTGCTCAAAGCCTCAACAGTCAATGCAACAAACATCTCTTTGTTGCCGGATCCAAAATATCCCATGTGGTACTCGGTATCAAAAACAGATCTTCCGAATGCGCTTAAAACAGATATCCCAACTAAATCCGTCGTACATATTTCTCATCCAGCGTTTATTTCAAATGCAGAAGGTGGGTCATCTTATTGGCCATCTGTCACACAAGATGTCAAAAGTGTGTATCAGATTTGTATGTTCCCGTCAGCGGCAACAGCCGCAAGTTCAGCAAAAAATTGTAACGGAACAGATGAAACGAAGCCTTATTGCTGTAACGGAGAACCATCGAGCTCAGTTTCAAGTCCCGCGTGTCCCTATCCTGTGATCGCACCGTAATCTTTTTTACATGAACCTCCGCAGATTGCTTCAATCGATGTTTATTCTAACCGTTCTCCTTTGCACGGGAATCTTTTTTGCTCAACCAATCCTCGCTGCAAGTCCTGTAGATCCAGATGCGTTTGCTTCTTTTGCGGCCAACGCGGGGTTTTCAACAGGGCCTTCCATTACCGTCATTATTGCGCGTTTGATTCGCACAGTCATTTCGTTTCTTGGAATTATTGCGGTCATGATTGTTCTGTACGGAGGATTCATGTACATGACGGCGGGTGGAAACGAAGATCGTCTCAAAAAAGCAAAGAACTCCATTAAAAACGGTTTAATCGGTCTTGTGATTGTTTTGTCATCGTTTGCGATTGCACAATTCGTCATTTCAAAGTTGGTGGGAGCAACATCGAATGCAGATATTATTGCGTTTTGTAAAAAAAATCCTACAGATCTATCTTGTTTAAAAACTTCACCGTTTCCGTCACCAACTCCTGTATTCTCATTAAATCCGCCAACGTCCATTATCCAATGTGCTGCGGGTGTTCGTAACCTTAAATTATCCCTTGTTTTTTCAAAATCCGTGAAAGATGAAAAGGGAATAAAGATCACAAGAGACGGGGTGGATGTTCCCGGGTCTTTTACGTTTTCTGGCAGAAAAGTCATGTTCACGCCAGAAGAAAAATGTCCGACTCCAAATGAATCTTTGTCTTGTTTTGCACCAAACGCCGCATTTCATGTTGAGGTAGATCCTGCACAAGTTAAATCAGCAAGCGGTGCAACGCTTACTTGTAAGACGGAGGGGGGAGTGAATCCTTGTTCGTTTGATTTCACAACAGGCTCTGTTGTGGACACAAAACCACCTCAAGAAGTTTCGTTTGTAGAACCACAAGCTGGAGCAAAAGCTATTTTGGGATTAAGCAAACCACTTCAAGTAAGAACGGTTGATGATACAGGAGTGGCCAGTGTTGAATTTTTTGCTGCAGACGGAGAAACTTCTGTTGATACATCTTCTATTGCGGTGAATCCTACGGCATTAAATGGACTCACAACAGCATTTTTTAATGGAGAATGGACTCCGGTTGGATTTGTTGCAAATAAGTCATATGCCGTTTGGGCAATGGCTACTGATTGTGCGGGATCTACACAAATTTCCAGAAAAGTTTCTGTCATGCTTCGTGCGCCAAACTGTGACAATGGCACGCAAGATGCAAGTGCTCCGTATGGAGAAACGGGAACATGTGCAGTTGGTGATGCGTGTGATTGTGGTGGAGACGCAACAAGCGAATATTTTTGCGGGCTCTGTAAGCCGTCTGCGTGTACGAGTAATGCACAATGTTCTTCTGGGTTTTGTATTGCAGGAAGATGTCAGGATGTCCCTGTTATTCAATCTATCTCTCCAGACAATGGTGCTGTAGAAAACTTAATCACGATTACAGGTTCTGGATTTGGGACAACGCCCGGTACGGTTGAATTTCTTGGAGCAGAAAAAGATGGAACGACAAAAGTGGCAAACGCATTCCAGTGTGGCGGAACTTCTTCTTGGAAAGAAAAGGAAATTGTTGTGAAAGTACCGGCTGGTGCTATTGATGGTCCGTTAAAAATCAATATTCCAGCAGGTGCTCTGGGGGCAGCAGCACAGTCAGAAAGAACTGATGATGCTGTTGGACCCGTCATATCTAAATTTGATGTAAACGCAATTAAGCGCCCTGGTTTGTGTTCGATTACACCAGCTGCGGAAGTGAATACGTTAATTACTCTGACTGGTCTTGCGTTTGGTGCTGGACAAGGTTCGTCTTCTGTTTATCTTTCAAATTTTCAGTTGACGCCTTCTTTGTGGGGAGCGACGGAATTGAAAGGAAATGTACCAGGAGTTGCAAGCGGAACGTATAATGCCCAAGTTTTTACAGGTGATTATTTCTGTTTGAATGCGAGTGGGGCAAAAGTGAGTCCAGCGCTTTCTTGTTTTTCAAATGCGGATTGTACAAAAGTAGATGCAGCATATAAGTGTGGAATGTCCTGGTGTTCTGAGACGCTTCAATATTGTCAGGATAATACGGCTTGTGGAGCTGCGGGTGGAACATGTATGGATGTTCGCGTTGGTTCTAATACAAAGAAATTTGTTGCAACAAACACACCAAATGTAGAAAAAGCAACGATCGCTACAATTGATACAGGTTGGAAAGTCTGTAATGGAGGAGCGATAGCAAATCAATATTGTTCTACGGATAAGGATTGTGGTGGCGTAGCTGGTTCTTGTAAATCGCAGTCAGCATGGGGTCCTTCTGGACAATATGTAACCATTTATGGATCCAATTTTGGGTCATCTACAGGATACGTTAAATTTAAAAATCTTACTTCAAATGAGGTTATAAACGGAAATGTAGAGTTCCCAAAAGCTTGTGGAGATCTTTTTTGGCACACTAATTCGGTTACGGTAAAAGTTCCATTTAATCTAGATAAGAGTCCTATCAAACCTGGTAATTATGAAGTGAGTGTTGTGCCTCAGACCGGAAATGCTTCTGATGCAAAACCATTTACCGTTGTGGATGGAAAACCAACACCAGGAATTTGTCTTTTAAGCAAAAACGCGGGTCCTGCCGGAACATCGATTGATATTTTTGGAGAAAATTTTGGAGATCAAAAAGGAGCGGTTGTGTTTACAACAAATCTTTCCGAAGATCCTGGTTCCTGGACAGGAACTGAAATCGGATCAGCGAGCGTTCCTGTTGGAACAAAGTCAGGTCCTGTTTATGTGGTAGATGCTGCGCTGAAACAATCAAACTCGGTAAATTTTGCGGTTGGAAATTGTCTGCAAACTCCAAGTCTCTGTACGGCTGGTCAGGCATGCTGTGGAGATGGCTCGTGTTCACTTGTAGGCCAAGCCTGTCCAAGCGATGGGCCGAAATTTTCTCAATTTGTTTACAAGGTTTCAACGAGCCCAATTCCTGTTGCGCCAACGGTTGTTGTGAATTGTGCGGATCCAAAATTTCCAAAGCCATCACCATCCCCATCACCACTTTGGAGTACGCAAAATGATATCTGTGTTTCAGCTGCAGTGACAGCTTCGTTTGCGGTTCCAATGGATCCTGCAACGATCGGTATCGGAAACACAAATATCGTTATAGAAAAATGTCCAATAGCCAAAGAGGTAAATGGAACATGTGTAGCAGCAGATTGGCAAGTGGTGCCAGGTTCTTTTCAGACACCAGGTGAATATACATTTCAATGGTCTCCAAATAATCATTTTGATACAAGTACTTTGCATCGCGTTACCATCAAAGGGGCATCTGCTCCTGGGGGTGGGGTAAAATCTAAGGTGAATGGACTTGTTTCGGGTGCTTCCATGGCAAAAGATTATTCTTGGGAATTCAGAACATCCTCCTCAAATGCGCCATGTGGTGTTGGTGGAGTGAGTGTTTCTCCAGCAACGTTCACGGCAAAAAATGCCGGAGATGCTGTTGGATATCTTGCACAATTACTTTCAAACAAAGACAAGTGTGTTGTGCTTGCGTGTGCTGGACATTCGGTAAGTTGGAGTTCTTCACAACAGGCAGCAAAATTCCTACCGGGTGACACATTAACAAGTAATCCTGCAGCCGGTGTTTGTACCGTAAATGTCAATCCTCTTTATAACACCCCTATTGGAATCCCTGCAGAAATTAGTGCAACGGTTACGGATGTTGGAAATAAACCAACGAATAAAGGACTTCTGACCATCGCGCTTGCAACACCAAAAGTAAGTGATTATTTTCCAAACTGTTCTGCCGCATGTGCAAACGTGAAGCCGTGGGTTTCATTTAATGTTCCAATGAATCCAGCTGTCTTTAATATTGCGGGTGCAATTCGTATTTTTCAATGTGAAAATGCCCTTTGTGAAAAGAGTCAGTTGACCGCATGGAATCATGTTACGAGTGTCATATATGATTCTGCAACATATCGAGCATCAATTGTGACAGATGGCGCTGCGTTTGTGTCAAATACGTGGTATCGAGTTGTTGTCGCAGATTGGATTAAATCGAGTGTGTCCTCATCTCTTTCAGAATCTGGATCTAATTACGGAACTCCTGAAAATAAATTTTATCCAGGTGCGTTTTCTTGGAAATTTAAGTCAAAAGATTCGCTCACCTCATGTGCCGTTGATCGTGTTGGGCTTTCTCCAAAGTCGGCAATACTTAAATATGTTGGTCAACGTCAAGAATACAACGCGATTGCATATGGAGCTCCGGACGAATGTTCTGTAACAGGGCAAGCCTTGCAAGCAAGTGGATGGGGTGGATGGGGTGCAACAGATACACCAAACAAGATCGGTGCAGCATCGTATGTAATAGGAGCAGATCATAAATACAATGAGATCACTGCGTTTTTGTTGAATAATGGTTCGCTTGCTCTTACAAACACACTCCCAAAAATGTGTGGAGGAAACTGTTTGTATACAGGAAACCCAATCAAAGTCGGACAAGCTGTTTGTGGAAATGGGGCAGTAAATTACGGGGAGTCTTGTGATGATGGAAACACAAATGACAAAGACGGCTGTTCATCAAGTTGTTTGAAAGAAGGAACGGTTGCTCCAACGTGTGGAAATAACGTTGTGGATGCGGGTGAACAATGTGATGATGGAAAAGTTTTGGGTGGAGATGGATGTTCTGCAAAGTGTTTGTTTGAAGGGGTTTCCTCTATTAAATCTATTTGTGGAGACGGAGTTGCTGATAACTCAAAGACAAATGGTGGGGAAGCCTGTGATGACGGAAACATAAAAGAAGGAGATGGATGTTCCTCAAATTGTTTGTTTGAAGGAGGTGTTGTTGCGTATTCAAATGCACGTTGTGGAGATGGAATTGCTAGTGTTGGAGAGACATGTGATCCAGGAACGCATTGTGCGGATGGGGCTGTCTGTACCATTGGTGGTGCAGCGTGTCAGGATGGTTCAAAATGTGAGGTTCGTACCACAGTGGCTTGTACAGATCTTTGTTTGAATCGCGGAACAAGTCCTGGAAAAGATCCAGCAAAATTTGTCTGTGGAAACGGTGTTACAGATTCCGGGGAAGATGCAGGATGTGATCTTGGTGTTGGATCTATCGCTCCTGGATGTTCAAAGAGTTGTTTAAAGATGGGTTCAAATCCAAATTATGCTATCCCTTCTGTTTGTGGAAATGGGGGAGCTCTTGAACCGGGCGAGCAGTGTGAAGCAGCTGCTTCCGCAACATATACCGTTGGTGCTTATGGTGTTGCAGAAGTTTCAAGTGGAGCGTCGCTTGAGGTAGAAAAAGATGAGAAAAAAGCAACATACGGATATGCTGTTTCAAATGTACAGGTCTCCGTTGGAGGAAAGACAGGTACAGGCGAAGTGAAATTGCTTTGTTCCTGTGCTTCCGATAATCAGTGTGGAACAAAAACAGGGGAATCTTCAAAATCGCTTGGTTGCGGTGTGGAAAAGTGTTGTTTTGAGCGCCCAACGATTACAGCGATGGTTCCTGGAAATAATGCAACAAACATTTGTCGCAATACGGCTATTTCCATTGCGTTTGATCAAGAAATGGATGCGAGTACGTTTGGTTCCGTAGATACTGACGGAGATGGAAAATTAAGTGCGGCAGAAACAGATCCAAATCTTCAGCTTGAGCTGATTACGAAGAAAAATAGTTTAGGTATCAATGAGGCTGTAACAGCAGTTAACTGTCCGTATTATCCAAAGCCTGTTGGATTCATGCGTGCAAAAAATATTTTCTCTTTTGTTTGGAATTGGGTTAAAGATGCTTTTGGGCAATCTGCCATGGCAAATGCAACCACGCAATGTTTTGTTCCTGTTTCGTTTGAACAAGACCCAGGTACACATCAAGTTTATCTTCGTTACACAGAACAATTACTTCCAAATGCGCAATATAAATTGACGGTAAAAACAAAAAACGGAGAAACGTCAAAGGGAGTTCTTAGTAAAAACAAGGTCAGTGTTTGTCTTGGTGACAATGGCACAACTTGCTCCGTTGTTTCTCTCTCAAGTACTTTCACAACCGGTGCGGATGTTTGTTTGCTTGACGTTGTGGAAACAACAGATGGTGGAATCACCCCAACTCCACCTTCGTATCTCTCAAAGAGCCCCGGATATTATTCTAAGACAAATGAAGTCCACGCATTTACAACAAAGCCGTTTTCTTATCGCAAAAACACAGGAACACTTGAAGAAATCTCTTCAATTTCAGGTGTATACGCTTGGACGTGGGTCTGGGCTGCAAACGTGAAAGATACGGCAACTAAAATGGATATTTTAGGAATTGTTGGACCAAGCATCGCACAAACAGCGCAATATAAAGCCCTTGGAAAGAACGGTTCAGGAAATGTTATTGCAACCGCAACAATCTCTGCAGATACAATAAGTGCAAAATCAACGGTTGGTTCGGCTGTATCTGGTCATGTGTCAGAGGTTGCGTTCTTGTGTGAAAATCCATGGCCGGATTTGGCACACGGGGTTCCATTTGTTGAAAATGGAGCGAACACAAACTTCTCCTTATTCTATTGTCGAGATGTTGGAAAACCAGAAGAAGGAAAGAAGCTGCCTGCTCTTGAACTTCCTCCAACAGATGCAACACCAGATGTAAATCAACTCATTACAACAGATGTCTTGAAAGAATTAGTGTTCCGCGTTTCTGGAACAAAAGACTCTATTGGAGTGCGTGTTCTCTCAAATCCAAATTATCTGTCACCAATGGCTTGGTTTAAATCACAGGGATTTACTGGAATACCAAAGGCGGCCAAGTTGGATGGATATGAAGCTGTGCAAACAGGAACAACGATTTATGCAGCAGCGGCAAATCGCAACGGATCAAATCTCTATTCAAATATTTACGTTATCTCATTTAACGCAGATGCCGGAAAAGATGCGCAACAGATTTTTGATCTTGTCTTACAAAATTTCCGATTAAACGCGAATGATACTGGTGTAACTGGAGTGTCGCACGTTGGTCTTTGTAAGAGTGGAAGTGCCTATGTTCCACCAAGTGGTCCGTTTACCACATGTTCATGGGATGGAGACTGTTTGGATCAATGTAAGCCAGATGGAAAATGTTCCGTTTCGGATAAAGTTTGTAATCCAAAATTAGGAAATGCGGAATGTGCAGTAGCTGATCCAAACATGTTCTGTGATGCAGACAAACAAAAATTGATCAGAGACACAAAACGATTGACAGATGTCACAGAGATGGTGACCACATTTGAAAAATACGGAAACACAAACGGTCGTTGTGCGGTAACCAAGAGTCAAGCCTGTGTTGTTTCTCAAAACAGTAAAGCGGGTACAGGAGCGAATTCTGCTTGTCCAGGAACAGAAACATGTATCCCGAGCTATCCAACTATTCAAGCAGGAACGTTTGTTCCTTCTGTAAGTAACAGTATCTGGCCATCTTGGAACAGTACGCTTGGAAATGAGGTTGGGGGTGCTCTGCCAACAGATCCGCTCAACCAATTCTGGGGACAGTGTAAAAATGTAGGTGAAGGATATGATTCCGCAACGTGTTGGAATAGCGCACAAGGAAAATCTCTTTGTCCAAACGGTTCTCATGTGTACGGATATCAAAATTTTGGTGGGGAAGCATATGTCCTCACAACAGAATTGGAATACAGTACGGTTGCGTGGAACAATAAAATAGACGCATCTGGTGATCAAGCGACCATTAAAGCGGCTTATCTAAACGGGAAAGCTCCTGCAAATCTCCTGCCAGGATTTGTCTCAACTTCCGCTTATTGCAACGCAACTGTTTTTGGAAGCTCTACGATTTGTGGTGATGGAGTAAAGGGTGTGGGTGAAGATTGTGAAATTGGTGAAGTCAAATCGATTGCTTGCGCAAACAACGCAGGGTTCATCAATGTTACTTGTAAAAATGATTGTAAAAATTATGCAACAGATGCAGCCGCTGAGGATGCTGCAAAAAAAGCCGGTGGAACATGTAAGCCATTTTCTTGTGGAGATGGTGTGATTGATAAAGCGCTTGGTGAAGTCTGTGATGATGGTACTGCGCTGAATGGTACGTACGGCCACTGTGGTAAAGATTGTAAAGTTGTTTCTAATTTTGCGTGTGGTGACGGGTACCTCGCGGGGAATGAACAATGTGATTGCGGAACGCCATCAAATTGGTCGACACTTGCGGGAACAAGTTGGGCAAAGTCCGGTAATCATTGTGCAACCTATAACGGAAATTACGACAAAGATGGAAAAAATTGTACTGCAGAGTGTAAAGCTCCAGGACCAATGTGCGGGGACAATTTGATTAATGATTCATCAGAAAAATGCGATGGAAATACAGAAACGTATGCTGGTGCATTGAATAACGATGGAACAAAATGTACGGCTTCATCTGGATGTCCTGTTGCGGCTTGTGCAAAAGCAAAGATTTGTACCGCCGGAACAACAATTGGTGCGATTTGTACAGATGATGCTTCTTGTGGGGCAGGTGGAAAATGTTCAGCAGAACAATATGACCTCACCAGAACACGCACCTGTCAGAATTACAACAATCCATCTTCAAACAGCTGTCAGTGGATCACAAATCTTGCCGGTGGTGGATGGGGTGCGTGTGCTGGTGGTCCACAACAATGTGGTAATGGAAAGAAAGAAGGAACAGAAGAATGCGATGACGGAAACAGTTCCAGCAATGACAGTTGTACAAACGCCTGTAAGACAAACGTGTGTGGCGATAACTTTGTAAACGTTGGAATCGAGTCGTGTGACAGCGGTAAGGCAAACGGAATCGCTTGTAATGCGGCGTACGGATCAAGCTGTAACTTCTGTAATCAATACTGTCAGTACAAAACACAATCTGGTCCGTATTGTGGAGATGGAGCAATCAATGGTGGCGAATATTGTGATGGTACGAAGTTAAATGGAACATGTACAAAATCAATCAGTGCGGATGAAATGGATCTAAAGGGTCCGTGTGATTCAAAAGATGTCGGACTAACCTCAGATGGCACAGCTAACGGGAAGAAAGATGATGGTTCAACATCAACGTGGCACGGAACTTCCTGTGATAAGGGGTATTCATGTCGCATTGTGGGTACTTGTAATGGAGGCTCTCTTCGTGGGGAGAATGGAAAAAAATGCGCAGCTTATCAAAATAATTGTGATGGATATTGTGAAACATCCGGTAGTACTTGTAACTGGAACGGTGATTGCAATACGGCTAATAATGAAAAATGTATAGGTGTAGGAACATGTGTACTGCCAACTTGTTCATCGAGTTGTAATAGTTCTTGTCCGACCGCATTCCAAAAAGTTGCTCTTCAAGTGCAAGGAAATGTAGCCGAATCTCAACCATCAAGCAGTATCACCTTATTTAGTTTGGAAAATACAGAAGGAAAAACACCAGATCGTGCAAGTTTGTTGCTTCCAGCATGCCGAGTTGGGGTCGGAATTACGGCAAATGTTTCTTCATCAAGTTCACTTTTGAATGCTGGAAATACCGTGTCGTTAATTGCAGCAACATTTAAAGATGCAAATGGAAAATATACACTTCCACAAACAGGAACTTCTTTGCTTGAGATCGGAAACGGATTGAAGTTGCCACTTCCAAGCAAGTTTATCTGTCAGGATGCTCCATTTTCTCTTCCAATTAATGTTAAATTGAATCCAACAAGTGCATCTGTCACTCTGAGTAATATTGAATTCACCTATTGTCCCGTAAATTAAACGTATGGATTTTGGTGACCAACCATCCGAGTCAAAACAAACCCCCTGGAAACTGATCGCGATCATTGCGGGCGGGGTTGTTTTGGCTCTGGGAATCATTGGAGGGGTCCTTTATGTCATTCGTGACCGTACTCCTCAAGCAACGCAAGCGACAGGAGCAGCGAGCGTCTTTGGGACAATATCGGAGCAAGTCACAACATCTGTTTCGGCAGAAGCGTCTTGTGAAGTGTCGGAAGATTCTGAGGCGTGTAAGGTGTTGAAAACAAAAGAACGTGCGATCACGGAAAAAAAATCAGAAAGCTGTGATGTTCTGACAGAAGAAGACAAAGATGATTGTTTTTGGAGTGTGGCACGTGTAAATGAAGATGTTTCGATTTGTGAAAAAATAGCAAATAAAGATTGGTTGTCAGGATGTGTGAATGAATTGAATGTGTTGAAGGCGATTACTGCGTCAGATACGGCATTGTGTGATAAAATAGTGGATGGACAAATGAAAATAAGTTGTAAGCAGGTCATTGCATCTGCAACAACACAGGTTTGCGAGAATAATGAGGGAGATTGTTTCTTTGTTCGTGTTCTTGCGGCAGCAAATCAAGTACAAGATGCGGAAGTTTGTGCCGTACTTGATCCAAAACGTTCTGCAGAATGTCGAGCGCAAGTTTTGGTGAATGATCCGGATCTTGATGGTATTGACTCAACACAAGAAATCGTTCTGTATGGAACAAATCCACGCAATCCAGATACAGACGGCGATTCCTTTCTTGATGGACAAGAGATAAATGCTGGGTATGATCCTTTAAAGAAGTAATTTCCATTTTCCCCCTTTCTACTTTCTTCTCTCTACTTACTACTTTCCCCCACATATGTTCGACGAACTCCAAAAGGAACCTGAAGATGTTTTTGCTCAGACCGATGCGACCGCCCCTCAAATGAATCCTCCAACCATGAGTGTGCAATCAGAATCTTCTCTTGCACCAATGGCAACTCCTCAACCGCCATCCATGAAAAGCATGGAGATGGGATCGGAAATGGGGGAGAAACGAGCGTTTCCTTGGAAGCTCATCGTTCTGTTTGTGGCGATTGTCGCTGTTGTCGGACTCGCGTTTTTTCTCTCCATGAGAATTTTGAATTCTCGTACACCTGTGACTCCACCGGCTCCTGTTGTTACATCTGAGTCACTAGAAACATCAGAGATTGAAACACCAACGCCAACACCAGCTCCTTTGGAAGAGGCTGTGCAAGTTCCTGCAGAAGATCAAACGGCAGATACAGACAAAGACGGATTGCCGGACGCACGTGAAGCTCTTTTGGGAACAGATCCAAATAGTCCAGACACAGATGCAGATGGACTCTTTGATAAAGAAGAAGTAGATGTTTATCAAACCAACCCATTGAATCCAGACACAGATGGCGATACCTACAAAGATGGTGACGAGGTTAAAAAAGGATATAACCCAAGCGGGCCAGGTCAACTCCTTCAAATTCCAAAAAAATAGGAATCGTAAAACATATGGCGGACGCACATACACAATCGATGATTATGCAACCTCCAAATGAAAGCATCTCTGATCCGGTGCGTGTATTTGCGATGCCGGCACGCTATCGTCATGGGGCTGTTGTAAACATGGTTGAACCTCAAAAGGTTGCTGTAACTCCTGTTACAGTTGTTCAGCCTCCTGCTCCACCAAAAACACTTCCACCAATTCCAGTGGCAGCTCAAATGAATCAACCAACACATACCAAAAAAGGTTTATTGATTGCGGGATTCATTGTTCTTGTGGCACTTATGATCGGAGGATATCTCTTTTTCCGAAGTGTTCAAAAAAATAATGAAGCTGTGATTTTAGAGCAACCAATTGTAACAGAAACACCTAAAGAGACGCCTGACGTCACACAAACAACACCGCCTGTTACAACACCCCCAAGTACAGAGATATCTACAAATCCATTTCCACCAGCGGCAACTCCGGGAGTTGACACAGACTCTGATGGATTAACAGATGGGGAAGAGACGATTGTCTACTCCACAAATCCAAATTTACCTGATTCTGACAGTGATGGATTTTTGGATGGGAATGAGGTTTATCACGGGTATAACCCGAACGGAACAGCTCCGGGCACGTTAGTTTTAGCAGGGCTCGCACAAATGCTTCAGGTAGATGGATTTCAGTTGTTGTATCCTGCAAAATGGGTTTCTGCACCTTTGGAGGTGGGGATAGGATCTGTTATCACAACGAATACGGGGGAAAATATGACTGTGCAGGTTGTAGCAAAAGATGCATCATTGACCCTTGTTGATTGGTATCAGCAAAATGTCACAGACGGAACTCCCTCTGCTTCAAAAAGCAAAAAAGGATATCCAATGCTTGTCGCAAAAAACCAGTTGAGTTCATATATTGATCTTGGAAGCCAAGTTGTGACGCTTATTTACGACACCTCAACAAAAGCCACCATTGATTATCTCCAAACGGTTCAAATGATGGTGAATAGTGTGGAAAAATTATGATCCAAATTGATCTGAATCAACAGCGATTGAAAGGAGGGATGCGGTTTCCAGAAACGCGCCTTATTCAGATTGATGAGGAGGTTTCAAAAGCCCTTAAACTTAAGCGCAAACACAACGTTTCCATTGCATTTATTTCCGAAAAAGAAATGAAAAAGTTGAATTTGCAACATCGAGGAAAAAATTCTGTTACAGATGTTTTATCCTTTACCCTTGATAACGAAGATTATTTTGGAGAAATTTTGTTGAGTTACGAGCAGGCCAAGCGACAAGCAAAAGAAATGAAACATTCCGTGCGTGACGAGCTTACGTTCCTTATCGTGCACGGACTTTTGCATGTTTTCGGGTTCGACCACGAACAAGAATTTGATGCAAAAAAAATGTTTCCACTCCAAACAAAAATTTTACTGAAACTTGGAGTTGATCCCAGAATATGATTCTTTGGAAACAGCTAAAAAAAAGTTTCGGGTATGCAACAAACGGCCTTTTGACCGTTTTTCGGTCTGAGCAAAGTTTTCGTTTGCAAATTGTCATGGCTGTAGGTGTTCTTGTGTTTGCAATCGGATTTAGAGTTTCCAATTCGGAATATATCGTTCTTTTACTTTTGATTGCATCTGTTCTTGTTTTGGAGCTGATCAACAGTATTTTTGAACGAGTTCTGGACGCGTTCAAACCTCGTTTGCATCCAATTGTAAAGGAAGCCAAAGACATGATGGCCGCAGCAGTACTCCTTATGTCGTTGTTTGCCTTTATTATTGGGGTTCTGATTTTTTATCCCTATCTCCGTTTGTTGTTTTCATGATTTTTGCGCTATAATTTTCGTATTAAGTTTTTTCATTTTTTTCTTTCCTGCATCTAACCCTCGGCTTTCTTATGTCTGAAGAAGTATTCACTGGTCTCGATATTGGTTCTTGTGCCGTGCGTGTTGCTGTTGGAAAAATTGTTCCATCCGCGGACGGAAAAGAACAAATTCATATCGTTGGGGCAGTGGAAGTCCCATCTGCTGGTATCAACAAAGGCACCATCACCAATTTGGAAGATGCGGTGTCTTCTGTTTCGCGTGCACTTGAACAAGCGGAACGCATTACAGGATTGCCTTTGAACAAAGCTTGGGTGGGGATTAGTGGAAGTCACATCATCTCGCAGGAATCCAGAGGGGTTATTGGTGTCGGAAGGTCTGATGGTGAGATTCGGGAAGAAGACGTCGAGCGCTCCATTGAAGCCGCAAGAACGGTCGCTACGCCAACCAATTATGAAATCATTCACGTCATTCCAAAAAGCTTCATTGTAGATGGCCAGCGGGGAATTAAGGATCCTGTCGGAATGAACGGTATTCGTCTTGAGGTGGACGCTCTCATTATTCAAGGACTTGGCTCGCAAATTAAAAACATGACAAAGGCGGTTTACAGAACCGGTCTTGATATTGAAGATTTGGTATTCTCCATTCTTGCAACAGCAGAAGCTGTTATTACAGATCGTCAAAAAGAACTTGGGGTTTGTGTTGTGAATATTGGAGCATCAACAACCAGTCTCGTGGTGTTTGAAGAAGGAGATATTCTCCATACAGCCGTGTTGCCAATCGGGTCTGATCATATTACGTCAGACATTGCGATTGGACTTAGAACTTCTATTGATGTTGCGGAACAAATGAAACTTCGTTATGCCACCTGTCTTCCAGAAGAAGTCGGAAAAAAAGATGATATCAACCTTGCAGAACTCGGAAGTCCAGAAGAAGAATGGGTAGGCCGAAGATTTGTCGCCGATATTACGGAAGCGCGCGTATCAGAGATCTTCGAACTTGTTGATCGCGAACTTCAAAAAATTGATCGCTCAGGAATGTTGCCAGCCGGTATTATTCTTACGGGTGGTGGCGCAAAACTTGTTGGTATGTTAGAGGCAGGGAAGGCGACTCTCCGTTTGCCTATCTCACTTGGAACGCCAATTGGTGTTTCGTCTGTGATTGATCGCATCAATGACCCCGGCATGACAACAGCTATCGGACTTGTTCTTTGGGGGAAACACATGAGGGGTGTTACAAACACAAAAGGTCTTGGACAAATCATGTCAAAGATCGGCGGATTAGAAAAAGTCGGAAGTGGATTCATGAAAATGCTGAAACAGTTGAAACCGTAGGGGAAGGGCGGAGAAGGCGGAAGGAGCGGAAAGGTCTGAAAGGAATAAAAATAAAAACACGCGACCGATCGGTCACGTGTTTTCTGATAAAAGAAAAAGACACCCGCCCAAAAGGGGTGTCAGGTTGGTAGACAAACATGTTTCCTGTAGGCCCATCCAAGAAGTTCGTTTTCTGTCTTGAACGTTTTGACGGTGTAATCATGAACAGATGGTGTTCCGCCGTTTTTCGAACTGTTGTATTCGTGTTGGAAACGGATTGTGTCGCCTAGTGCAAGGCGAAAGGTGATTTTCTCATCGCGATTGGTGATGAGTTGCATTTCGATGAGGGGAGGGTCTCCGCTCAATGCACGGAAGGAGATCCACTCATGAAAGGTTGTTGTTTCTGGGGAGGCAGACAACAAAACGTCTGGCATCGATGATGTTGTGATGACAATGTAGCCAATCGCTGTCTTGGCAGCAAGAGCCTTGGATAATTCGTGAATTTCGCGACCGCGCTGTTTGCGCTTTTCTTGATCATCTTTGTTCGCGGCTGTCCGCTCCAGGATTTTGGAGCGCAGCTGTTCCACGCTCATTTCTTGGGGGTTCAAATCGCTCATCGTTTCCTCCTTGGTTGGATGAACTCGACCACTCCTCGGTCGTTCATAAGGGTCACCTTGACCGGAAGAGAGTACTCGATTTTTGCGATTTTGTCAATCGTTCACTCAATCGTTCTATCCACAGTTGTTCTCATTTTTTCTTGACTTCCCCTTTGGCGATGTTACAGTGTTGTTACAATTTTTGTGTACAAATGATGATTTGTTGAACAATAATAGTGTTCATCTTTGCACAAAATTTATTCGATTGAATACCAATTGTATGGCTCAAGTAAAACCAGATATTGAAACGTTCGCAAAAATTAAAGTTGTTGGAATTGGTGGTGGTGGAAGTGCGGCTATTAACCGCATGATCTCTGACAACATTAAAGGTGTTGAATTTATTGTTATTAATACAGATGTTCAAGCGTTGAATCAGAATCTTGCCGCAACAAAGATCGCTATTGGAAAAACCATTACACGCGGACTCGGTGCTGGAATGAATCCAGAGGTTGGTGCGCGCGCAGCAGAAGAAACACAAAATGAAATTCGTGAAGCGCTCATGGGTTCAGACATGGTCTTTCTTACGTGCGGACTCGGAGGTGGAACTGGAACGGGTGCCATTCCAGAAGTTGCCAAACTCGCAAAGGATATTGGAGCACTCACCGTTGCTGTTGTCACAAAACCATTTACCTTTGAAGGCGCACAACGCCGTCGCATTGCAGATGAAGGTTTTGAGAAAGTCATGAAGTACGTGGACGCCATCATCACCATCCCAAACGATCGTGTTCTTCAAATCATCGATAAAAAAACTTCTCTCATGGATGCGTTTAAGGTTGTGGATGATGTCTTGCGCCAAGGTGTGCAAGGGATCGCCGAGTTAATTACCGTTCCTGGTTTGATTAACGTTGACTACGCCGATGTAAAAGCGATCATGGAATCTTCCGGATCAGCCTTAATGGGAATCGGTCGTGCAAGTGGTGAGAACAGAGCTGTCGAGGCAGCAAAACAAGCGATTGCAAGTCCGTTGCTTGAGTTGTCGATTGATGGGGCGCGTGGAATCTTATTTACCATTACGGGTGGAAGTGATCTTGGAATGCATGAGGTTGCAGAGGCTGCAAAGATTATTACAAGTTCTGCGGATGAAGACGCAAAAGTCATTTTCGGAGCGAACATTGATGACTCGTTGGGTGATGAGATTCGTATTGCGGTTGTCGCAACAGGTTTTGATTCACGTGAACGCCGCACAACGTCACCTGGTGTTGTAGAAGTTCAAGCACAAGGCACATGGGCGCCAAACACCTTTTTGCGTGTGCGAGAAGAAGAAAGTTTGCAGCGTCCAGCTCCACGACCAAAAGTAAATTTTCAACCTCCAAAACCGCAAATGGAAGTAAGGCCTCCACAAATGGAAATGCGTAGAGAGTTTTACAGTCAACCAGCACCAACCATGATGACACCACAACCTATTGCGGCGCCCATTCCTCAACCAATGATGCAACATCATCAACAACAACCGCAACAACAACCGCAACAACAGCCGCAACAACTGCAAGAGGTCCCAATGCGTGTTGCGCCAAGACCTGCTCCTATCTCACCGTCCCCACAACAAGCACAAGAAGACGAGATTGAGATCCCGGCATTTATTAGAAAGAAAATGATTTAGAAAAAGGGCGGAAAAGACGGAGGTGGCGGAAAGGAATGAGAAGAAGAACGGTTTATCCGTTTTTTCTTTTTGCTTTTTTTTGTTATCATCCCTGCATGCCATTTACGTTCCTCTCCGCCCCTTCCGCCTTTTCATCCTTTTCCGCCCTTCCTTTATGTATTGTCCCGTTTGTAATCACAAAGACTCAAAAGTTGTTGATTCGCGCATGTCTTCTGATGGTGCAAGTGTGCGCAGACGTCGTGAGTGCGAAAAATGTAGTTTTCGATTTTCTACGTTGGAAGAGCTGGAACTTTTAGATTTAACAGTTGTAAAACGAGATGGGCGACGTGAAACCTATTCAAGAGAAAAAATGGTTCGCGGGCTTGAGCGAGCGCTCCAAAAGCGTCCATACACAGATCAGTCTTTTCAAAGTTTGATTCATAGAATTGAACGTCATATTCAAAAAAAGACTCACGGACAGATTACAACGGCCGAGCTAGGAGATATTGTCATGAATCAATTGAAGACCTTTGATAAGGTTGCATACATCCGTTTTGCATCTGTTTATCGATCGTTTGAAGATGTAAAAACATTTGAACGTGAATTAAATAAATTGATCGGAACAAAATCACAAAAAATACTCCCTGTTGGGAAAAAACTTTCTAAGTAAAACATGTTGTATGAATACTTCTCGTCTTATTTTGTTGTGTGTAGGAATAAGTCTTTTTTTTGGAGGATTCGGTGCGTGGATTGTCGCAAGTGTCTATCCAAGCGTTGTGGCACAATATAAAGTAGGAACAAATATTGATCCAAAAAATGCAAGCACTATTGTTAATTTGATAGAAGAAGAAAGCGCAACGATTCATGTTGTGGATGAAGTAACACCAGCTGTTGTTAGTGTCATTGTCAGAAAATCGCGTGCGGATGTTGTTAAATCGTTTCGTCAACAACCGTATGGCTCTCGTGCGTTTTTCTTTAATGAAACGCTTTCAGATGAAGAGGGGTTAAAAATGGTTGATGTTTCAAGTGGAACCGGTTTTTTTGTGACGCAGGATGGATTGATTTTAACGAATCGTCATGTTGTAGACGCACCAGGGACACAGTTTTTCATTGTCACAAATGAAGGAAAAGAATATCCTGCAAAACTTGTGGACACAGATATGTTTCTTGATATCGCGTTGTTGCGTGTCGAACCTTCGTCAGAAGAAAATCAACTTCCAAAATTTCCTATCGTAACACTTGCAGACTCGGATAAGATCCGCATTGGACAAACGGTTATTGCGATTGGAAATACCCTTTCAGAATTTCGCAATACTGTGACAAAAGGAGTTGTCTCTGGAATGAATCGCCGTGTAACAGCTGGGTTTAATATCGGTGGTTCAGAAGTGATTGAAAAAGCGATTCAAACAGACGCGGCCATCAATCCTGGAAATTCAGGTGGCCCACTCATCAACTTGCTAGGAGAGGTGATTGGGATAAACACAGCTGTGAGCGTTGATGGTCAAGCTGTTGGATTTGCAATCCCTATCAATCAAGTGAAACGTGCAATTGAAGATGTTAAAACAATCGGATATATTGCTCGTCCATGGATCGGGGTTCGCTATGTGTTTGTGAGGGGTGAGAATGCCAAACCTCCATTTACTTTTGGCGCAAAACTGGCAAAAGGGAATGCTGCATCAGAAGATGCCGTGATCAAAAATAGTCCTGCAGAAGAGGCGGGATTAAAAGAACATGACATTATCATTGCTGTTGATGGGGTGGAGTTTGAACAGGGAAAAGCACTTGCGGAACTCATTGCTCCTCACAGATCAGGTGATAAAATCAAGGTTCAATATATTAGAGACGGTAAGTTGTTTGATACAACGATCGTTTTAGGAGAAGCCAAGCAAGAAAAGAAGTAATCAGAATTTTATTTGTCATAACGTTATGAAACGCACAAAAATCGTTTGTACTATTGGCCCTGCTTCTAACAAAGAATCCATGCTTTCATCCATGATGAAAGCCGGAATGGATGTTGCTCGATTGAATTTTTCTCACGGAACACATGAAGGTCACGCAAAACTTTTGCGACTTGTGCGTAGAACAGCAAAGAAATTAAATAAACCCATCGCAATCATTGGAGATCTTCAAGGTCCAAAGATTCGTCTTGGTGTTTTGCCGGAAACGGGTGTATCGATTCCAACCGGATCATCCGTTGTTTTTTCAACGTCAACGAGCGCATATAAAGACGGAATCATTCCTGTGACATATGCGAATCTTCATAAGGATGTGAAGGCGGGTCATCGATTGTTGATTGATGATGGTCTCCTTGAGGCTGAAGTCACAAAAGTTGTTGGAAAAAACATTCATGCAAAAATGATAAATGGTGGGATGGTTACCTCACACAAAGGAATGAATTTCCCAGATTCAACACTCAAAGTTTCATCGCTTACACAGAAAGATCGTGATGATGTGAAATTTGGTGTTGAGCAAGAGGTGGATTGGATGGCGCT
Source organism: uncultured Gammaproteobacteria bacterium (assembly GCA_964402425.1). GTDB lineage: Bacteria > Patescibacteriota > Patescibacteriia > UBA9934 > GWF2-40-263 > XYB2-FULL-45-11. Next base: position 118,753 of record CAYOCD010000001.1, on the reverse strand, counting down.
CTCATTTGTAACATCCGCAGAGGATGTGAAATTGCTTCGACAGCTTATTAAAGCTGCTGCAAAACCAAATCAGGTCCTTCCTCGCATTATTGTTAAGATTGAAAAGCATGAGGCTATTGAGCGCTTTGACGAAATCATGAAAGCAACGGACGCAGTTATGGTTGCCCGTGGAGATCTTGGTGTGGAAATTCCAGCAGAAGAAGTTCCAATTCGCCAAAAAGAAATCATTGAAAAATGTCGTGAAGCAGGGAAGCCTGTTGTGGTTGCAACGCAAATGCTTGATTCCATGATTCGTAATCCTCGTCCAACACGTGCGGAGGTTTCTGATGTGGCGAACGCGGTGTTTGATCACACAGATGGTGTTATGCTTTCAGGAGAATCCGCGTCAGGAAAGTACCCGCTCGCAGCGGTAAAAATGATGGCACAGATTATTAAAGAAGCGGAGGGATCTGTCTTTGTTCATGTTCCATTGTCCGTTGAGCCACCAACAGATCAACCAGCTTCTGTTGCGCATGCGATTAAATTGCTCGCCATACAAAAATCAGTAGATGGAGTTCTTGTTTCACAAGAGTTGGCACCATGGTCAGAAACAGTTCTTAGATCACATCCAGAAATTCCATTGTTTATGGCTGTACCGAATAAAGGACTCGAACAACAAACTGTTCTTCGATGGGGGGCCATTCCATTTGTTCTCAAAAACGCAAATGAGAAAACGTTTGTAAAGCTCGCTCTTGCAGAGCTCAAGAAAAGGAAATGGATAAAAAAAAGGATGAAGCTTGCTGTCGTGATGGGAGGAACTCATGGAGAAGGATTCGATCATATCGTTGTGTAATGACAAAACAAAAAAGTGGACACGAAGTGTTCACTTTTTTGTTTTGATATCATCGGAAGGTTATTGACACAAATCCCAAAATCGAATAGGATCACATGTCTTCATAAAGAAGGCGGTGTATATAAGACTGATGAAAAAGGGAGATAAATCCATGCGTGCTGTTTGTGCTTTATTGTTCTTGCTCAGTTTGATCGCTTGTACATCTCAACCTCCTATAGAGCCGCTTCCTCCTGTTGTGAAGTGTAAGCCGACGTGGGAGAATCGTGCCCTGAACGACTGGCTGAAACGAGAGTGCGATGCGCGTTCTCCAAAGGATTGTAAGCCTATGGGGCGCGCAACTGTGCTTGTTGAGTTTGTGCATGGTGGTTGTTATTCCTTCAAATCTGCAATCGATAATCAGGCGGCGCTCATTCAAGGGTATTCGCCAGATCGTCTGTTTGTTTTTGTGAATGCGCCGCATGACGCGCTTACGCGAATCTTGTTTGATCATGGGGCGTACAAAGGCGTGCCTTGTCGGGTACTTATTTTCGATGATACAGAAAAAGCTGATCGAAAAACACCAAACGAAGATCAATGGTTTGTGGAACTTTGCAAGGATGCAACTGTCATAACTGAACTTGAGTGTCGAAGTCAGTTGCTCGATAAAAGACTCTATGTTCCCTAATCGCCTCTATATACGGGCGGTTTTTTTATCGAACAAAAAACCTCAGGTTGACCTGAGGTTTTTTTGAACAAATCTTTGGCTGGCGGACCGGACGGGATTCGAACCCGCGATCTTCTCCGTGACAGGGAGACGTGTTAACCGGGCTACACCACCAGTCCAACAGCCACAGATTTGTTCCGAAATGTGACGAAATAATAGCATGGGGGTTGATCTTATGCAAGAGCAAGAACCCTCGAGAAAAACTTGGATAATTCAGGGATTTATCGAGGGGATTTACGCTCTCGCGCCAGTTTCTTTTTTTTGTTTTCGGTCCAAGGTTTTTGCTTTGGGGCTTTTTGGGTCAATGTAATCCCTGCGGCTTTTTTTAAATCCTCAACTTCTGATTCTGTCAGGTTGCGCCAGTTTCCAACGGGGTATGTTGAAATCATCTTAAGGGTGAGAATTCTTGTGCGCATGAGTGTTTCCACTTCATAGCCGAGTTCTGCACACATCCGACGAATGAGATCCTGCTTCGTCTCTGAGGGAATGATGGCAAAACGATGTGAGTCGAGTTGACGGGCTTTAACAGGTTTTGTCATGCCGTCTTTAAGCTGGATACCGTTTTGTAATTTTACAATATCTCCACGTGAAATGGGTTTGTTGACCTCGACAACAAATTCTTGATCAAGTGTATATTTTGGGAGAGATAAGCGTTTTGAAAAAAAAGAATCGTTTGTCAAAATCAATAGACCTTCATCGCGCATACTCATTTCTCCAACCGGAAAAAACGCTTGTTGCAGATCAATCAGATCGTAAACAGTGTGTTCTGTTTTTTTCTGTAAAGAAATTCCAGCAGGTTTGTTCATCATGAGGTAAACACGACTCGTGCTCTTTTGTCCTCGATCGCGTCCGTTTACACGAACCGTATCAGAATCACCAACCTTGTCCCCAAGTTTAGCGGGTCGATTGTTCAAAAAAACATTGCCAGAGGCAATTAATCGATCTGCTTCACGACGTGAGCAATAATGATGATCTGCGAGATATTTGTTGATGCGGACAGGTTCGGACATATGTGAGTGAGGATAGTCGATCTGAGGGGTTTTGGCAATAAACCATCCTGAAATAAAAAGCACCAAATCGGATCGATTGGTGCAAGGAGGAGTTTATCTGTTACGGACAAGCGCCGCATCTTGAAGCTGGATTGGGAGGTGGGGTGGTTGGAATCACGACTTCTGGCTCTGGAGCCGCGGTATCTTGCTGGGTGTGTGTTGGTTGTATTGCTACAACATCAGGCGCTTCAGGTTCCTGTACGGCATCTTGTGGAGTCTCAGTTACGACAGGAATGACGACAGGCTCTGTCTTTTGAATCACGCGTGCGTGGGTTGAGAAAGGCGGAAGCGATTTCAAGATAGAATCGAATTTGATCACAATAGTACCGACCATTGTGGACAATGCCAGTCCTACAAGAAAGGCTGTGATGATTTGTTTACGAAAAGATCTAGCTGGTGGTGCGATAGGCGCCGCAACAACTGGAGCGACGACAGCTGGGGTGACAACAACGGGAGTTGCTGCTGGAATGGGATTTTCCGTCTTTGCAGGCGGGGTTTCGTTGTCAGGAATATTGATGATGACACGTGGCGGTGCGACGAGTTTTAAGGCTGTGGCAACACTTACAAGTGTTTCTTCACGCAGACTCGGGTCGTGTGCAAGTGAGCACACCAGGTTGAATTGACCGCTTTGAGTAAAGCCTTCCCGAGAGACAAAAACCAGTTCTGCTCGGTGGTTTGATTTCTCATCTACATTTTTGATTTTCAGCGAATGTGTCTCAAAGAGAATACATCCTGGCGGTGCAGCGATGATGTATTCATCTCCAACAACCGCTAGAGGTTTTTTGTCATCATCAGTCCCTTCGATGACAAAGGTTGCCTCAAATCGATGGTTTGGCTTTGGGTCTGGAGAAAGAAAGAACGTCCGCGGCATGACACCTCCATGTGAAATGTGTGATTCATGACATGATTATCATGAAGTCCTGTATTGATTGGACACGTAAAACTAACATGGAAAAGAGGAAAGGTCAAGATGTGTTGTTTGTGCATGAGATATTGTGAAAACAAAAAACCACCTGTTTCTAGGTGATTCTTTTTTTGAAGGGATCCTTCGTTGCACTCAGGATGAAATAGTGGTGCGCTATTTCACTTTTTCTACAATCTTTGCAAATACGGATGGGTGGTCTTTTGCAAGAGTTGAAAGGATTTTGCGATCCAATGCAATGTTTGCCTTTTTTGCCATATCCATGAATTTGCTGTAGCTGAGATCGAACGGTCGAACTCCAGCATTGATGCGAACTTGGAAAAGGCGACGAAACGCACGTTTCTTATTGCGGCGATCGCGATAGGCATTTACACCCGCCTTCAAAAAAGCAGGGCGCGCAAGCTTGATGCTTGATTTGCGCTTCCACATCATTCCTTTTACTTTTTTCAGCAAGTTTTTGCGGCGCTTAACATGCTGGGTTCCACGTTTTACTCGAGGCATATGATTTTAGTATTCCCGTTCTGTAATTATCCCTGTTTCTGGATTAACATCTTAACGGTCTTTGTGTAAGACTCAGAAAGGGAAGTGTCTCGGCGTTTTTTGCGGGTGATTTTGCCTGGATCTCGGCTATTAAAATGATCCTGCCCTGCATAGCGCTTTATCACTTTTCCTGTTTTTGTTACTTTGAGGCGCTTTGCAGTCGCCTGGTGTGTTTTCGTTTTCATAGGAAAGTCTCCGGAAGTATATAAGAAGGAGTGAAAAGCGTCAAGATGGGGTGTTAGTAAAAAAGTGAGGAAAAAATTAGGCTTTTGTTACGATAGCCGTAAGTTTTCCACCTTGATAGGTGACCGCCTGTTCAATACGAAGGTTGTATTTGGCTTTTAAGCTTTCGACAAAACGTGTAATGACCGCTTCCGCGACGTCTTTGTGGGCTTTTTCACGACCTCGTAATGGAAGTTCTACGTTTACTTTATCGCCTCGGTCAAGAAATTTTCCCGCTTGAGCTAATCTAACGTCAAAGTCGTGAGCTCCAATGCGGAAGGTGAGACGAATGCCTTTTGTGTCTACTTCTTTTGATTGAGCTTTTTGTTTTCGGGCTTCTTTTTCTTTTTGATATTTAAATGCCCCGTAATCAAGAATTTTACAAACAGGAGGTTCTGCTTTAGGGGAAACCTCAACCAAATCAAGTTCTTTTGTTCTTGCAATTACGATTGCATCCTCTGTTTTCAGGATTCCGAGTGGTTTTCCTTCATCATCAACAACACGCACTTCCGGTGCGGTGATTTTTTCATTCATCCGAAATTTTTGGACATGAAGGTTGGATTGGCGGGCACGGTGGCGGTGGATGCGCATAGGTGGGGAAAGGCTTGAGAGGCGAGAGAGGCCGGAGAGGCTTAAAAGGCCGAATTGATAGAATAAGTTGTCGCTACTATACAAAAGAACTTTCAAAATATCAAGCGTTTCGTTATACTCTGCTGGTATGCCGAGCCTCGCCACGAACAAAAAAGCTGGTTTTGACTTTGATCTTCAAGAAGAATTTGAAGCAGGTTTGGTGTTGCAGGGTTGGGAAGTGAAGTCGGCAAAAGCCGGGCATGTCCAGTTAAAGGGAGCCTTTCTTCATATTCATAACGGCGAACTCTGGCTTAAGAATGTATTCATCAGTCCATATAAGCCAGCAGGGAATCAAGAGGTTCAGTCAGATCGAGACCGAAAAGTCTTGGTTCACAAGCGTGAGCTCAAACGACTGATGGGGAAAAAACAGACAGAAGGATTAACACTTGTTCCGCTTCGTATCTACACAAAAGGAAATTTGGTAAAGCTTGTGTTTGCGGTTGCAAAGGGAAAAAAGAAATATGAAAAGCGAGAAGCGATTAAGAAGCGCGATGTTGATCGTCAGATGAAAGAACATTTGCGTCAATAATTTTTTTGGAGAAAAAGAAAAAGCACCCTGAGCGAAGTCGAAGGGTGCTAAGATTAGGGACAGGCTCCACATCGAGAGGACGAGTCGGGTTGTTTCCGAATCGGCTGATCGATTTTTTTGGTTCCACCCATTTTTTCCGTTGCGGGTTTCTTGGGAGTGGGGGAAGAGTCGACAATTTCCGTTTCAGAAGGATCGTTGACTTGGTCGTACGGCGAAATGGATTTTACCGTTCGGCCCGGCTTATTGAATGCCGTTACCGCATCTTTGATTGCGTTCCATCCACCCTTTGGCGGTTCCTGTTCAATCACAAACAGACCGGCGCCTTTGTAGAAGGGCATGGCCGTTTGGATGAACGTTTTGACCTGTTCGGCCGTCACGTTCTTTCCATACGTTCTGCCGATGGGGATAAGCTTGCAGTTTCTCGCGTTCGGAAAACGTGTCTTCACAATATCGAATTGCGCCTGTGCATAGGCGAGTGCATCCTGAGGTGTCATCTTCACAGCCTTACCATCTTTGTAGGCAAGAAATTCCATCCAGTAGGCTTGGGGAAGGAAAAAGTCCGAGTGCTCGAAGGCAATACCCCAGAGTGTCGGGAACCTTCCGTTTGCCGATTGGTGTGGGTGTGTAGACGAAGCCAAGATGGTTCCCTTGTGTCTGTCTGTCATTGCACGAAGCAGAGGAAAAACCTTTCTCCACTTTGTTGGATCGACTCCCGTGCGTTCGAGTGCAAGATCGTCAATGACAACGCCGTCGGCACCCATGTTGAGTGTGCGTTCGGCGAGAATGACGGATTCTTCGATCACGGAGTCGTGATTCAGTCGAGCAGTGAAGTAGCTGTACACGCGCATGTTGAGCTCATGCCCCGCGTCAACCAGGTGCTTTGAAAATGCCGGCACAAATTTGCCGTTCACCTTTGTACCCCAGTTGTCGCCGTCGTGGCTCTTGATGATCACACAAGGGTAGCCCTTGTTTTTTATCAGCTGCAGATATATGCGCGCCGCTTGCGGGCTTTCTGCAGCCGACACGCTCGACTTGAACGTGAACATGCACATTCCGCTCATGTGCGGCGGAAGTTCTGCGAAAGCCAGGTTCGAGATGAGCATCGAAAAAACAATGATCGTGAAAAGAGTCGTCAAGAAAGGCACATGTTTCATTAGCAGGACCTCCTGTTGTTTGCAGCCAAGAAACGTCTCAAGATATCCGGAAAAATGGTTTTTGTCAATGATGACTGGACAAAATTGATTTTTTGCACTATCCTTCTGTCATCGATCTGTCACGTTTTGCTCTTGTTCTTAAGGATAAAACGGGATTGATCGGTATCGATGAGAGTCGATTTGTTCGTGATCAAGTTGAGGGTGTGTGATACCTCATAAATCCATCACACAGACGCCAAATGCAAAAAACGTCATGGCGATGATCAAGGACGCTTTCCGCGCACCTGCATTCGCTCCGGTTTTCGCTTAATTGCGTAAAACCCATCCGTCTTCCTGATGCTCAATAAGGAAATGCGGGTGCTATATTTATTGAGCTCGCACGTAGGGTGTTCGGTCTCCTGCGTGTCAAAATTGCGATCGATGATCTTATGTGTGTTTCGTCTCGCTTCAAATACATAGGATTATTCAAGCGAGACTCAACTTGCAAACGTCCGTTCAAAAACACTTATCAGACGGGGGTTCAATTCCCCCCAATTCCACCACAAAACCCATCATGCACGTGATGGGTTTTGTGTTATACTGTCATTATTATGAAGTCGAATCATCAAGTCACGATTTCCACAGGAACATTTATAAAAGCCGCTCTTATTGTTCTTTTGATGGGATTTTTGTGGTACATCCATGAAATCGTTATTATCTTTTTTGCATCGCTTCTTCTTGCGGCACTTATTGAGCCATTTGCAGATTGGTTTTCAAAAAAGAATATTCCTCGCGCGCTTTCCGTTTTGATTGTGTATATTGTGTTGTTGACGGTTGTTATTTTGGTTTTTCTTGGACTTACACCAATTGTGACAGAACAATTTACTCAAGTGACTTCAAGTGCGAGTTCGTTTTTTATTGAGATTGAACAAACATTTGCGCGATTGCAAACATTTTCCGTTCAACATGGACTATCACAAGATATTTTAAAGACTCTTCAAGGAATTGAAGGAGCTGTCTCTCAAACTTCTCAATCTTTTTTTTCAACCGTGAAAGGGTTTTTTGGAGGATTGGTTACAGGATTGGTGATTTTAGTGCTGACGTTTTATATGGTTGCAGAAGGGGAGAAGATGCAAAGATATTTTAAATCTCTTGCACCGATTGAATATCAACCATATCTTTCAGAGCTCATGAAAAAAATGCAGGTAAAAATTGGGGCATGGCTTCGTGGACAGTTATTTCTTGGATTTGTGATCGGATTTGTGAGTTATATTGGGTTATCTCTTTTAAACGTTCGGTATGCATTGTTGCTTGCTGTGATTGCGGGATTATTTGAGATGGTTCCATATGTTGGTCCTATTTTTTCGGCGATTCCCGCTGTAATGATTGCCTTTACACAATCTCCCACACTCGGGTTAATTGTTCTTGGGTTGTATGTGATTATTCAGCAAATTGAAAATCACATCCTTGTTCCAAAGGTTATGCAAAGAGCAACAGGATTGAATCCGATTGTGAGTATTATTGCGCTTCTTATCGGAGTAAAACTAGGAGGAATTCCTGGTGCATTTTTTGCGATTCCTGTTGCGATGATGCTTACCGTTATAGCAGAAGATTTATTTGTTCAACAAACGCGTTTATGAAACACACATCGTTCTTTCCTTTTCTCGTGCTTGCACTTACGCTTATCCTTGTAACAGGATTTGTTTTTTCCGCTTCGCCAAAACTTGCAGGACAAAAAGATGTTGTTATACAAACACCACCTGTATCAGATAAGCAATATCAAGAGGCACTTAAAATTGTGTTGAAAAAATTTGTGACAGCATTTGATACAACACAGGATCTATCTGTGCGTGCACAACTAACAGATCAAACACTTAGCACACTTCTCACAATGCGCGTTCCGGTGCAAGAAAAAGATCTCCACCTCACTCTTGCTATTTTTCTTCAGAAAATGAAGCAGGGCTTTGTGGCAAATCCGCAAGATGTTATGGAGGGATATATGCAAATAAAACAAATCATTTCACAAACGAATTGGTTAAGCCTATGAGTCGTGTTGAAAAAATAGACGAATCACAAAAACCCTCCTCGTACATAAAGGATGAGGTTGTGGAAACGTTTGGAGAACAAAAGAAAAAAACAGGTGGACGTTTTTCTTGTTTGTCTTTTATTTTTGCTTGTTTCATTCTTTTTGTTGGGTTCCTTGCTTGGCAAGTGGCAGCAACGGGACTTATTACGATTCCTGTTTTTTCCACGCTTGCCTATTCTGATGTTCGGCCTGTTCGTGTGATTAAACCGGGTGTTTCTGTAGAACAACATTCCGAATCGTTTTTTAAAGCAACGCTTTTAAAACGATTACAGGATGGGGGAGGCGTTTTGGCAGATCGTTCCATTGTCCTTGCATTGCCAGAGTCTTCTCTGACAACTTCGCTGCAAAACGGATTAAAGCAATCAGGGGAAACGCGCATAGTTGCCAATCGTGCACAGATTGCTGTATTAGAAGGGCAGGAATTTGAACTGTTTTTGCCGATACAACCCAATAAAAATATTACGGCGCTTGCAATACGTTTTTCTCTGCATGCAGATCAAGGTGTTTTTGCTTTAAATTTGATAGATGTCAAACTTGGCTCTTTTCATGTTCCAAACATGTTGATTGCTTCATTTGTTCAACCGTTTGTGAACCGTGAATTGGGTACATTGAACAAATCGCTTAGTTCATATATGCATGTTGATTCGCTCACAACACAAAAAGGAATTTTAAGCGCATCTGGAACATTTACTGTTCAGATTCAAAAATAGTTGTATGATCTTACTTTATCGTATCACCCCATTTCTGGTCGCAATCGTTGCTCTTTTGGGGTATGCGATGTTCGTGTTTCGTGTAATACATCCTGTTGTTGCCTTGGGGGTAAGTTTTGTGTGCGTTGCTTTGCTTGTCGCAAGATTATTGCGCTGGCGCGCGCAGGAATTTTCCTTTTGGTTTTTTCTTGGAATTGCCTGTTTCTTTTTTCTGTCCTCGTTTGGCATGCTCTTTTTGTTTGAAACCTTATGGGTCAGTATTGCTCTTGCTGTCGTAAGCACGTTCCTTTTAGTTTTATTTACAGAGTTCGTTTTTCTTTATACTCACCTTCCATCGCATTATCAACCATTTTCTTTAGAGCATCTTGCGTCGTTATTAAATCTTCTCTCGATTTTTTTCTTTAGCAGTTTTGCCTTTGCTACACGATTATTAATTCAGATTCCCCTTTCATTTTTGGCACTGCTCTTTTTTCTGCTGAGTTTTTTCTTGGTGTATGGTGTTTTGTGGGTTACAAAAGCAGAATCATTCCGTTCACATCTGTACGCGTTGTTTGGAGCGATTATTCTTACGGAATTATTTGTCTGTATTACTTTTTTCCCGACGGGTTTTTATACGAACGCCGCATTCATGACAATTTTCTCGTACGCCTTTTTTGGGTTGACGCGAACGGAAGCTTTACATAAGCTCTCACGTGAGGTGATTAAGCGTTATGTATTCACTTCGATCATTCTTCTTTTAATTGTCGCTGTGAGCTCAAAATGGCTGTAGTTATTTTGTAAATACTTTATGAAAAAAATGTTCACCTCCAGAATCGCTCATGTTGTTCTCTTATCGATTGCTCTTGGTGCAGCAAGTGGAGTGCTTGCGACAGCCATGACAAATTCGTATTTGTCTGATTATGCACTTCAATTGAATCAATTAACACGTCCATTGAATTTGGATGAAACTGGTCCAAAAGCATTCCCTAATTCCTATGCAGAAGCAACGAAGCATTTTTCAGATGTGACGCTTGCGAGTGTTGTTTCTATTTTTCCAACGTCGGCAAAAACAGCGTATGGATATACACAAGATGCATCGATTGGAACAGGGGTTGTGGTGACTTCTGATGGATGGATTATTGCCCCCATGCTTTCGCAACTTTCTGCAGATGCGCTTTCCGTTCAAATAAAAGATCAGGTGCTTGATGTTACGCGTGTTGTGGTTGATCCATTAACGCAGACTGTTTTTTTGAAATGCGCAGCGAACAATTTATCAGTGGTTCGTTTTGGAAATGCGTTTGATTTGTCTGTGGGGGATCAGTTGTTTGTGAGTATGCGCGTAGATCAATTCTCTCAAGCGTTCGTTGCTCAACATCTCTGGCAACAAGGAACACTTCTGTCGTCGGATATTCCTTCACGTAATCTGTTGCTTTCTACAAGTGTAAATAGCGCAAGCGCTCCAATTTTTGATTTGTCTGGATCATTTGTTGGATTTGCATCTAAAAAAGATTCACAAGTAATCTTGGTTCCATTTGAGCACGTTTTACCTTCGCTCAATGCGCTTCTTGAAAAGAAAAATCTTTCTCACCCAGCACTTGGAATTACTTATCTTGATCTTGCACACACAGTTGGTTTTTCTGATGCCTTGCGTCGTGGGCATCAGGTTGGAGCGTATATTGCTGGTCCAGCTGCAATAAAAAAGGGAAGTCCAGCAGCAAAGGCTGGATTAAGGGAAGGAGATATTCTTCTTGCGATGGACGAACAAGAGATAAATTATTCGCGTGGATTAAGTGAACGTCTTTTGTCTACACGTCCGGGAGATATGATCAGTCTCACGATTGACCGTGCTGGAGAAAAGAAAATAATCGAGGTTGTTTTGGGGGAATATAATAAATAGGATATACTATCTAGTGTATGGCTTCTTTTAACTACACACGAGAACTTTTTCGACGATGGCAAACAATTATTTTGTTTGGATTGCTTGGACTCGTCCTTGCACTTATTATTTCGTTTATTCAACCTCTCAGATATTCGTCCACAGTTCGATTGCTTATTTTGCAAGATCTTGGATCATCTGTTGATGCCTATACAGCCTCACGTTCAGAAGAGCGCATTGCAGAAAATCTTTCAACAATTGTGTATACAAGTACTTTCTTTGATCAAGTATTTTCAAGTGGATTCCAAGTTGATACAAAGAACTTTCCAAAAGATGATATTAAACGACGTCGCGAATGGGCGCGTACGGTTGATGCAGCCGTCTCGCACGGAACAGGATTGCTCACCATTACCGCTTATCACACAGATGTCACACAAGCAGAACAATTGGTTCGTGCAATCGCGTTTGTTCTGACGCAGCATGTAAAAGAATATACGTCTGGTGGAAGTGTCCAAATGCGTTTGGTTGATGCTCCGCTTAGTTCACAGTGGCCTGTGAAGCCAAATATTCTTGCAAACATTGCATCTGGGTTTTTTCTTGGGGGATTGGTCGGAGTCGCAAATATCCTTTTACATCTTGAGCGCATCCGCCGCCGTCACCAGTTTGTGCATGAAGAGTAGGGGAAGGCTGGAGAGGCGAGAGAGGTTGGAGATGTTTGAGAGGCCGAAGAAAATATGAAACAACAGCCGTATCATAAAATATTAGCTTGGCAGGAAGCCAATAAGTTTGTCATTGAGGTTTATAAAAAAACAGAGTCATTTCCTAAACAGGAGATATTTGGAATTACGTCACAGTTGCGTCGGGCAGCACTCTCTATTCCTGCGAATATTGTTGAAGGACGAGCTACACAATCACAAAAAGACTTTATTCGATATTTAAATATTGCAGAGGGTTCTTCGAAAGAATGTGCTTTTTTTCTCGAGATCTCATATTCATTAGGTTTTCTTGATGAGATATCCTACGAATTTTTGGAAGATATTAGAGCCAGAGCAGACTTTCTTCTTAGAAAATACAAACAGTCAATCGTCTATCCAGACAATTGACTGTTTTTTTGGCCTTCTCTTCGGCCTCTCAAGCATCTCCAGTCTCTCAAACCTCTCTCGCCTTCCCAAATAAAAAAACCCTCTTAGAGCTTGGGACTGGCATGTTTTCGCGAGGAGGAGACGCGGAAACCGCTGCTCCCAAGCCATAGGAGCGTTCTTTTTGTTGTCCGACGGGCTGTTTTTCTTTTGGGAAAAGAGCTTCAGAAGACCCCAATAGTATAAAGAATTGTGCCTTTTTGGTCAACCCACACCTGTGGATGATGTCATGGATCTCTTGACAAAATTGCAAAATTATGATATAGTTCTCCGTTCAGTAATGAGGCAGTGAACAGTTCATTTCCAAGCAATTTAGTAAAACTCGTGTTTTCAAGCGGTTTGACCTCTTTCACACATTCCTCCTTGTTGTAAAAGAAGCCGAACCACTTGAGTCCGCGATCAATTCAAGTAAATCATTGGTTTATTTGCACTGGTCGCGGATGAAGTTCTTCAAAAGAATGGATTCCAAGGCTACGCGTCAACCCCTCGGGGTGACGTGAGTGGAGTAAGGGATAGGTTTCCCAAACTCTACACCCCGAGGGGACAGTAGTGTTCCCATCACCTGGGCGATGCCCAAGGAGTTCCCGATGAAGAAGTTTTCCCTGTTGTTGTTGGCCCTCGCGGCCACGATCGTTTCCTCGTCCGCTTTCGCGGCTCCGGTGGAGTGCAAGAATGATGATGGCGACAAGTACGCAGTGTGCGACGCTGTCTGCAATGTTCTGCCCCCCGGCGCCATTAAGTGTGGTGACTGCGACGATCAGCATGCCGATATCAACCCCGGCATCAACGAGGCCGCCGACCCCAAGTTGTGGGACGATGGCCTGAACAATGACTGCAAGGTGAGTGCTTGGGAGACGGCGAGCGGCGACACTGCGTCGCTGAACGTCGTCGGTGGTCCGGATGTGGTTGCGCGTTTCGCGCGTGGCCTCGGCCGTTCGATCACGCCCAAGTCGTCCTCGGAGCTTCGGCTCCTCAAGGACATCCTGGCGTGCAAGGCTGGCAACTGCACCGTGGACTTCACGGGTGGCAAGCTGACTCCGGCAACTGGTTACCGTTCGGTGGATGTGGATTGTGACGGAGTGTTGAACTTCGTTCCTGACTCGTACAGCCCGACGCTGCAGGATCAGGACAAGTGCAAGAAGGTTCGTCCCACCGCGTGTCCGACCTGCCCCGGCGCTCCTAAGGCCAAGGCTGTTCGTCGCACTCCGTCCGCCGCCGCGCCCCTCCCGGGCTCGGTGACGCCGGCAGATCCCGCTGCTCCCGCTCCCAAGGCTTCGGCCAAGGCAGTGCGCGGCGTCGACTACAGCGCTCCGATCGCCAAGGCTCAGGCCACGGCGGACGATGCGAAGAAGGTTGCGGACGCGGCTTCGGCCAAGGTCAACACCTTCGACGCGGCGCTGCAGGGTCACACCGAGCAGCTTAGTGCTTTTGACACGGCCCTCGCGGAGCAGAAGACGGCCATCGCGAACGAGGAAGCTCGTGCGAAGGCGGCGGAAGCGGCGATCGACACCAAGGCGCAAGCCGCGATCGATCGTTCGACCGAAGCTGAAGCAAAGGCCGACCAGGTCATCGCGACCGTCACGGAACTGGAGAAGCAGGGTGTCCTCGTTGAGCTTTCGCTCGGTGGTGCAGCGCTCCTCGGTCACGACGCTCACGTCACCAAGAACGGCAAGGTCTACCAGATGCGTGGCAACACGTCACCGGGTGGCTACGTCGGTCTGAACCTGGGCTACGCCAACGAGACTGGTCGGTTCAACGGCTTCTTCAACCTGCTTCCGCTTGCGGATGACGGTCCGAAGGGTTGGGAATCGAGCATCGCCTACCAAGGTGGTGCGGAAGTGACCTTCAAGGCGCTCTACGGCTTCGGTGTCCACGCCATGTTCCTTCAGCACGATGCGGGAGGCTCGGTCGTTGGCGCGAACTCTTATTCGCGCGGCGGCGGTGCTGGCCTCTCCTACGTCTCCACGACTTCCGGCACTAACTTCAAGGTTGGCTTCCAAGCTCGTGCGACCGTGGGTGTCGAGAGTTACGGCGCGGGCAAGGGTAGCGATACCAGCCCGTTCGCCGCCTTCTCGGCCGGCATCAACTTTGGCTTCGGCCCCAAGTAGTCGCAGACTCTCGCGACGTTGGTGGCCCTCTCGGCTCTCTCATGAATTTCCTTCGGGAATGGATTGAGAGAGCTGTTTTTTTTGGGGAAGGCTGTAAGAAAGGCTTGAGAGGTTTGAGATGTCGAAGAAAGCGCGTTTCTAAAGCCTCTCAAGCATCTCAAGCCTCTCTCGCCTTTTCAGCCCTTCCCCTTGACAAAATCAGAGAATTGTGATACTATTCAACGTTCATTAAGGTACATTTTACATAAATTGTGTCGTGATAAATATCGATAGAACATTGTTGTATCGATGTTTGTCCTGATGCAGCCGATATGGTTTCGGTGAAAGCAGGCAACTGCTCCGGCATCAGGGCCGGGCAACAGAACGTCGCGCGCTTCATGCGTCCGACTGGAGTGTTTCATGCGTTACATCCCCGCTTGTTTGATTCTTTCCCTCGCCATCGTGGCGGCCTGTGGCTCTCACGAGCCGTTCGACATCAACGAGGAGTCCGACACGGCCGTTTCGGTCGACTCGACGGCCTCCGGCCGCGACTCGACCGACACGGCGCCGGCGCCCACTTGCCAAGGCAAGTGTGGCACGGCGTACAACAACAAGGCACAATGTCAATGCGACGCCGAGTGTGTGGTCAACAAGGACTGCTGCAACGACTACCAGTCACAGTGTGTCTCGACGAACTGCACCGACGGTGACGGCGATGGCTACTGCAGTACCGCCCCCAAGCAGGGCGACTGCAATGACAACAACGTCAACGTAAATCCGGGTGTTCCGGAGAAGTGCGGCGACAACGTCGACAACAACTGCAACGGGCAGGTTGACGAAGGTTGTGCCGCACAGTGCGTCCCGACCAATGAGGTCTGCGGCGACAACAAGGACAACGATTGCGATGGCCAGGCGGACGAAGGTTGCGTCGCTCCATGCGTAGCAACCGCGGAAGTCTGCGCCGACAGCAAAGACAACGACTGCGACGGTCTGATCGACGAAGGCTGCACGGCACCTACGGGCAACAACACCCTCACGGTGACGTACCCGGACAGCGCCTACCGCCGCTTGAGCTATGGCATTACGCCCGATACCTCGTTCACGGACTGGAAGCCCCAGGCCTGGACGATGAATGCATCGCTCAGCGTCGACCTTGGCAATCTCACTCAGAGCAACTGCACGTATTTGCGCTTCAATGTGGACCAGCCACAAGGGTGGCTCTGCATGGGAAGTTCGACGGCAGTTCTCAACTCGCAACCCACGATTACGGCCACGCTGTTCGGCCAGACGTATAATACGTCCAGCGTGAAGACGGTCCTCAAGGACGGCGGCTGCTCGGCGTACTTCCTGGTCGCCAAGCCCGGCGCCTCGTGCCCCACCCCGTAACTCGGCCAATTTCGGCCCACTTTCTGACCCTATCTCTTTGTTGAGGTGGGGTCGTTTTTTTTGGGAAAGAGGAGGGGGGGGAAGGCTTGAAAGGCTGGAGAGGCGAGAGAGGCCGAAGGGGAGGGGAAAAGCGCGTTTCTAAAGCCTCTCAAGCATCTCCAGCCTCTCTCGCCTCTCCAGCTTTTACTTTGTCTCATAATCCCTGACAAAAATAGCCAAATAATCAAAAAAGCCCAATATTTGTTCCAAATTGCATCCAGCAACCCTTGACAAAAGTGCGATTTTATGGTATAGTTGCTTGTTACTAAATGAGCAATAAGGCTTGAAAACGAGGTCCTTACAAATGTGTGTTTGCGTGAACTAGATGATGTAGATGATAAATCGAAAGAAATTCTCGTATCAGTACCCAAACTCACATTCGTAGGGGTCTCAAAAGCCTCTGCTGTCCCGGATTCCCGGTGTTTCAACAAAAAAATCTCCCTGCGGGGAGTGTCGAGTCAGGTCGGGCAGAAAGTTCTGTCAGGCAAGATAAGACTCCCGCAAGGGAAAGGAAGTTCAGATGAATACGTTTCTCAAGCTGTTTCTGGCTATCGCGACCATTATCTCCTTCGGTGCCTGCGAAAGTGGCAACGGTGTCTTCGATGCGACGGACGACGAGCAAGGTGCGACCGACGAGACGACCAGCACTGTCGACCCGCCGGCTGCGACCACGCCCACCGAGACCGAGACCCCCAAGAAGGTCTACGGTGACTTGGATGGCGACGGCTTCTCGCCCGCACTCGGCAACGATTGCGACGAGACCAACCCGGCGGTGAACAAGTACGCCGTGGAGATCTGCGACGGCATCGACAACAACTGCGACGGTCATGCCGATGAAGGCCTGACCGAAGAAGTTTACTTCGATGGCGACAAGGACGGTTACGGCCTGTCGAAGGAAGTGACCACCGTGTGCATCGGTGCAGAAGTTCCCAAGGGCTATTCGGCTCACGGGGGCGACTGCAACGACTCGGCGAAGGATGCCAACAGTGACGGCAAGGTCGACGGCTTCTGGTTGAACCAGGACGCGACCGAGACGTGTGACGACGACATCGACAACGACTGCGACGGCAAGACCGACGAAGGTTGTGCCCCCCGCGAGTCGTTCGACGACCTGCTCCTCGGCGACAATTTCGCCCTCGTCGTCTCCTGGCCGTCTGAGAAGATGGGTCAGAAGATCATGGCGGTGCCGTACTACGCGCAAGCGGACATCGGCAAGGACTGGGTCTGGTTCCAGGAGTCGATCAACAACATCGTCTTCACGCTCGTTCCCGACGGCAACGCCTGCGGTGTCCGCTTCAACACGGCCCACGGCAAGCCGGCAAGCGAGTGGCTCTGCATGGACGACAAGATCAACCCCGACGCCGTGATCTTCGTGGTCAAGGGCGATGGCTCGATCCTCGACGTCACAAAGCTCGTCAAGAAGTGGCCTGCCCCTGAAGGCGGCTGCTCGGTCAACCTCGAAATCCACGACTGCAAGTAGCAGCCCTGGACCCCTCAACTCGTCCCTTGGTTTCGCAAGAAACTGAGGGATTTTTCATTTTTTAAGGAAAGGCAGAAAGGGCGGAAGAGGCGGAAAGGGCGGAAAGGAATGTCTGTTTCCGCGCATTTTTTTGCGCTTCCCACTTTGTGTTCCTTTCCGCCTCTTCCGCCTTTTCTGCCACTTCCGCCCTTTTCCCTTGACATTTTTCTCAAAACATGATATTTTTCCGGGTCGATTGTGAGCTGATTCTAGTGCTAATTAAGCCATGGAATCAGGCCGTGATCTACACACAACAACGTACGGGCGGGCCTGCGCCAGTACACTCTTTAAATGGAGACCGCGATGAAGCTGCGCTTCCAGTGTCTTGCGATGGCGTTGGCTATCGCTGGCTGTGCCTCTGGCACAGGTGTCTTTCCGGCCGATGACGATTTCGTCGCGGGAGGTTCGAACAACCTGACTCCGACGCCATGCGTCGAGCAGACGTTTTACCTCGATGGCGACAAGGATGGCTTTGGCGATCCTGCGAAGCCATACGTGACATGTAAGAACGCGCCCCCTCCGGGGCACGTCTTGAACATGAACGATTGCGATGATGCCGCTCCAAGCGTCCACCCGGACGCAAAAGAGCAGTGCGACAAGGTCGACAACGACTGTAACTATAAGGTCGACGACACCACGAAGTCGTGGTATTTCGACAATGATGGTGATGGCTATGGCAATCCGGCAAGTGAATTGTCGGGTGCGTGCAGTGGCTTCGCTCTGAAGTACGTCGCAAACGGCGACGACTGCAACGACAACCTGAAGATCATCAATCCTGGAATGAAGGAAACTTGCGACACGCCGGACATCGACGACAACTGCAATGGGCAGACCGACGAAGGTGTGAAGGGTGATTTCTTCGTTGATCAGGATCTTGATGGTCATGGTTCAGTGAGTAAGCCCGTCAAGGCTTGCAAGCCTGAAAAGGGTGTCGTTGTTTCAGGCACTGATTGCGATGATGCCGATGCCAAGCGCTTCCCGGGCAACCCGGAAGTCTGCGACAACGTCGACAACGATTGCAACAAGCTAGTCGACGATGGTGACAAAGTTAAAAAGACCTACTTTAAGGACGACGATGGCGATGGCTACGGCGCTCCTGATAAGAAGGTTGAAGCATGTGACGCGCCCGTTGGTGCAACTACCACGAGCACGGACTGCAACGACACGCCGGTTACCGGAAAGAAGATTCATCCCGGTGCGGTTGAAACCTGCAACGAAGTCGACGACAACTGCAATGGGCAGACCGACGATGGTGTGCAGATGGTTTATCACATGGATGCAGACGGTGATGGGTATGGAAACCCGACATCTAAGACCACGCTCGCGTGTTCGGCTCCGGCTGGCATGGCGCTCGCGTTTGGTCCGAATGCGGACTGTGATGACACGGATTCGGATGTCTATCCAGGCGCGCCCGAGCTCTGCGACGGCAAAGACAACGCCTGCACCGGCCTCCCGATGCCTCCCAAGGAACCCGACGCGCTCTGCGAAGATGGTAATAATTTCACCAAGGACTTTTGCCAAGGTGCCAAGGGGTGTCAGTGGGAAGATCGAAAATTCCTAATGACATGCTCAAACCCTGATCTCTACAAGGAGTCTGACGGATATTCGTGTGGCGTGGCGTATTACTTTGGTGATGCGATCGCGGACAAGAAGATCGTCATGACGTTCGAGAAGGTCGCGTCTTCGCCTCTCATGGCGGATGTGTGTGCCGAACTCAAGCAGGGTAAGACCCTACACATCAGTGTATTCGTCCAGATCGATTTCGATCCGAAGTTTGTGTGGGTCGAGACGACATTCGTGAAGCTTATCGACAGCTTCACGAATATTGAAATCAAAAAAGCAACGCCTGGTAATGTTGTTGTTGGTGTAACGATCGAGTACGATCTGACCGCCAAGGACGTTCCTGCGTGTAATTTCTAGTCAGTAGGTCTAGACGTGGTGTGAGGAAAGTGGTACTCTTCCGCCTTCCTCACACCCGTCCCATTTTTTCAAATCAAATTCGACAATAGTTTACGTGTGTCATCCTGAGCAAAGCGAAGGATTTCTTATGCAAGCTGCTGTCGAGGTTGATTTCAACCTCACCGTGGCACGGGCGGTATCCTGTGTGTGTTCCCTCAAGGAGAAGAAGATGCGCAGTTTTGCACTTTATCTCAGTTGTTTTTTGGCGCTGCTCGCTTCGGCCTGTGCCGACATCGGTGCGCCGACTCAGAAGCCCGACACGTCCGAATCGGACAAATCGGGGTTCGCGGTGATTACTCCCGCGTTGACGATGACGGCGGTTCAGGATCCCAATGATCCGACTGCGACCATTTGGCAGTCGCAAGACTGTACTCCCACGGACGATCCCAACTGCAATGCAGAGGGGCCGGGCCAATGGACCAAGTGCGGATCCGATACCAAAAAGTGTACGTACTATGAGTCGGATTCCGGCTGTACGTACGAAATGCTCGGCGGCATCGGTTCTCAGAAGACGTGCGTCTACAACGGCTGCTTGCAGGATCAGGACTGCATCAGCCAGGCAAAGATCGAATACCCGTCCTATTTCCCGGATCCGGACGATAGCAAGACTTGGCTCATGAATCCGACTTGCTTGCGGACCGAGATGTCGCTCAAGCCGGACGGTGTGTCAGGCGTCTGCTTTAATGCTTTTGCAACGTGCACGGCCGGCAACGGTGTGTGTGCGAAGAAGGGCAAGAGCACGTGTGCAAATGGTGCTTGCTCGTGCTCAGTCACGGCGGACAATGAAACCAACAAGCTCCCCGAAGCGTGCAATGGCGTCGACGACGACTGTGATGGTCTGACTGACGAAGTGGATGCGCAGGGCTGCACGGATTTCTATCCGGACGGCGACAAGGACACCTTTGGTGCCAAGGGTTCTTCTGCTAAGTGCCTTTGCGGCGCCGGCAAGGACCCCGAAGACACCAATTCGACGTTTACTGCGACTGCGGCAGACGATTGCGACGACAAAAAGAGTGCCGTCAATACGAAGGCTGCGGAAGCTTGTGACAATATTGACAACAACTGCAGCGGTCAGACCGATGAAGGGTTCTCCTTCAAGGATTACGACGACAGCACCAAGGCCCTGGGCGAAGCCTGCGGCGTCGGTGTCTGTGCAAACGGCAGCGTGCAGTGTGCAGTCGATGGTAAATCGGCAGTATGTTCCACTGGTGGCAATGCCACCAGTGAATCGTGCGACGGCAAGGACAACGATTGCAATGGCATCGTTGACAATGGCCTCGAGCCGAAGTCTGTGTACTACAAAGATGCAGACAACGATACGTTCGGTGGAGGCTCTGGTTCTCTTCAGTGCGGAGCGTTTAATGGCTACGTCGTTAAAGTCGATGGTGACTGCAACGACGGCAACGATTCGGTCTATCCCGGCGCAACGGAAAAGTGCAACGGCGTGGACGATGACTGTGATGCTCAGATGGATGAAGGCTACACGGCCAAGGACTACGACGGCAGCACCAAGAAGTTGGGCGAAGCCTGCGGCGTCGGTGTCTGTGCCAATGGCAAGGTGGAGTGTTTGAACAACGGCTCTGCCGCGGTTTGCAGCTCGAGCGCTCTTGCCGATACGGAGACCTGTGACGAAAAAGACAATGACTGCGACGGGCTCGTGGACGAAGAAGTCCAGACCCCCTACTACAAGGACATGGACGGCGATACTTACGGTGACGCGACCAAGTCGGTCATGATGTGCGCACTTCCGAGTGGGTACTCCAAGAACGACAAGGACTGCGACGACACCAACAAGTCCTCGTACCTGAACGCAACCGAGCTCTGCGATGGCGCAGATAACGATTGCGACGGCGATACCGATGAAGGTTGCGACGACGACATGGACGGCTTCTGCGACAGTGCAATGCCATTCCTTTCCACGGCAGCGTGCAAGGAAGGCGACTGCAACGACGCGGAAGGCAATGTTAAGCCGGATGCAGCGGACACGTGTGATAGCGTGGACAACAATTGCGATGGCAAGACCGATCAGAAGTCTGATGGCAACGGTGGCATGATTTCTTCATGCAACCAATGCCTGAACGTGATTCAGGTGCCGTGTGGTCAGAAGTACACCGTTGTGTGGCCTTCTTCTCCCGCTGCATCGCTCATTGACACGTACCAGTGTTCGTCCGGTCCGGCACTCAAGACCAAACTCACGGCAGCGGAAGTCGTCTTGGCTCCGAAGCCGCAGTCTGGAATGACCAAGTTCTCTTTGCAGATCATTACGGCAGGTACCGGAACGGTTGCCGCGCTCCTTCACGGATCGTGTTCAGCCAATCCGAGCACTACGTCGGTTACGTACTATGACCCGACGCTTGCTGCAGCTGGCAAGCCTACGGGTACGTGCGCCAAGATGGGCACGTCGTCCATTTCGGGTGGTGTGATCGGATCGGATAACGTTGTCCTTGATGCGGTTACCACGAAGTCGGTTGAAGTCATGTTCGTCTGCCAATAAGGCAGAACTCTCAACTCTGAAGATTTTCTTCGGGGTTTTTTTATTTCTGCTATAATATCTGCATGCTTAACTTTCGTTCCGTTTATCGTCATGCAGAAGAACACACCGCACTTTACATTGGGGGATTATTTTTCTGTTTGGCGTTTTTGATTCTGCTTCAGACGATTTTTTCTCCAACAATTGTTCTTGCGCTTATTTTTTTGAGTGCCACAATTTTTCTTACGATTGTTCGTCCACTTTGGATTTTGGGGTTTCTTGCAGTGTATCTACCGTTTGAATCACTTCTACTCAAATATACGCCGCAAGATGCATATGTTTTAATCCGGTACGCTTCAGAGTTGTTGATTTATGTGATTGCACTTGTGGTTCTTGTGCGTGTTGTTGTCAGAATCATCAAAGTTCCGCAGACGCCTATTGATTTACCCTTTGTTTTATTCCTTGCAGTACTTGCCGGATCCGCGGTGATTAATTTAGTCGAGCCTCCCGTTGCTATTTTGGGCATGCGCCAGATTGTGCGTTTCATGCTTGTCTTTTTTCTCGCTGTTTATCTCAGGCCATCAAAAAAATTCATTCAAACATTGACGCTCATTTTGTTTGGGATCGTTCTTTTTGAATGCGGTCTAGGTTTTTCCCAATCCATTATTGGGGAGCGGATGGATACGTTTTTACTTCCGTCAGATGCAAGATTTGTTGGGGACATCACACTTACATCCGGAGTAACAGCATTTTGGGATCCTGGTTCTCGTATTTTTGCAACGCTCGGACGATATGATCGATTAGGAAATTTTCTTTATATCTTTTTGCTCATCGCAACAGGATTTTTATTTGTAAAACAAGAGAAGCGTATTCAGCGATGGATCCCATGGATATTTGCTTTTGGAAGTTTAGCTTTGATGATGACATTTTCGCGCGCGTCTTGGTTTGCGTTTCTCTTCGGATTTCTTTTTATTGGTTTGTGGGTGAAGCGAGATCGTCGTGTAGCAATCGCTCTTGTATCATTCATTATCGTTGTTTTTGGATATGTTGCTTTAACGGGTCTTGCTGTTCGAACTATTACAGAAGCGCCGGGGCAAACGTTTATTGAGCGTTTTTATGAATCGTTTAGTGCGGCGCGATGGCGTGGAGAATATTATGGATTAGGGCGCATTTATTGGGACGTTCAAACGCCTCTCGCTGTTATTCCTTCGTCTCCGATTTTTGGTGTGGGTCCCGGACAATTTGGCGGGGGAGCGGTAGCGGCGCTTCGTAATACAAAGGTGTATGACAAGCTCGGGTTGCCGTTTGGGGTGTATGGGGTGGAAGGACATATCGATAACAACTGGTTTTCCATTTGGGGTGAAGCAGGAACGCTTGGGATTGGTTTGTTCATTTGGATATTTGTTGTGTTGTTCCGATATGCCATGGATGTGTATCGCGGATCGAAAGATCCATTTACACAAGCGATTGCTCTTGGGTTTGCGGCGTGTGTTATCGCCATCTCGTTTAATGGATTTACTTCAACGGTATTTGAAATCCGTACGATTGCATTTTATTTTTGGTTGTATGGCGGGTTTGTCGTTGTGCTTGGAGAAAAGAAAAAAATATGAAAATTATTCAAGCGAACAAGTATTTTTATCTTCGTGGTGGAGCAGAGAACTACATGCTCTCTCTTTCAGGGTGGCTTGCGTCAAACAATCACACGGTGATTCCGTTTGCCATGAAATACCCAGAGAATCTTTCAACGCCGTATGAAATGTATTTTCCGTCAGAGGTTGAAACGGAGAATGTAAAGTTGAATGTACGCGGTTTGCATACACTTGGACGCATGGTGTATTCGCTTGAGTCGCGTAGAAAGTTGGCAACACTTATTGCTCGGGAAAAACCGGATCTGTGTCATATTCACAACATTTATACACAACTCTCACCATCTGTTCTTCATACGTTGTCTGATCAGTGTGTTCCAACCGTGATGACCGTTCATGATCATCATCTTGTTTCTCCGCAGTATAATGTGTGGGCAGATGGATGCGGACCTGATAATCGTGATATCGGAATTGTGAAAGGAACGTTTTCAAAGTTTCACAAAAATTCTTTTGCTGCGAGTTTTGCACAGCTCATCACGCATAAATATCATCGATGGTTAAACATCTATGCTCGCAATGTTGATTTGTTTTTGTGTCCCTCAAAATATATTCAACAACAATTAATACGTGGAGGATTTCCGGAAAAGAAATTGCGTGTGTTGCCGTATGGAATAGATCCAAATAGCACGCGCACAAATTATTCACATGAAAAATACGCGCTCTTTGTCGGGCGACTCTCAGAAGAGAAGGGGATTGAGACTATTATTCAATTGGCGTCCATCTTGCCAGACATTACGTTTAAAATCGTGGGAAGAGGACCGGAAATGGCCAAGTTGCACCGTGCTGGGGATAAGTGTCCAAATATCGAATTTGTTGGGTTTCGAATGGGGGAAGAGCTTAAAGAGCTGTATGCACACGCTACGGTTGTGCTTGCGCCGTCTCGGGTGCATGAAGTTTTTGGACTCTCCATTTTGGAAGCAATGGCGCATGGAAAACCGGTGATCGCGTCTCGTGTTGGGGGAATTCCAGAGGTTGTGGAGGATGGCGTAAATGGATTTTTGGTATCGCCGCTTGATTTGCGTTCCTGGACAGAAAGTTTGATGCGCATTTTTTACGATGATGATTTACAAAAGAAACTAAGTCACAATGCACGTGATCTTGTTGAAACACGGTTTTCGCTTGATCAACATCACAGAAAGCTTCTGATGTATTATGAAGAGGCGATTGGGATGAAACAAAAAAAATAAGGCGTGCTTATGCACGACTTATTTTTTTTTACACGATTTACAAAGTCCAAAGAATTCAAGAGAGTGATCGAGTACACTCGCAAATCCTGTTGATTTGAGCAGTGAGGTTTCGAATTTCTCGACCCCACATGAATCAACATCCTTCACAATTCCACAGGATTTACAGACCATGTGATGATGGTGGTTGGATTCGATTGTTTCATAAAGAGCTTCACGACCCTGGAGGTGAATTTTTCGGATGAGTCCAAGTTTTTCAAGTTGTTCTACGTTTCGATAGAGCGTCACGCGATCTACGGAACCTTTTTTGTTGGAAATTTCCTCAAGATCTTTTACGGAAAGTGGTTTTTTTGCATGAACGAACACGTCTAACAAACCAAGTCGAGCGGGTGTGGCCTTGAGTTGGTTGGCTCGGAGAGTTTGCGTGTGGTTGTTTGTGTGTGTTTTGCAAGACATAGTTTTTTTGTCTCATCCCGAGTGAGGGGTCGGTGATGAATTGAGGATCTCTCTGTTCCCGTTGGTCGGTCGAGATGACAGCAGAATATCACAAATGCAACAAAATTGCAAGTACTTGACAGAGGTTTTTGCGTACGGTACTTTGTAAATGCAAGTAAGTTGCATTGTCTATGCGGATCGCGTTTGTCGGAAAAGGTGGAAGCGGAAAGACAACGGTGTGCGGATTGTTCGCACGTTTTTTATCTGCACAAGATCGAGCCGTGCTTGCGATCGATGCGGATATTAATCAACACCTCGCACAAACGCTCGGTAGTTCATCGAATCCAGAAAAATCTTCGCTTGCAGATTCAATACCACTCATCAAAACGTATTTGCGCGGGAAGAATCATCGGATTCCGGATAATGCATCCATGATCAAGACAACGCCGCCCGGAACTGGCTCGAACCTGCTTCGTATTTCGAACAGGAATCCCATCATGGATACATGCGCGCAAATAATGGGAAACATCTCACTACTTTCGGTTGGAGGATTTCAAGAAGAAGATTTGGGAACAAAATGTTTTCATGCAAAAACAGGCGCTGTCGAACTGGTCTTGAATCATCTGATTGATCGTGAAGATGAGTATGTGCTTGTGGATATGACAGCAGGAGCAGATGTATTTGCATCCGGATTGTTTACAAAGTTTGACGTCACATGCATTGTGGTTGAACCAACAGAGAAATCCGTTTCTGTGTTTCATCAGTATAAAAAATACGCAGAAGGATTTGATGTAAAGATTGTTGCCGTTGGAAATAAGATCCTGGATGCATCGGATGAAATGTTCTTGCGACAATCTATCGGCGATGCATTGATCGCCAGTTTCTCGCACTCGTCTTTTGTAAAGCAACAAGATCGCGGTGTAGCACTTCCTATTCTGGAACTCGAAGAACAGAATAGAGCTGTGCTCGAGCATGTGCACACTTACCTCGATCAACAAAAAAAGAATTGGAACAAGCTCTATGTACAAGCGTGCGAATTTCATTTGAAGAATGCGGAAAGTTGGGGAAATGCGGCAACTGGGAAAAATTTGAGTGAACAAATTGATCCGGACTTTATGCTGAATCCATAAGTGATTCGCGATGAGACAATGTACGAATGTTGTTTGATCGCGGGTCACATAGGGTGATTCGCGCTTGTTCTTTCAGGAGTTTGACATGTCGTTTCCTTCCGCTCTTACGAATCTGCAGAATCTTGGTGTGACACCAGAAACGGCCACGGACGCACAGGCGAGCGAGGCACTCCTCGAGGCCATCAAGACGGATACGCCGTACGGCTATCAGTTCTCGCACCTGCTTGTTGAGGCGTGGAACAGCAAGATCGAAAATGCGAGTGCGTTTGTGCGTGAGCAGATGCATGGGTTCGGGCATGAAATCGCTCACGCAGTCTTGCGTCATGAGTGGTTGCCTTCCGGTGGTCTCAAGATTGACGTGGATCCGGACTCCGTGCTCGGGGCACAGGTGATGCGACTCAAAGGAACGGATGTTGCACGACGTGTTCTTGAGGCACATTTTGAAATGAGTTTCGCGCTTGCAAACTGCTGTGGCGATGTTACTGGTAAAACCAAGAAGAATACAGAATTCAGTGCTGCGGATCAGATCCGTTGGCAGACCTCGATCGATTGTTGATTGAGTACACTTCCGAATACATTGTATTCGGTTTTTTTTGTTGCAAATCAAAACCCCACCCGTGCTTTCGCTTACGGGTGGGGGTTATTTTTTATACTTTTGCTTCTTCGAAGGATGGATCGAGGGAAACAAGTTCGTACAAATATTCTGTTGTCTCAGCAATGTCTTTCCAGTCGTAATGTTTTGCAACATGCAAGCGTGCTTCTTTTCCGACGGCAGCTACATGCTCCGGAGCTTCGAGCATCATGATGATTTTTTGTGTGAGATCGTGGACATCCCCAACACGGAAGGTGAGACCGTGGTCTTTTGTTAATTCCATATTTTCAGGAATGTCAGATGAGAGCACGCATTTTCCATAACTCATCGCTTCAAGCACAGCAATCGGGAGTCCTTCTGATTCAGAAGGGTGAACAACGGCATAACTGTTTGAGAAGAGTGTGTGGAGTGTGTCTCCAATTTGTGTTCCTGTGAGAATAATCGAAGGTTCGTCTTTTGAGAGAGTTGTAAGTGATTTTACATAATCATCTGTAAATGCACTTCCTCCCACAATAGCAATTTTCATGTCGTGTGTGAGATCTGGTCGAAGTTTTTTTACCTCTTTCCAAGCTTCAACGAATACGTGCGCCCCTTTGTGCTTCACGAGTCGTGCACAGAACATGAGATATTTTTGTGGCTCGAGTTTGAATGTTTCAAGATGTGACTTGTCCGATTCGATGATTGGAACTTGCGTTCCGTTTGGAATATATTTTGTGTTAACGCTGTAGTTCATGCGGCAGTAAGCCTCGAGGGTTTTTGAAACGGCGATGGTCGCATCTGGAGCAAAACACGCAAAGCGTTCTCCGATTGCGAGCATAAAACGTGCAAACCAATTCCATTTTTGGTGATGACGATCAATACAGTGAAACGTGACAATCACCTTTGTTTTTGGTCGAAGGAGTTTTGGAAGCCACGCTAAAAGGGCAGGGCCAACCCCGTGGATATGAATAATATCTGCATTTTGTCGAACGGCCAAAATAATTGATGTAAACGTATGAACGATCGCATCAAGGTGTTTTGTGGCAATTGTCGGTGCTTTTATGCAATGCACACCACGATAATCTTGGATTGGCCATGCATACCAGGAACGACAAAATGCATGGACTTCATGTCCCCGACGCGCAAGCTCCACAGAGAGTTCTTCTACGTGGCGCTCAATGCCTCCAGCTTTGGCTGGAATGCCTTTTTGTCCAATCATGGCAATCTTCATATCCCCAGTTTTTTAACATGTTTTAACGCCGGAGGATACCAGAAAATGAGGTTTTTGTCAATGGTTAAACGTAAAAAACGCCCAAAATTGGGCGTTTTTTACGTTTTTTCTATCTGACAATAGCTTTATTTTTAGCCATTGTGTCGCTTGGAAGATTTGTGGTGATGTCTGGTTTTGAGATGGTGCGCGTAACGCCTGTTACCGCATCTTGTCCTGTAAAAGACGTCTTTTGCAGGAGTGGAGCACTGGAACCGATTTGCGCTGTTGTTGGTATGAGAATGACCTCAAAAGCAACACTATAGACTTTGCTTTCGGGATTCAGTGTAGGTGGGACTTGGGCAAGATCCCAAGTGATTTTCCTGGTTAGAGGATCAAACGTTACTCCTTCATCTTCAGATGCGGTTGTGTTTCCTGAAAAAGAGACGTTTGATGGAAGGGTGCCCTCAATGATTGTGTTTTGAAGTGGGTTTGTTGTTCCGTCCACATTCCAGAAAATCCAATAGCTTGTTTTTTGTTGCACGCGTGGAGGAAGAGGTCCTCGACCAATTTGATCACCTCCGGGACTTGTGTATCGTGCGAAAGATTCTATGTTGAGTGGGGTTGTAAGAGGAGTTTGGAGTTCGTCGCTTGAGGTAGAAAGTTGTTCATTTGGCAATTGATCAAGTGAATAGTGTGCGATCGTGTTTGTTCGCACGCGAAGATTTTCATAGGATGTGAGAAGATTTGTTGCAACAGAATCTCGAATAGGAACTTGAAAGACAAGATCTTTCTCATCTCCGGGGTTTAATGTGTCGACATCTAAAACTCGGAGTGTTTGATTGGTGATAAATGGATCGCGTGAAGTAAATATTATTTCAACATTGCGTAGAATTTCTTTTCCAATGTGTTTGTAGGTGACGTGAAGGGTTGCCTCTGTTCCTGGGGTAAGAACATTTGTTTCAAAAAAATGTTTGAGTTGAATTTGTGCAGGAAGAATTGGCGCGTCTCTTACGAGAGTTTCTTGTTTATATTGGGCTGTTTCAAAAGCAAATGATGGATGGAAGCGAAACGAGAGATTGTTTGGAATATCATCAAGTTTTCCTGTGAAATGAATACTACCGCTTGAGCCTGCTTTTATGTTGGATACAATGAACGCTCCGTCTTGCATTTGTGCTGATGCGTCTTTAAAGGTGAATCCGTCGGGCCATTCTGGTTTTATTTGAATCTTTCGGTAATCAATGAGGCCTGTGTTTTTATAGGTGATTGTTCCTGACATTGTTTGTGATGAGATAATTTGTTTTGGAAGATTGAGATCAAGGGAGAGTGTGGAACGTTTCGGGGAAAAAGTATAATAGGCTGTTTTTTGATCTATAACATCTGTTTCTTTTCCGTGCGTAAAGACAAGAGTGCTTCCAAACGTTTGTTCTCCACCCACATCTCCAAACATCACTCCTCGAATATGAATTGTCCCTGTTCCGTCAATGGGAATATCATGAAGCGGAATATTTTGTGTATCTACGTTCGTTTCGTTTGAGGAAACGGATTGTAAGAGAAAATGTTTTGGAAATGAGAGGGTGAGTTTTGGGTTGCGCAATGGCTCGCTTGTGTTGTTTTGATAGGTGAGAACGAGTGTAGAGGATGCGCCGGAGACGATTTCGTGAGGAGCAACGGTTGCACGAAATGAAATATCATCACGAAATTGTTTTGGTGGAACAAGAATGAGAAAAAGGGCGATCAAGAATAAGGCAATGACAGAACCAATTAATGCAAGGTCGAATGAATAAACCGCTCGATCAAATTTGTATTTTCCGGAATAATGTTTTTCAAACCAATGCTTGAAGGGAAGAAGAAATAATCGACCCGGATGAATCGAAAGATACACC
This sequence comes from uncultured Gammaproteobacteria bacterium, assembly GCA_964402425.1. GTDB lineage: Bacteria > Patescibacteriota > Patescibacteriia > UBA9934 > GWF2-40-263 > XYB2-FULL-45-11. Next base: position 88,884 of record CAYOCD010000001.1, on the reverse strand, counting down.
ATGTGCCCAAACAAGGAGTGTGGTGTTTTAAGCGGTTCACCCTTAAGTGAGTGATTTTTTTTTGGTTCAACGGTCATACAAATTTATTTAAACACACTCAAGGTAAATACGTCTGTTGTGAGAGCAATAATTTCCGCTCTATTGTTTCCATCAAGGTCTGTTACGGCAATTTTTATTCCAGTTTTTTTTGATGATTGAGAAGCAAGGAATGTTTTTTTGAGTTTTCCTGATTTATCAAAGATCCGGATTTCCGGAGTGCCCCCGATACCCATTCCTGTGACAATATCGTCTTTTTTGTCTCCATCAACATCTCCGGTCGCAACATATGCACCCCCACGGAATTTTTTATCGTAGGCAAAAAAACCTGGAGAAAGGAGTTTCCCGTCTTTGTTAAAGATACGAATATGCGCACCGCCGTTTGCTGCCGCCGATGTAATGATTTGTTTTGATCCATCACCGTTTAGATCTGCGACAGCGATATTTACGCCTCCTTGGAAGTTTTTGTCATACGCATAGAATCCATCATGAACAACACGACCCGTGAGATCGAAGATTTTCACAATCGCTTTTTCGTGAAGTGTTCCTGTGATGATTTTATAATCACCGTTTTTTTCGAGTGGTGCTACGGCGATGTTTACGCCGTTTTTGTATGTATCGCCATAAGGAGTGAATGTGGAGAAGAGGGTACCGTCTGCATCATATAATCGAACGGTTGATTGATCTGCGACGATTGTGTCTAATCTTCCATCGTGATTCCAGTCAATGTGTTCGATTTGAATTCCTCCTTTGAATTGATGATCGTAGGCAAAAAACCCTGTGCGTGTTGTTTTTCCGTTTGTGTCGAATATGCGGGCAAATGCTCCGTTGCGAAAAGGAGCGTTGATGATTTTATCGATAGGACGCAATAAAATAATGCCGTCGCGGGCCGCAAGTGTGATTTCTGAAACGACTGATCCGTCATTTGTGGAAGGGTCTTGTGTTCCGTGAATTTTTTCAAAATCCGCGTTAAGCGGAATGGTTATGGTGTTTGCCGTCGCATTTACAACAACGCGTCCACGTTCAAAGTCTCGTTGCCAAACCCCTTGATCGATTGCCGTTTTTGCAGAATCAAAAACATTCATCAGGGATGTTTTTGGGGCACCGAGGGCAATAGGGAATTCATCGTAGGTCCAAAGTTGGTTGTGGCTTTGTGTTCCAAAATCGAATCCAAAATACCCATTTCCAAGCAGGGTTGTGGTAATGCCGAATCGAACTTTTTGGTAATCATTTTTTATGCCTGTGTTTTCAGAGTTAACGTTTATGATATCTACATTTTGATATCCGACACGTTTTGCTTGTGAAAGATAATCTTGTGTTGCTTTTTTCCATTCCGTAAGGTTGTTTGTGGAAGAAGGGAATGTTTCAAACATGCGGCCATTTACGTATGGCGCAAACGCAGGGTTTGAACTTCCGTTTGTAATCATGATAGCGTCTTGTCCAATAAGTGCACGTGTTTGTGCAAAAAGTTCTGTGTATTTTTTTGCCCAGAGTTGATCGGCTGTTTGGGCGGAATCATTGAGTCCATTTTGATCAACATCCGTAGTACCAACCCAGGAAATGGAATCTTGAACTTCATCATAAAAAATTCCATCCCAGAGCCCGGTCGATAAGACCATGTCTTTCACATAATGAGCTAGGTAATTGGACCATCCAGTATTGAGGTTAAGTGCGCGTGTGTTTGGCCAAACGGAAACTTGGTTCCCGTTTGCGTCCCGCAGCCACCAGTTTGATTGAATATCAGGATATTGTGCTTGATGTAACGGATCCGTCCAATATAAATCGTTCCAACTTACGGTTGGAACATATGCCAATATAATGATATTCTTGTTGAGACTTCTTATCGTTTTAAAGAAGTTTTTATTGTAGACCTGTGCTTCAAGCGGAATCACAATGAGATTAAATTGTGCAAGCGCTTGAATGGTCTCTGGTTTTTCTAGTTCTGTTCCCGATAACAAAAAATAGTTCGCTGTGCGAACAAAGGTATTAGGCTGATTAAAAGCACTAGACGTCTTCAGAAAGACGCCGCAGGTAAATGTAAGAATGAGAAGCAGGACAAGTGCGCGTTTCATACATCATGTTGAACAGCACTTGGATTTGGAGAAAATAGCTTGTTTTTTACTTTCCACTGATCAACATATTGTCCGATTCCTTGTTTATCTCTTTTATTGCGAACCGTTGTTGTGTGCTGTGACCATCTAAGAATGGATTCAAAATTGATTTTGTATCGTCCTTGAACCACAACATATGTTACAGCTTGAGATGCAATTGCACGACGAATAGTTCTTTGGCTTACTCCAAATAGTTTGGAAGCTTCTGAAACAGAGAGGCGGATGATGGGTTGCATAGGGAAAAGAAGGGGTGAGGGAAAGAAGAGGCATCTGCCTTAGCTTATTTCTTTCTTTATCCTTGTGAATAACCTTATTGTCCACACCAGTGTAGCCAAATATGACCAAAAAGTCAAAATAGGGAACGAACCATTGATTTTTTGCTAAATTGAGCGTATCGTTTGGTAATTGTAATGTAAATATTTAAAAGGCATCTTTACGTGTGCACAAAACAGCTGAACAATTTCACCTCTTTCGTGTTCGGACCTTTCAGGATCACAAATCCTTTGAAAAGATGCTGAACGAAGTCTCCCCAAGAATTAAGGGGCTTTTGAAAGCCAAGCTTCCTCGTGTGCAAGATGCGGAAGACGCTTATTCTGAAACAGCACTTCGTTTGTGGGGGTATACAACTCAAACAAAAATCGAATCTTTTCCAGCGGTTGCCTATACAATCGCAAGATCCGTCATTGCTGAATTTTATCGAACAAAGGGTCGGCGTGTCTCGGAAGCTGTGTTTGATGAAACCTTCATGGAAGGCTATAGCTCAACCAAATTTGAAAAAGAGACCATTAATAAGATAGACGCAAATTTTCTTAAATCTGTTATTGAAGAACTGGATGCAGATGAAGCTCAGGTCATTCTCCTTCGTTATCATGATGAATTAAGCATGAAAGAGATCGCAGAGACAATTGGCAAGTCAGAAAATGCAACCACGGTCATGGTACATAGATCAGTCAATAAACTTCGTAAAATAGCAAAGGATAAATTCGGAAGTATATGAAATTCCAAGACGACGACATAAAACAAATTTTCGCAAAGGTGAAAGATGATCCAATCTTTCGCCGTGATTTTGATTCGGAAAAAAACTGGAAGAGGATCGCAAAGGATTGTGGATTCCCAGAAGATATTTCCGGCATGAATCACACGTGGCGTGATTGGTTGGAGTTTTATATCTGGGATTTTACACATGTCATGTTAAAACCTGTTGGTGCGGTAGCCTTTTCCGTTTTTCTCTTTATTGGTGGGTGGTTCGGAGTTGCAAACGCTTCTCTTGGAACATTGCCTGGAGATCAGTTGTATCCGGTAAAGCTTGGGATGGAACGTGTTCAAATGATGCTCACAACATCTAATGCACAAAAAGCTCAGCTTCGTATGGAATTCACCAGCAGACGCCTAGAAGAAATGGTTGCCCTTGCCGCATCTGGAAAACAGTCTGATATCTCACAAATTGCCATGGCTGTGGATCGTGTAAAGCAAAATGTTGCAAACATTAAGTCTGATCTGAAAACAGAAACCTCCTCTCAGGCAACAGAGCTCGCACGAGCTGTTGGTCGTAAGGCGGATGTTTACACAAGTACAGTAGCGTCTTCCGCATCAACTCTTCCACTTGATGTTCAAACACAAGTAGATGAGGTTAAGACAATGATTACTGAAACAAAAGAACAGGCTGTTGAAGTGATTATTACCGCACATGAACAAGCGGTAACAGCAGAAAATACACATGAACTAGATCTTGCCTTTCAAAAGGCTTTTGCACACGCAAGCTTGGTTGCAACAAAAGAAGAACAGTTAAAATTAGTAAATGCCACCGCTTTACAAAAAGCAGGGATTTACCGCCGAGCATTTCAGCTCCTAAAAGAAATTGAATTCGCTCACGTGATTGCAGAGTAACGAACACGGTTGTCTTCTTTAATGGAAGACGATCGAATTCGCTCGCCAAACACTATTTTAGGTGTTGGCGGGTCGTAATGTGTCTATTTGATGCCTCGCTGAAAAGTCGAGAGTCGCAAGACTCGCAGTGCATCGTTAATTCTAATCTCCCGTATAACGGGAAAATTTCGACAGAAAACTTATTATGACCAATTCTACAACATTGGTAAAGAAAGCATTCTCTGTTGCTGTTGCGGCTACAACCATTCTTTGGTCTGTTGGTCTCTCAGCCTTTTTGCCAACAACAGCTTCTGCTGCTTCATTTGGTGATTTGATCAAGGGAACTTCTCTCTCTACTGTTTACTACTACGGTTCAAACGGACAACGCTACGCGTTTCCAAACGAAAAGACTTATTTTAGCTGGTACAAAGATTTCTCCACCGTGAAGACAATCTCTGATTCAGAACTCGCAAGCATCACTCTTGCAGGAAACATCGTTTACCGCCCAGGTGCACGTTGGATCAAAATCACAAGTGATAAAAAAGTTTACGTTGTTTCAACTTCAGGAAAAGTTCGCTGGGTTGAAAACGAAGCAACAGCTAAAGGACTCGGCGGAGACAATTGGAACGCTCACATCGATGACGTTCCAGATGTATTCTTCACCGACTACACTGTTGGAGATTCTTTGACAACAGCAGCATCCGGATATGACGGAATGCTCTGGTCAGACGCTTCAGGTAAATACCTTGTTGCAGGAACAAAGTATCAAAAAGTCACAGACGCTGGATTCGCAGCTAACGGCTACAATGCAGGATTCGTTCTTGCAGGAACAGGCTTCACAAAGTCTGGACTCACAGCTGGTGCTGACGTTACAGCAGCTATGGCAAACCTCACAGACGCTGCACAAAAAGTAACAACACCTACATACACTGTTTCACAGAATGTATCTGTTGCCCTTTCTGCAAGCTCACCAGCTGCATCAACAGTGATCGCTGGACAAGCTGTAGCAAACTTGATGGCTCTTGATTTTACAAACCCAACTTCATCTCCTGTTTCCGTAAAGAGCGTTAAGCTTGCACGTACAGGAGTATCATCTGACAGCACTCTTTCAAACGTATATCTTTTTAACGGATATGTTCGTTTGTCTGACTCTGCATCTGTTTCAAGCGGAACAATTGCTTGGAATGATGCAGCAGGTCTCTTCACAATTCCAGCTGGTGGAACTGTGACAGTGAACGTTCGCACAGATGTTGCAGATGCAGCTGGACAAACCGTTGGACTTAAGCTCGCTTCTGCAGCTGACGTCGGATTTGTAGGCGCATTTGCTGCAGCAGGAACATTCCCACTTATGAGCGCTACACACACAGTGGCAGCTGCTCCAAGTTCATTCGGAACTGTTTCTTTTGCTTCAACAACAAACCCAACAGGTGACGCAGCTCCATCTCCTGAAAATGATTTCAAGGTTTGGGAGAACAACGTTACAGTTGGAAACAACTCAAACGGAGCTTGGCTTCAATCTATTCGTTTCCGCAACATCGGATCTATTAATGCAGACGACATCAAAAACTGGCGTTTGTATGTAGCTGGTGTTCAAAAGGGAACAGCTGTTGCAAAACAAGATGCAAACGGATACGTCACATTTGACCTCTCTGCTGCACCTGTAAAATTGACAACAAACTCACACACATTCAAGGTTCTTGCTGACGTTGTTGGTGGTTCAACACGAACTGTTTCTGTAAGCTTGCGCAGCGCTGCTGATGCAATCTTCACAGAATATGATTACCAACAACCAATTTTGGTTAAAGCAAACAACACAACATTCTCTGCTCGCAACGCAACTGCACAAACAGTCGCTGCTGGTGATGTTACATTCACCAAGCGCGCTGATTCTCCATCATCTGATTTGGTGACAGGAGCTACAGGTGCAACACTTGCTCGCTTTGATGTAAAGGCTTCTGGAGAACCAATGAAAATCGAATCATTGAACTTCAACATTGCTGAAGATGGTAGTGATACAAACTACGCTCTCCGAAACGGTGCTATCTATGCGGATGGTTCCCAAATCGGAAACACAACAGCAATTTGTGGTGACAACGAAGATACTTCTGCAACCTGTTCTTCAACAGGAAGTGGAAACTCTTACACAACATTCAACTTTGGATCATCATTAGTTGTTTACCCAGGAGCTCCTGTTGTTATGGAGGTCAAAGCTGACCTTTATGACACACAAGGATCCGCAAACGTTCCAGCAGATGCAACTGTTCAAGTTGTTATCGATGGATCTTCTTCAGCAACAAATGCTTTGCGTAAAGTTTCTGGAAGCTACGTTGCACGTCCAGCAGCTGACGTTGTTGGAAACACCATGACTGTTAAAGTAGGATCTCTTACAGTCTTGAAGAACGGTTCTTATGCAAACCAAACCGTTGTAGTACCAAAAGTTGGACTCAAGGTTGGATCATGGACAATCTCATCTTCTACAACAGAAGCAATCGAACTTAACACATTCAGTGTTAACTTTGATACAGACGCTGATGGTGGAGCAGCAGTTGCTACAGACGATTACACAAACTTGTACATCGAATACGGATTGGTTGGTGGAACAATGACCACCGCTACAACAAAACCAACCGTTGCAACAACAAACAGCTTCTCTGTTAATACAACTCTTGCTGCTGGAAAGACTCTTGTCTTGAATGCATACGCAGACGTTGCATCAGCAGCTTCTGCTGGAGTTGACTCTGCAGACCGTATTACAGGTGACCTTGATGTTTCAGGAACAGCAACGGGTGCTGGATCTGTTTCTCAATCAGACAAGGAAGGTCAAGCAATGACTTACTTCAATGCAGGTTCATTTACCCCTATTCTTGACGGTTCATCTCCTTCCGCATTCATCACAGCAGGAAATCAAACGGTTACAGCAGCTAAGTTCCGTGTTTCTGCTTTGAACGAAGCTTACACAGTAAAGGAAATGACCTTTACCGTAGGAAGTGCAGCTATTGCATCTACAATCAACCGTGTTGAATTGTATGATGGAACAACTCTTCTTGGATCTTCTGTGTTTGACCAGAGTTCTGGTGCAGGTGCATTGGTAACAGGAATGAGCTTGCCAATTGCGGCAGGATCATACAAAGTTGTTACAGCAAAACTCGTTTTGAACCCAATTGGTGCAGGAGCAGGTGCTTCACAAAGCAACACAGCTCTTACACTTACAACCATTAAGAAAGCAGATAGCCAAGGTGTACAATCAACAAACGGCTCACTCGGACTTGCTGGAAACACCATGCATGTTTACAAAGCTGTTCCAGTTGTACGCGCTGTTGATTTGACAAACAGCACACTCGTTAACGGACAAGCTGTAGACCTTTACAAGTTTACCGTTACAGCAAGTGGTGGAGATATCGCTCTTAAGCAGTTGAAGTTCCCAGTGACCTTCTCTGACGGTCTCGGATCATCCGATACTGCTGGAACAGAAACACTCGGACTTGATTCTGTGAAGTTCTATAAGAACGGAGTAGATATTTCTTCAAGTGTTGTTGTTCAAGATCAAGCAACTGGTGATGCTGAAAGCACAGGTGCCTTCACAGAAGCTGATTCAACATTGGTTGTGATCTTTGACGTAGCAGAAGAAAGTATTTCTTCTGGCGAAACAGTAACTTACACCATTCGCGCAACTCCAGTTGGATTTAACACAGATGGAGACGGTAGCGAAGTTGATTCTGTAGGTATTTACCTTGCTGGTGATTCCTCAGCTCACAACGCTGCAGATGTCTGTCTTGAAGACTCTGGAGCAGGAGAAATTTGGGAGCTTGATAACGTTACTTCTGGTGTCTGTGCTGCAACAAGCACAAACAACTCAGCTTATAACTTTATCTGGTCTGATTACGCTGGTTCAGCAGCTGTCGCACACGATGGTGCTTCAGAAGCTGGTGCAGCTGACTGGGCAAACGGATACTTGGTACTTGATCTCGCGCTTTCCGCAGAGACATGGTCTAAGTAATATTTGATCTTTGATCAAATCATCTTCACCAATCCACATTTCTCATCGCAATAATTCGACGTGAGGCGTATGCTGATCGTCTTAATTGCACCGAGAATGGGATCCTGAGGAGCAAACACCCTCACCTTTATGGTGAGGGTGTTTTGTTTTGTGTAGAACACAAGATCGACGTATAATGTAATCAATATGAAAAAAAACTTACTACTTTCTTTTGTTATCGGTACACTTCTTTTGTCAGCTCCTCCTGTATTCGCTGCGGATTGGACAGCGTCATCTGTTGGGGATGCAAATTCATTTCGATCTATCGTCCAAAGTGGAGATCATCTGATTGCTGCAGGAAATGGAGGGGTTATTTTTCGATCGTCTGATTTGGGTAAAACATGGGTAAAATCTTTTGATGCAGCGAATGTTACCTTTTTTGATTTTGCAACACTTCCGGATGGTCGTTTGATCGCTGTGGGTTCTAATGGGATCAATGAGGTTTCGGGTGATCACGGCGCAACTTGGTCGCCCTTTAGTTTTGGAATTACAAAAAATGTTTATGGAATAGATATCAAAACAACTTCCGGCTCAGCTACGGGATTTTTGGTTGGGGCAGTCGGAACGTTTCGGTATTATGCAAATGGAAATTGGAACACGTCTTCGCTTGGCTATACAACAGATCTGTATGGGGTAGAGGATCGTGGAGATTCAACGGCGTGGATTGTGGGTGCTGATGGGTTGATTTCAAAAGTTCTATACGGAGGAATATCTCGCGTTACCATCGAAAGCGGCACAAAAGAAACCCTTCACGCCATTCGTTTTGTTTCCTCAACAAAAGGATTCATTGTTGGAACCATGGGAACGGTTCTGAAAACAACAGATGGAGGAACAACATGGAGCCTTGTTTCTATTCCAGGGCTTACAACACAAAAATTGTATTCTTTGGATGTTTCCGGAAACAAGATTGTTATTGTGGGAGATCAAATTTTGATGACGTCAGAGGATGCGGGAGAAACGTGGAGTGTAAAAACGTTTGAAGGAAACACCAAAAAGTTTTTTGGTGCGCTCATCAAGGATGCATCAAAGACATTCGCTGTTGGTTCGGATGATGATGCTGTTTCGCTCGTGTATCAATTTGTAGATGTGCCCGCACCTGTTTCTCCTCCAGTTCCAGCACCAGCACCCGTAACAGGCACAGCCCCGCAAGGTTCCTTGATTAAACTTGCTTGCACAGTGAACACAACCGTAAATGATCCATGTCGTTCGGTTTATTATTACGCAACAGACGGCAAACGACACGCCTTTACCAATGATAAAGTCTTTTTCACCTGGTTTGCCGATTTTTCATCTGTAAAAGAAGTGTCAGCGGAATTCATGGCATCCCTCGCACTCGGAAAAAACGTGACGTATCGCCCAGGGATCAAGATGGTGAAGTTTCAAACATCTCCACAGGTGTATGCGGTTCAAAAAGGTGGAGTTCTTAGATCAATCCTCTCTGAATCAATCGCAAACGCACTGTATGGCGCAGAATGGAATAAAAAAATTGATGATGTGAGCGACGTTTTTTATGGAAACTACACATTTGGAGAATCGATTGTGAATATTGTAGATTATAACCTTGCACAGACGATCGCCTCTGTTCAGAGTGTGAGTGAAAACTTTTAATTTCTCGACGAAATAGGTCATTTCAGGATACAATAAACCCGCTTATGGCGGGTTTATTTTTAAGGAAATCATGGTTTGTTTGGTTGGTGACCGCAACCCTTTTTATATCGGGTGTGTTTGTTGTGCATGCTCAGGTGGCAAAAGATCCGTTTGTCACGGAATTGTGGTATTTGAATGCTATTCATAATTCAACAAAAACATCCTCTGCAAAGGAATCGATCGTGGCGGTTTTAGACGCTGGATTTGATATGGCGCATGAAGACTTGGTTGGTAAGTATTGGGTGAATACAGGTGAAATAGCAAATGATCACAAAGACAATGATCATAATGGATATGAGGATGATGTTCACGGATGGGATTTTATTGATAATGACCCTAGTCCCTTACCGGACATCACAGATCCAAGAGCTGATGATACGATTGTTTCTCACGGGACGCTTCTTGCAGGAATAATTGCTGCAACAGCAAACAATGGAAAGGGAATTACTGGAATTGCTCCAAATACAAAAATCATGCCGCTCCGTATTTTGGATTCCAAAGGAAAGGGAACAACCGCACAGGTCCGCGATGCTATTACCTACGCCGTTAAAAACGGGGCGGATGTCATTAATTTAAGTTTGATTTCTACAAAACCAGATGATTCTTTGCAGCAAGTCATTGGTTGGGCTGTAGATCAGGGGGTTGTGGTTGTTGCGGCCGTTGGAAATAGTCGTCTTGATTTGGATCGTGATCCAACGTTCCCTGCGTGTTTTGATACACGTATCGGCAAAAATAGCGTGATTGGAGTTGCAGCGCTTGATGTTGGCGGAAAAAAAGCAACGTTTTCAAATAGTGGTTCTAATTGTGTAGACATTGCCGCTCCTGGTGTGAACATTTTTGGGGCGGTTTATCATGATGATTCCAATTTTCTCTATTCCACTTCATACGGAAGTCCGTTTGAAGGAACATCTATTGCCGCTCCGATGGTTTCTGCAGCTGCAGCTCGTTTACGCAGCGCCTTTCCACTTTTGACTCCAAGTCAGATTCGATTATCTCTTATGCTTTCCGCAGATCCAATTGCGGGTGTGACTCCAGAAGAGCGTCGCGCGCTTGGGGCAGGATCTTTAAATATTGAGCGTGCGCTTGAAACGGCTGCCGTTTTTGCAGGAAGTACTTCTGGTGGTGTGGTGCAAAATGCGAATCAGCATCCATCTGGTTCACTTGTTGTTGCACAAGGTAAGGGTTCTGAACCAATGGTAAAACGCGTGAATGGAAATGGAAAAGAACTCGCATCTTTTTTGGCGTATGATAAAAAATTCCGTGGTGGAGTTCGTGTGGCGGTAGGGGATGTAAATGGAGATGGGGGAGAAGAAATTGTTACAGCTGCAGGTCCAGGAGGCGGGCCGCACGTGCGCGTCTTTGATTTGATGGGAAACGTACAAAGTCAATTTTTTGCCTTTGATGTTTCGAGTCGATACGGAACGATTGTTACAACAGGGGATCTGAATGGTGATGGTATCGATGAAATTTTGGTGACACAAGATCAAGGAGGAAATGGACAAGTTCGTATTTTTACCATGCGCGGGGAGATGATCGGATCGTTTTATCCATTCGGCCGTACCACGTTTCCTGTTTTTGTGACGGTTGGAAATTTTGATGATGATACGGAAATGGAAATTGCGGCGTCACTTGGGGGAAAAGACAAAACACATCGCGTTAAAATTTTTGATGCAAACGGAAGATATGTTCGGGATTTTTCCGCGTTTACGTTTTCAAAATCAGGATTACGTGTCTCAACTCTGCGATTGCACGATCAAAAGATGGATCAGATCATCGTTACTTCAGAAGCTGGGTCCTTGCCTTGGGTTGGTCTTTTTGATGCGCTTGGAAATTTACAAACATCTTCTTTGGTACTCTCGTCGTTTTTTTTGGGGGGTGTCCAAGCTGTTGCGGGTGATTTAAATTTGGATGGTTTCTCAGAACTTTATACAGTCCCCACATCTCTCGGTGGGCCACAGGTGCGTGTGTTTGATGCTTATTTTAAAGTCGTTGGAGGATTTTTTCCCTTCGATAAAAACGTAAGAAGCGGATTATCTATTGCAACATGGAATCCGTAAAAATACGCAAATGAAAATGTTTAATTTTAAAATAGTCCTGATCTTTTTTCTTTCGTGGTTTGCCACCTCGTCTGTTTTTGCATCTGTCATGACGACAAATGACCCATATTTTCAAGAACAGTGGTATTTACAAGCGATTCAGGCACCAGCGGCATGGCAGACGGTAACAGGATCGTCAGATGTTATTGTTGCGGTTTTGGATACAGGATTTGATTCAGATCATTTAGATCTTTTGGAAAATAAATGGATAAATAAGGGGGAAATTTCTGGAAATGGATTTGATGATGATGGAAATGGCTTTGTAGACGATGTTCATGGTTGGGATTTTATTGATCGTGACAACATACCGGAACCAACGATCTCAACAACGTTTGATGAAGGGGCTGTGTCTCATGGAACAGTGATTGCAGGCATTATTGGCGCAACAACAAACAATACTCTCGGGATAACTGGAATCAACTGGCATGTTAAGCTCATGAATGTTCGTATTTTGGATAATATGGGCGCGGGAAATTCTGTGACAGCGCGCGAAGGAATAAAATACGCGGTTAAAAATGGAGCGAAGGTGATTAATTTGAGTTTTACAGGATTTGATATGGATCCGCTTCTTGAGGCTGTCATCAAAGAAGCGAATGATGCAGGGGTTTTAATGGTTGCTGCGGTTGGAAATACAGAGGGGGGTGGAACGAACGTGGATTTTACTCCTATTTATCCTGCATGTATCGGACATGGAACACCAGACAACGGAATCATTGGTGTTTCTTCAACTGATCAAACAGATACAAAATCTGTTTTTTCCAATTATGGTGCAACATGCACGGATCTTGCTGCACCTGGGGAGGATATTTTGAGTTCTGTGTATCAAAACAGCATGTGGGCACCGTTTGCAAAAGGGTTTTTTCAAGATCATTGGTCCGGGACATCTATGGCCGCACCAATGGTTTCGGGCGCAGCTGCACTTGTTCTTGCAGAATTCCCACGCCTGACCCCCATACAGCTTAAAAATGTTTTGCGATTATCTGCGGATCCGGTTCACGTAACAGGGGATGCAAGCGGAAAAATGGGGGCAGGGAGATTAAATATTGCAAAAGCTTTGACACTTGCTCTTCAATTATATCCACCAGAGGCAATTCCCGGATCTCTTGTGAAATTAGTGTGTTCGGAAAAGGCGGAAGTGAATGATCCGTGCCGTGCTGTCTATTTTTATGCAACAGACGGTAAGCGTCATGCGTTTCCAAATGAGAAGGTGTATTTCACATGGTTCACAGATTTTTCCTCTGTAAAAGAAGTTTCGTTTGAATTTTTGTCATCGCTCACACTCGGAAAAAATGTGACGTATCACCCAGGAACAAAACTTGTGAAGTTTCAAACGGTACCGACTGTATTTGCCGTAGAAGCAAAAGGCGTTTTGCGTGCGCTTGCAACAGAAGAAGTCGCTGCGTCGTTATACGGCTCGGATTGGAATAAAAAAGTTGATGATATTTCCGACGTCTTTTTTGGAAATTATACATTCGGCACAAAGATAGAAACCACTTCGGATTATTCTGTTATGGGAGCGTCTGGTTCTGTAACTGGACTTGATCAGAACTTTTAATCGCCTTTTCTTTGCCCCTAATCCTCTCTGGCTTCTCAAGCCTTTTCCCGATACAATACCCTATATGCCTCAAGCTTTGACCTTTGAAAAAAAGAATGTTCTTGTGACAGGTGGTGCCGGATTTTTGGGATCTCACGTGTGTGAAGCCATGCTCAGAGACGGACATCGTGTTATTTGTGTTGATAATTTTGCAACATCAGATGTAAAAAATATCGACTTATTATTACAAAATCCAAATTTTCGATTTATTCGATTGGATGTGAGTCAGCCATTTGATCTTGATCTGTTTACAGAACTCGCAGAATTTAAATTGCCGTTTCAGGGGATTCAAGAGATTTATCATCTTGCGTGTCCAACGTCTATCAAAAAGTTTGATCAATTTAAAATTCAAACACTCCTTTCAAATTCCATCGGAAATTATCACGTATTAGAACTTGCAAAAAAATATCGTTCAAAGATTTTGCTTGCGTCAAGCTCTGTTGTGTACGGCGCACGTGTGAGTGGAAAGGGTTCTGTTTCAGAAAATGAACAAGGGACAATCGATCAACTTTCTCCTCGTGCGTGTTATGATGAAGGAAAGCGTTTTGCGGAAACGATGTTTGAAACGTATCATCAGGTGCATGGACTCGATATTCGTATTGCGCGTATTTTTCGAACATACGGTCCGCGCATGCCTTTGTTTGATGGTCAGCTCATTCCGGATTTTATTTTGGATGCCCTTGATGAAAAAGATTTAGTGTTACGTGGGGGATTAGAATTTCCTTTTGCCCTTTGTTATGTGACAGACATTGTTGATGGCATGATGCGTGTTATGAACGCGGTGGAATATCCAGGACCCGTAAATCTAGGTTCTGATATTGACTTACCCTTGCGCAATGTGGCACAAAAGGTTATAGAGATGACTAGTTCGCCGAGCAAAATGGTGGAAGATGAGAATTTTGCCTTTTTGTTTGAACCAGCCCTTCCAAACATTAATCGTGCAAAAGAGCTTGGATGGTTTCCTCTTGTGCGGTTAGAAGATGGTTTGCGCCGAACGATTGAATATTTGAAAGCAAATAAAATTTTGTTGAACATGTAAGGGGGGATGATAAAAGCAATAAATGTCATAAGAGCCGAAGGGGTGCAGAGTACATTTAACAGCTTTTATTGCCTCTATGGCCTATGAAAATCGTGGCAGTTATTCCGGCATATAAAGAAGCAACGGAGATCGCGGACGTTCTTATACGTACGCGGTCTTTTGTTGATGAGATGATTGTGGTAGATGATGGTTCGCCAGATGAAACAGCAGAGGTGGCAGCAAAAAATGGTGCACTCGTTGTGTCACACGTTATTAATCGTGGGCTTGGAGCGGCAATCGGTACAGGATTTGCGTTTGCAAAAAAACGTGGAGCCGATGTTGTTGTGACGCTTGATGCGGACGGACAACATGATCCGGCAGAGATTCCTAAATTCATTGAAGCAATGAAACGTGGAGCCGATGTTGTGATTGGATCACGCATGCTGACGCGTACAGGCATGCCTTGGTATCGCCAAGTCGCAAACATGCTTGGTAATATTTCAACACTTGTCTTGTTTGGTGCATATGTCACAGATAGCCAGTCTGGGTTTCGTGCATTTTCTCGAGGAGCTCTTGAAAAAATTGAGATCAAGACCAATCGCATGGAAGTTTCTTCAGAACTTATTGCGGAAGCAAAACATCATGGATTCAAGATTGTGGAAGTTCCGATTCGAGCGATTTATACAGATTACTCCCTCTCAAAAGGTCAGAGCTTTTTTGTTGGAATCAAAACCCTTTTTAAGTTAGTGCTTCGACGCATTACCATGTAAGTATGACCATCATTCAATTTTTTCTTGTTGTCTTTGCGCTCTTTGCGATCACAAAAACATTTCGACAATTTAAAAATGGAAAATTGACGCTTGCATTTTTGTTTTTGTGGATACTCTTTTGGGTGATCGTGGGTGTTGTTGTCGTCCTTCCGCAGACGACAGATACACTTGCGCGTTTTGTTGGAGTTGGTCGTGGGGTAGACGCCATTATGTATGTTTCCATCATCGCTCTTTTTTATGCGGTGTTTCGATTGCTCGTGCGTATTGAAGAAGTGGAACGCGAGATCACGAAGCTTGTAAGAACGCTTGCCATTCAGGAGAAAGAGGAAAAGGATAAATAAATTTGTTATTCTGATGTCATCCTGAGGGAGTCAGACGACCAAAGGTTCTCGCGTTATTTAAAGCTCATCGTTAATGCGAGACCCTACGCTTTGCTCCGTTCACAATAACACTGTGTGTATGCCAGAATTGCTTCCAAAAGTTGCCATCATCTACCTCTCTTGGTTTTCGATTGATTATCTTGAGGAAGTTTTTTCTTGTCTTGATAAGCTTGATTATCCGCGTGATCGATTGGAGATAATTGTGGTTGATAATGCGTCAACAGATGGTTCGCAAGAGTGGCTCGCAAAGCGAACGGGCATTACGTATTTTAGAAACGACAAGAATCTTGGTTTTGCGGAAGGAAATAATATGGGAATGAATCATGCACTGTTAAACGGTGCGGATTATATTTTTTTGCACAACAATGATTTGAAACTCGAACCAGGTGCGATTCGTGAAGCTGTGACGCTTGCGGAGTCTGATCCAAAGATTGGATCCGTTCAATCGTTTATGAAACTTTGGTCTGATCCTGATCGCGTGAATTCAACAGGTGGAATGGTTCATTTTCTTGGGTTCGGATTTGTTCGTGACAACGGCTGTCTTGCTTCAGATGTCATCACGGCGGATGGAAGTGAAATTGCATATGCGTCCGGTGCGGCCGTGCTTTATCGAGCAAGTGTTCTTAAAGAAGTTGGACTCCTCGATCCGTTTCTGTTTTTATATCATGAAGATCTTGAACTTGGCTGGCGTGTTCGTCTCGCGGGTTTCCGAAATGTCTTTGCGAGAAACTCCATTACATATCACAACTATAAATTCAAACGCGCGTTCGCAAAATTTTATTGGATGGAACGCAATCGTTACATTGTTCACTTCACGCATTTGAAACTTGCAACGATTGCACTGCTCGCGCCGTTCCTTCTTGGAATGGAAATCATGATGCTTGTGCTTTCGCTGAAAGGTGGATGGGGCAAAGAAAAGTTCGCCGCGTATCGTGATGGATTCAATCCAGCTGTGTGGAAACATATTTTTGATGGGCGTAAGAAGTCTGCCCATATCCGACGCGTTTCTGATCGTGAAATTGTAAGAATGTTTACCTCAAAAGTAGAGCATCAAGAAACATCGAGCTTTATTGTCGATAAGATTGGAAATCCGTTATTAACGATTGTCTGGTTTGTTTTGAAAAGAGTTATTTGGTGGTAATTATGTCCGCATCCTCCCCAAAAATTGCGCAGGTCGTTTGCACCTATCCGCCGTATCGTGGCGGGATGGGGAAGGTTGCGTTTGAGTATACGGAACGACTTCGGGCGCGTGGATATAATGTTCATGTGTTTACATCAAAAGATGGCGATGTTGAGAACGACCCTGAATATGTTCATCGTATTCCGGCTGTTTTGTCGATCGGGAACGCGGGTGTTATGCCGTCGCTTTATTCACGTTTGAAAGGCTTTGATCTTGTTCATTTGCACTATCCATTTTTTGGTGGAGCAGAGCCGGTGATTGTTCGTAAAGCCTTGCGTCATGATCAAGGACTCGTGATGACCTATCACATGGACGCGAATGCAAGCGGATTACGCGGTGCTATTTTTGAGGCACACAAGCAGGTGTTATTTCCATGGATTGTGAATCGATGTGATCGCATTTTGGTGAGTTCAAAAGATTATTATGCATCTTCTGCACTTGCGCAGATTTCGTCTGTTTCGGATCGGGTTGAAATCCATCCGTTTGGCGTTGATCAAAAAACATTTTTTTCAGGGAATGGTTCTGTGTCGAACGTCCCCGTTTTGTTATTTGTAGGCGGACTCGATCGCGCACATTATTTTAAAGGGTTACCTGTGTTGTTTGAGGCATTGAAAGATCTTTCTCAACCGTTTCGATTGGTGATTGTTGGAAGTGGGGATATGAAAGAAACGTATGCATCATTGGTGCAGATGCGACATCTTGAAGATCGTGTCACGTTTGTTGGTTCTGTTTCAGAAAAAGAACTTCCTGAATATTATCGCACGGCAGATATTCATGTTTTTCCTTCAACGCGCCGTGCAGAAGCATTTGGTCTTGTTGCTCTTGAAGCGGCTGCAAGCGGAATCCCGACGATCGCTTCCGGTTTGCCGGGTGTTCGATCTGTTGTGTTGGACGGGGAAACAGGACTCCTTGTTCCTCCAGAAGATGTACAAGCCTTGAAACAAGCGATCGAACTTTTGCTTACACGCACAGATCTCCGAGAACAACTTGGTCGCTCTGCAAGAAAACACGCAGAAGCCCATTTTGCTTGGGAACCCCTTATCACAAATTTAGAACAAACGTATAAATCCGTTTTGACACAACAGACAAAGAGAGAATATTAGTATGCGTATTGGTATCATCTCAAATTTATATCCTCCTCATGAACGTGGTGGCGCTGAGTTGATTGCACGACGTGTTGCGGACGAGTTTTCTCGACGCGGTCATCGTGTCAGTGTGCTCACAACTCAACCGTATACGGGTTGGGAAAGCTTCAGGTTGGATTTACAAGAAAAACACATCGAACACATTTATCGTTTTCATCCAATAAATGTATTTGGGATTGAAAATGTCGGTAAGAAACCATTTTTTTGGCGATTATTTTGGCATGGTATTGATGCGGTAAGCCCAGGGGTTCGTTCCGTGATTCATCGATGGATTTTGGAAGAGCAACCAGACGTTATCTTTACCCATAACCTAAAAGGAATCGGACTTTCGATTGGTCGCATGATTCAAGAAACAGGGGTACAACACGTTCATACGTTACATGATGTTCAACTTACGGTTCCAAGCGGACTTCTTCTGTGGGGTCAGGAGCATTCTTTTTTGAATCGTTCGGTTTTGCGTCGATGGTATGAAGCGCTTTCAAAATGGGCGATCGGCAAGCCAGATGTGGTTATTTCACCATCGAAATTTCTTCTTGATCTCCATACAGAACGTGGTTTTTTTTCAGGTGTTGAGACGCGTGTTATTTCAAATCCGGCACCTCCGGTTCTTGTGCCAAATCGTGCAGTGAACCGATCTGGTCCGTTTCGTCTTTTGTTTGCTGGGCAACTGGAAGAACATAAAGGTATCTTATTTTTGTTACGCGCCCTGAATACCATTGATGTGCCGTTTGAGTTACATATCGCCGGAGACGGAACGTTGCGCAAAGAGATTGAAGAACACTGTATGCACGATGTGCGCCTTGTCTTTCATGGATTTGTTGCGCTTGACCCTATGCTGGAATTAATTGCGAGTGTTGATGCGGTGATCGTTCCGTCGCTGTGTTATGAAAATTCTCCGACCATTATTTATGAAAGTTTCGCGGTTGGTACACCGGTGATTGCGTCTAGGATCGGTGGTATTCCAACATTAATCGTCGAAGGGGAAAATGGATACACGTTTGAGCCGGGAAATGAAGCATCTTTTCTGCATGCACTTCGTCTGATTGCGGATCATGCCGTTGTGTCGTGGCAATCCGCACCGCAGATTCGAGAGATGGCAGAAAAATATGCCTTGAAGCGGTACGTAGATGAACTTGAGTCATTCCTTGTATTAAAAAAATAAAGCATGTGTTGCTTCATTTTTTTTGATCTTTATTTATCGAATCGAAACACGTAAACAGATCCTCCTACACTCTTCCAATCATCCGCAAGGGATTTTGTTTGTTCGATGATGCGATCCGCTTGCCACCAGTAGGTGTCGACAACATAATAAACCGTGTGAACGTTTTCTTCTTTTGCGATAAGTTGATGGGCTTCATCAATGATCGCGCGGCTCGGGGAGTCATTCATGTTCAAGAACTTTTGATACATGACGTCCCCTGTTGGAATTGGATAGAAAAAGTAGTTACTGTAATAACGAAACCCGAGTTGTTTCATGGCGGCCGCGGAAACAGATTGATTTGCAAGAACGATGTACGGTTTCTTTTTGGACCACTCTTCAATTAAATACACGGCGTCTACGTCTGCTTGACTCACATTGAAGGCACGACTTGTTGTATAGGCATCTCGACGTGGAAAGGTGAGATAAAATGAAGCGCTTGCGATCATGGTGAGCAGAAGAAGACAGATGAGTTTGAGGGCGATCGGTTTTGTGCGCAAGTTCATGCTGATGTGTCCAAACGCAAGGATCAGAAACGGACTTGAAAAGAAGAGGATGAGGGGAATCAATCGATTTGCATAGTTCGCGCGTTCGTATTCAATTAAGAAGGAAAAATCGATTACGTTTGCAAGAAGAAGATAGTTTGCTCCCAAAATGATAACCATGAAAAAGAGAACACGAATTTTTGAAGACAGATCTTTACGATACATCCACCAAGCACTCGCACTCACAAGAAGGGTGATGAGGAAAGCATTTTTTCCGTAGAGATAGACAAAATCGAGAAGAGGACTAAATCGACTTTGAATCAACACCTCAAGATTCATGGATTGAAACAAAAGAGAAGGAGAGAAGGGGAGAAGATGAAGACCTTGTCCATTTTTTATGGATTGCACAATAAAACTTGCGGGGAGTGCAAGAGAACCAATAAGAACAATGATCCAGTTTATGTTCTGTCCAGCACGATCCGAAAGTTTGTGATGATGTTCTGAAAAAAAGAGAAGGAAAAAAAAGAAAAAAAGCGGAATGCCGGCGATGGGGTGGATGAGTAATGTGGAAAGTGTGATAATGCTGACCAAAATCCAATTTGGAGATTCTTCTTCAAAGAGCCATGGAACACTTGCAAGAACCGCAAGAAGGATCCAAAGGTTCGCAAGGCCTTGCGGTGTTGTGACAATAAACGCATCGAGCGGTAGGAGAAAGAGACCAAGAAGGGTAAAAAGGGCGTAGCGTGTTTTCTTTAACATGCTTTTTGCTGCGCTAAACCAAGCGAGTGGCAAGAGAATTGTTGCAAGAAGGGGAAGAAGCCACGTATCAACAACATCGATTGGGAGAGAAAATGCGTGAGAGAAAAATAAGACGATGCTGTATTGTCCGATGTAATAAAATGGTTTTGGGGTAATGGTGCCAAATTCAGCAAGATGTGCTTCTGTCGCTTTGTGGATGAATGGATCAAATCCGTACCCAATTGGATAACTGATGGCGATAAACGAAAAGAGAGAGCCGATGAGTAAGGTAAAGAGAAAAATGGAAAGGGTTTTTTCACGACCACGATACAACAAGACAGAAACAAGAAGGGTGGCAAGAGCGAATAAAATGAGTATTGCTGGAGAAAATTGATCCCATGGAGATCTGACGGCGTTTACGATGGGGTGTGCATCAAGGATGCGAAAAAAGAGAACAAGAAGAAACAGAGTGCAAAATGACGCAATGAGAATAGGAGGGGCAAAATTGGTTCGGATGGATGAAATGACGTTTTTGAGAATGGGTTGGATGTGATCGTTCCGTTCTTGTGTCTTTGTCTGAAATGAGATGATTCCGCTTGCGATGGTGGAGAAAAGAACGATTCCTTGAAATAAAATGGCAGGAACAGATGCGCTGTAATAGGCAATGGACCCAAGAATCATGATGATAGAAAGGGCGATCCAAATGCCACGCCAACGTTGTATACCAAGATGTGATCCAATGAAAATCAGGTAGGTAATGAGCAAAAAAGCGCCAAGAATTGGCTGTGTGAGAAGAAAGGTGTTTATGCTGAAAAACGCTAGAAAAAGCGAGGGAAAGATGATAGAGTGGAATCGACTTCGCATACCCATTCAGTTTATCATATGCTCCATCGCGACCCCAGCAAATTGTTCCCGCATGATTATTTCATGCGCTATACGTTCGTGCCGCTTGTGCCGCGTTTTGTGACACCAAACATGATTACAATTGCACGCATGGTTATGGTTCCGTTCGTGTTGTATTTTTTGTTTTATGATCAGTTTAACATCGGTGTTCCGCTTTTTTTGTTCGCGGCGTTTACAGACGCTCTCGATGGTTCTGTTGCCCGATTGCGTCATCAGGTGACAGAGTGGGGAACATTTTATGATCCGCTCGCAGATAAGCTGTTAATTGGATCTGTGATTATCCTTGTAGTCATGCAGCATATCAATCCAATTTTTGGTGCTCTTATTTTGTTTGTAGATTCGATGATCATGATTGGGGGGTATCTTCGTAAAAAACAAGGACGGCATATGGGTTCCAATATTTTTGGAAAAACAAAAATGTTTTTCCAAGTACTTGGCATCACTTTGTTGTTAATTGCCCTTTGGGTTGGGTTTGATCTGTTTATTCCGTTTTCCATCGGAACGTTTGCTCTTGCGATTGTGCTTGCTGTGATCAGTTTATTTACGTATGGGATTTAAATCTGTTGTAAAATTTTTTTCTACGTATGGAGTAGGGATTGCGTGTGCCCTCATCTTTTTTCTTTCCACGTTTTATCTCACACGTTTCACGCATCTTTTCATTTCCCCTGATGAAACTGCGAGTGCATTTTTTGCACGCGCCCTTCAGCAAGCTGGTTCGTTTCGTGTGTTTGATGCATGGAATCAAACACTTGGGGGAGTCTTGCATCCACGATCAATCATTACAGACGGTGCGTATTTAATTCCGGGAAGTTTTCTTGGACTCGCATTTTTGTACGGGATGTTTTTACACATATTTGGATCATGGTCGCTCACATTTTTCACGCCAATTCTTGTTCTTGTTGCGGCACT
Organism: uncultured Gammaproteobacteria bacterium; assembly: GCA_964402425.1. Lineage (GTDB taxonomy): Bacteria > Patescibacteriota > Patescibacteriia > UBA9934 > GWF2-40-263 > XYB2-FULL-45-11. The sequence goes on along the minus strand of CAYOCD010000001.1, from coordinate 66,772 downwards.
GGCGTGGAAGCAGATTATTGAGCAATGGTTTTCTGCGCGTGTTGCGCTTCTTTCCAGTCTTCTGTTTCTGTTTCATCCGGCTGTTTGGTATTACTCGGCACGAGGATTGATGCCAAATGTGTTATTTGTTTGTTGCCTTATTTTTTCCACTTGGTTTCTTGTGCGTTTTTCTGTATCCGGAAAAATCGCTCCGTTTTTTGCAGGGTTGTTTCTTGGACTCGCTCTTTTTGTTCGTCTTTCGGAAGTTTATTGGCTTCTCCCATTATTTATTTTTCTCTTATATACGCTTCGGGCATCCTTTTCCGTTCAACGTATCATGTCTTTTGGAGCGGGGGTTGCGAGTGTATTGGTCCTCATGTTTGTCATGAACTTCTTAACATATGGTCATCCACTTACGTTCGGATATACATTTGTTTCATCGATCCAAAGCACAATCGTTCAAGATGTTGTAAAGGAAGATGTTGCAGAAAAAATGTCATTTCTTTTTCCGTTTGGGTTTCATCCACGCGCCGTTTTTTGGCACACACTTGATTACCTCTTTTTGTTATTTTGGTGGCTTACAATTCCTGCGCTGTATGCACTCCCCATTGTTTGGAAAACAAAAAAGCAAAAGATCTATACGATCGTTACTGTGTTGGTTGCGGGATGGGTGTGTGTCTGGTACGGAAGCTGGCGGCTGCATGATAATCCGGATCCAGCACAAATCACGATCGCCAATTCCTATGTTCGCTATTGGCTTCCGGTTTTTGTGATGTCGACCCCTCTTATCGCCACGTCGTTGGTTTGGGTGTCTGAACGTGTGCGATCTAAAAAGATTGCCGTAGCTCTGTTGTGCACGAGTCTGTTTATTTTGGGGGCGCTCAATGCGCGCATTGTTTTTTTTGTGGGACAAGATGCTTTTGTGCGCGTGGTAGCAACATTAAAACAATCAGAAGACATTCAAGATCGCATCTTTGCGATCGTTCCAGAACAGGGGGTGATTGTCACAGACAGATCCGACAAGCTTTTTTTCCCGGGGCGTCATGTGCTTGTTCCGCTTCGATCAGAACGCACATACACAATGCTTCCTCACCTTATTGAACATGTCCCTGTGTATTATTACGGAATCACACTTCCAGAAAAAGATCTTCAATTTTTGAATGAACAGAAATTAGGACCACAGGCATTGCGTATTGAATTTGTTGAAACTTTTGGTGTTGAGTCGTTGTATCTCATAAAGAACGTTGAGTAATTCTGTTTCTGTATGCATCTGTTTGCGCGCATCATTCAGTTTTTATTGATTCTCATTCCGATAAGTATTCTCGGTTGGCTTGGTGTAAAAAATTTTGTCCCGAATGGAACATTCGCCATTTCCCATTCCTTAGAAGAAGCGTCTCCGTTTATAGACGCGCTTGCTCCAAATGAGCGTGTGGGTGTTCTTAAAAAAGATGCGGACGAAAATTGGTTTCAGACGATTGTGGGGGATCCTGTTTTTTTCTTTGTACATCCGCATCGTACGTTCGATACGATTGATGCAACGATTTGGTTTAAAAATGTTGATACGCCTATTGTGGAGTTTGGTGCGCTCACTTCCGTGAATCCTCCGCGTTATTTTTTACGAACACTCCAAAATCTCATCATTGATCAATCTCCGTGGTCGCGTATAAACGAAGGGGAGACCTTGTTGTTGCAACGTACACCCACATATAAAACAGTCGCGGAGTTTTTTGCACACCCACCCTCACGCGATGAAATTGCAACCTATCATACAGATTTATTTATTCCGTTTCGTTTGCCAAATTATGTTGCGTCAAAAATAGCGCAAACAATTTCCGTTTCTTTGCGGGGGGCACATACAAGTAAGGTGTATGTGAAACAAGAACCGATTTACGCCGAGTTTTCCTATATGGATATGAATCGGGATAACGGATCCGATCCGATCTTGATAAGTGTGACAGATGAAACAAATCGTCCGATTTTACATGTGCGCGTGGAAGATGATGGGAATGTATCGTCGGATAAACGGGCGACAACATTAAAAACAGTTCTTGTGGAAACAGGGGTGTTGCCAGAAGGTGTTTATAAAATAGATGTACAAGCAAGTCGTGATATTTTTGTGCGATCCATTAAGACTACACAACAAAAAATCGTTTTTTTGAATGGAGTGTATCTTGGGGATGTATCCGGATATCGTGAATCATTCACTCCGGTCACATTTTGGACGGAAGCAAAACGTCTTTCTGCACAGACGCGTCACGCAGAAAGTGTTCAGACGATGAAGATTGGTTCCGGTGTATTGCACATTCCCGCTCCGTATCAATTGGTAACGGAGTCGATAAAAGAACAAGGATTGATTCCGGTCACTGTTTCAAAAGAAGATGTAGAGATTTTAACAGATGCTCCGATTGTGTTTTCTGAAGCACAGTATTTTCGTCCAGATTCCATTCGCCTCTTACCACACACAGATCTTGATTCGTTACACGTGAATTATATTTTGGCAAAATATACTCCACCGGAAGTCCGTGATGGATGGAATGTTGCGACGGTTCGATTGGATGCACAACAACTCTATCTTGATCAGGGAAGTTGGAAGTTTACATTTTCCACACCGGAAATTGAGGAGTTGCAGGCGCATGTCGATGTAAAACAGATCGATCTTGTCATGAGGCGCGCACCGATGCTGTGGTATCAAAACTTGTTTGCTTCATTTAATCGTCCGTGAAATTATGATGCATTTTGAAAGAGAAGAACAAGCAGCTGTGGCACAAACAGGATTTTTGGTGAGTCTTGTGTCCTATGTATTGTTTTGGGCGCTTGATCTGATCCGTCCAGGATTTGTTGCACGGTTTTTTTCCGTACACATCTTTTTAATTGGAATTATGGTATTTGGGATTTGGTGGGGATCTGTTGTACAAGAATATACAGATCGACCACAACTTCAATATGTTCTCTTGTTCCTCTGTGGTATTTTTGCTGCTGTGCTTACGTGGAATCTTGGAAGTGTTTTTGGGGGATGGCGTGTCTTGATTAGTTTCGTTTCGTTTCTTATTCCTGTTCTTGTTCTTCGATTACTAAAATATAAATAAGTATGGATACAATTTTTGACAAAATTATTCGAAAAGAAATTCCTGCGGAGATTTTGTATGAAGATGAACAGGTGATTGTTTTTCTGGATATCTTTCCGGTAAATCCTGGTCATACGCTGTTTGTTCCAAAAGAATTGTGTGAGAACATGATGAGTACTTCAGATGAAATTCTTGCCCATATGTGCTCGATCGCAAAAAAACTTGCACCCGCGATTTTGCAATCTGTGGGCGCAACGGATTTCAATTTCACGACAAACAACGGTGCTGTTGCAGGGCAGGTGATTATGAAAACGCATTTTCACTTCATCCCTCGATTTGCAGACGATGGTCATAAAATGTGGGGACATCGCGATGTGACAGCGGAGGAACTTGCGGAACTTGGAAAGCGTATTCGATTGAGCGTTGACGAGATTTCATCGAGCAAATAAGATGCCGACACTATGAAAATTATCATTACAGGCGGGGCGGGATTCATGGGGTCAAACATGATTCGCTATCTTTTGCGTGAATATCAAGATGTCGAAGTGGTAAACTTTGATGATTTGACGTACGCGGGGAATTTGTTGAATTTGGCAGATTTGGATTCAAATCCACGTTACTCGTTCGTAAAAGGAAATATTTCCAAACGTGAGGATGTTGAGGCTCTTCTTTCAAAAGGGGCAGATGTGCTCATAAACTATGCGGCGGAGACACATGTTGACCGATCGATTCTTGATCCGGATGTTTTTGTTCAGACAAATGTTATTGGCGTGCATAATCTACTTGAAGCTGTTCGTAAATATAAAATTCCGCGCTACGTGCAAATTTCAACAGATGAAGTTTACGGTGCGGTTCTTGAAGGTGAGTCTGATGAGAAAGCATCGTTTGAACCACGCAGTCCATACGCAGCCTCAAAGGCGGCGGGAGATTTACTCTGTCACGCGGCGGCTGTTACGTTTGGAACGCCGGTGATTGTTACGCACTCCGTCAACTTTTATGGTCCGTATCAGTTTCCAGAAAAGTTGATTCCGTTATTTACCTGCAACCTCGTCGACGGAAAAAAGGTTCCTGTGTATGGAGATGGTCTTCAAGTGCGAGAATGGATCTTTACAGAAGATCACTGTCGCGCGATTGATGTAATTGCACAGAAAGGAAATGTTGGCGAGGCGTATAACATCGGAACCGGACATCGCATGCCGAACATTGAACTCATTCGTCAGATGTTGAAACATGCGGGTCGAGATGAATCTTATCTTGAGTATGTGCTTGATCGCCCAGGTCATGATCGTCGATATGCCCTTAATAGCCAAAAGCTCAGAACAGAACTCGGCTGGGAGCCAAAGATGAATTTTGAAGACGGAATTGCGCAAACGATCGAATGGTACAAACAGAATCCAGAATGGATCGCAAACTGTAAGTCTGGAGCGTATAAAGAATATTACGAGTCGCAGTATAAACATAAAGGTCACAGCGTATGAAAATTTTAATTTTTGGAAAAGGGTATCTTGGCCAACGCCTTGCGGATGCATGGAAGGACGAAGCGATTTTGTCTGATGTGCGCATCCACTCGAAAGAAGACGCCCTTGCCGAATTTGCAAAACACCAACCAGATGTCATTTTGAATGCAGCGGGGGTGCGTGGAAAACCAAACGTGGATTGGTGCGAAGATCATCAACTTGAGACCATGCGCGGGAATGCGATCCTTCCCATGATCCTTGCGGACGCGTGTGCAGAAATGGGACTCTATCTGCTCCACATGGGGTCGGGTTGTATCTTCTACGGAGATTCTCAACACGAGGATCGTGCATGGAAAGAAGAGGATCATGGAAATCCATCTGCCGTCTACTCACGTGCTAAGTGGGCAGCAGATCTTGTGCTTTCAACGTTGCCGAATATTGGGATCGCACGCGTCCGTATGCCGATCGATTGGATTCCGTCGAGTAACAACATGATCGATAAACTCGCGACGTATCCAAAAGTGATTGATGTTGAAAACTCTGTCACAATCGTTGAAGATATGATCGGTGTGTTTCATCAGATGCTTGAGAAGAAGGCGACCGGAATTTTTCATGTCTCAAATCCAGGCACAATGAAACACCGCGAGCTTCTTGATTTGTATCATGAACTTGTTGACGCAAATCATTCTTGCGAGTGGATTCCAAACGCAGCCCTTGTTGAACAGGGGCTTGCAAAGAAAGGACGTTCAAATAATTTTTTGTCGAATACACGCCTTGCGGAATACGGAATTGAAATGCGTCCCGTGAATGTGGCGCTCAGAGATACAATGATGAAATACGCAGAGGCAAAAAAAATTCAGGTGCGAGAGGAATAAAAGAAAAGACCGGGCATTGACCCGGTCTTTTTTGTATGTTAAGTCTTGGGTTGGATTGTTCTTTTTATGGAGTTGGAAATGAAGATTCATATGCGTGTTCATGCTGCTCCGAAACACGGACGAAACCTTCATGGAACAATGACAGAAGACGTTATTGCTCATTCATCCTCTCATGCACGGCCTTTTGTGGCTGTGGTGGCAGATGGGCACGGTGATCCTGGGGTGAACAAAGAAACGTACGCGCTTGCCCGCTATGTAGCTTGCGAGCTACGAGATCGGGCGGATGCTCCTGCGGTGGATTCTTGTGAAGTAATTAATCGGAACGTGTCAAAGTTGTTTGCGCGTTCAAAAGCGGGGGCCGTTGCAACACGAGTCAAAATCACAGAAAATGAACTAAATGTTTTATTTCTCGGTGATTGTCGATTCTATCAGTTTACTCCAGATGGTGCGCGCGCGTTTGAACGGATGACAGAAGATCATCATCCAGACCATCCGGAAGAATTTCGTCGTCTCTCTCCCCGTGTCTATCCGCTGATGGAAGATTCTGCTTTTTTCTTTCTTCCGGTAAGAGGAACGCCAAATCGTCTTGCTCGTGTGTATAAGGATGAATTTGGCAGAACTCATATCCGCGGGCTTTGTGTGACGCGGAGTTTCGGAGACCCAGAAATGTCACCTTTGGTGACGTGCGTTCCTGAAGTGAAAACATTTTCTCTTGATTCCTCAAAACGACACCTGTTTGCTTTGTGTTCGGATGGCGGGGCGGACATTGTTGAATGTGCGTTTGTCGCTGCATGCGAGTTTAAAAGCGTGTCTCTTGATAAGTTTCTTCATCTTGTTCAGATGTATACCCCAACAGAGCCGAGTGATGATGTCACGATCATGCTTATTGAACTTACACCAGATACAGCCTAAAGGGTCATACGTGGCCTTTTTTTATTTGGCGGATAAGGTTCCGTCGCCTCATAATCGAGGTAATTCAGGAGGGTTTTTATAGATTTTGAGCTTGCGAGGATAAGCTTGGATGGGATTTCAGGACATGTCTGTCCGTTGACGAATCGTCTCTCACACGCTAAAGTCCGGCTATATGAAAGCTCTTATTGCCGCTGGCGGACACGCCACCCGCCTTCGTCCGATTACCTGGACACGCAACAAACATTTGATTCCACTCGCGAATCATCCTATGTTGTGGTATGTGATCAAAAAGATTACGGATGCGGGTATTAAAGAGATTATTGTCAACGTGAATCCGGGTGAGATTCAGATGATGCGTGATGCGCTTGGTGATGGTGCTGAGTTTGGGGCGAACATTCAGTATCTTGAACAGCGTGGCGGGGCAAAGGGGATTGCACACGCGGTGGCAAATGCAGAAGAGTATTTGCGCGGCGAACGTTTTCTCTTCTTTCTTGGCGACAACATTATTTTAGGCGGCATCAATCATTTGGTTGACCGATTTCAAAACGAAGAACTCGATTGTTTGATTGCGCTCTCAAGAGTGAAAGATCCACATCGTTTCGGAGTTCCTGTGTTCGATGAAGTGGGGAAATTGACTCATATGGTGGAGAAACCAAAAGATCCACCTTCACCATTTGCAGTGACAGGAATTTATTTCTTCGATCAGACGTATTTTGAAGTCTTCAAGACAATGGCTCCGTCTGCACGTGGTGAATATGAAATTGCAGATGTGATTTCTTGGTATATTGCAAACGGAAAAACTGGACACGAAGAAATTACGGGTTGGTGGAAAGATACCGGAACACCAGACGCCCTTATTGAAGGAAATGCGCTGATCATGGACGATCTTCCTCGTGAGTATTTCTTGATGAATGGCGATGTACATCCAGAAACACAAATTCAAGGACAAGTTTCCATTGGAAAGGGAACACGTGTGAGCGAAGATACACTTATTCGTGGACCAGTCGTTATTGGTGAGAATTGTGAGATCACTTCATCTTATATTGGACCATACACAGCCATTGGAAATAACGTGAAAATCTGTGATACAGAAGTAGAACATTCTATTATTTTTGACGGAGCAACGATTGATACAACACGTCGTATTGTAAACAGTTTGATTGGAACAAATGCTACGCTTGTAGATGTTGCCAGATCTCATCCAAAGACAGGGCATCGATTAGTGATTGGAGACAATAGTTTTGTGGAGTTATAAAAATGAAAACACCTCGTTAAAACGAGGTGTTTTTTGTGGTTACTTTTGTAGTTTTTTTTCAAAAACGGTTGCTGGATCATTTCCGATTTGTCCAAAGAAATACAGGCTCGAGCCATCCTTATTGACCCACATTGATTGGACGGTTGCATCGCGTACAAGGGCAATTTCATTGCGGACATCGCGACGATCTAACTCAAGGGCATAGATGACACCATTTTTGCTGTATAAGACTTCGTCCCCGAGCGGGTACCAGGCAAGTTCTGTGACTGGTTCACTAAAGCGTGTCAGGGTTTCTGTGAGGCCGGACGAAATCGTTAAAACATTGATATCAAATCCGTTTGAGAAGACGAAACGATCTTCTTTTGGAGACCATTTGAAATGGCGAACTTCTTCGTTGAGAAGGATGGAATTTTTTTGGGTCGGATCGATGAGGATCAAATGATTTTTGGTGATGTCTTGTAACAAAATTAAAGGGGAGGGGGCGTATACAAATTTGTATGTTCCGCGTGGGAGATAGGTGATGATATTTGCAATCCCGTTTTCATCAAGGTGAGAAACAACACTCTGTTCCTCTGATTGAATAACAAGGAACTTTCCTTGATGTAATTCTGCATCATTTGCGTTGAGATTCTTTGGGAGAGAAAGATCTGTGTCAATGCCAAATGCTCGTATTTCTGTTCCGGTCCGATAAAAGAGCGTGTGTCCTGAATCTGCGTTCCACCACGCATTAACAGATGATGTCGTTGGGAACGGGATGATTGTGCCGTCATGGGCACGAATAATGGTTTGTATTTTTTTTGTTGTATGCTCTGAGATCAAAAGGTAGCTACCATCATGCGACCAAGATAGAGTGTAGATGGATTTCGGGTGAAATGTTTGTGTAAGAATTGGACGGTTTTGTGGAGCTGTCTCATCTTTGATCCACGTCTCAAGGATGCCTTTATTGTTAACGAGATAGGCGTATCGAGATGGGCTTTGTGTTGCAACATGTAAAACGTCCGTTTGATTGATGGACGGAACGGCGGATCCTTCAAGAAACAAGACCACATTTGGAATAAATGTGCTTTGTCCGCTTTTTACAGGAAGTATTTTTTCCCAAGAAGAATATCCGGACTTTTCAACGCGGACTTTTATTTTCCCTGGATACACATTATCAATGACAGATGGTGTTTTTTTATCGGATTCGATTCCGTCCAAAGAAACCGTCGCTCCTTTTGGAATGCTTGTAACAGAAAGAATACCGGCCTTTATGACACTCATGGATCCGAACTGATAGCGGTATCCGGCTGTGTACAACACGACAAGTGGGGCGGAAATTAAAAATCCGATCGCAAAAACGGTAAATAAAATAGTTCTCCAGAATCGTGACATAGTGCGTCTAGTATAAACCAAATGATTGATATTTTCAAGGAAATGCTTTATTTTACGTTGTTTTTAACGCGCAAAAGATCCTAAAATTCCGTTTCTGTATCCTGTGATCTTGTTTTCATTCCTTAAGGATTTTATTGCCTTATTGTGAACTTCTTGCACATTGTGATGGGTTTGAATAAGAACAATCTGCTTCATAAATCATTTTTGACGTGTCTGTTTAAAAACGGTACTCTTGTCATTACGTATGTCATCTTCTTTTCCAAAAAAATCTCCTTCAAAAGCGCTTGTTGTGCTTTTTTGTTTTTTGTTCCTCATCCTTTCGTTTAGTGGGGGATATTTTATTGGAGAATCGCATGCGGCTCGCACAATTGTTCCGGCCGGAGAAGCTCGTGTTACAGGACAAGGGTCTGTTTCTGCTGCGCTGGAAAAAGATATTGATTTTAATGATTTTTGGGACATTTGGAATCTCACCAAAGAAAAATTTTATAAGCAACCCGTATCAGACAAAGATCTTTATTACGGGGCTTTGAAAGGACTCGTATCAGGACTTGATGATCCTTATTCTGCCTACTTTGATCCCAAAGAAGCAAAGGCCTTCATGGAAGATTTGAACGCGTCGTTTGTTGGAATCGGTGCACATATTGGGATTAAGGAAGATAAGTTGACGGTTGTCGCACCTCTTGAGGATTCCCCTGCAGAAAAAGCGGGGGTACAGTCAGGAGATTGGATTGTTACAATTGATGAGGTGGAAACAAGTGGAATGTCTGTAGAAGAAGCTGTCTCAAAGATTCGTGGAGAAGATGGAACGCAAGTTGTTTTGCAGATTAGTAGAAAAGGATTGGATGCGTTAAAAGAAATAAAAATTATTCGACAAAAAATTACAGTTGATTCTGTAAAGACAAAAATAGAAGAGGGAAACATCATGACGATTTCCATCTCCACATTCAACGGAGATACAACCCCCCTTTTTTATCGCGCCGTTCAGGATGCTCTCTCAAAAAATGTTAAAGGAATTATTGTTGATTTGCGCAGTAACCCAGGCGGTCTTTTAACAGCGGCTGTGAATGTGTCGTCTGCATGGGTTGGATATGATTTGATTGTGTCAGAAACAGGAAAAACAACAAAGAACTCCTTTAATGGGGTTACAGCACCTCGGTTAAATGGGATTCCAACGGTTGTTCTTGTTGATGGCGGAAGTGCCTCTGCTTCAGAAATTGTTGCTGGAGCATTACAAGATTACAAATACGCAACGTTGATAGGAACAAAAACGTTTGGAAAAGGTTCTGTTCAAGATTATCAAGAACTTCCTGACGGATCGGCTATTAAAATCACAACTGCGGAATGGTTTACACCAAATGGGCGCAATATAAATAAGACCGGCATTGAACCAGATATTCTTGTTGAATTCGATGTTGAAGCCTTTAAGAAAAATGAACATGATAATCAAAAACAAACCGCACGGGATGTTCTTCTCGGCACATACAAGCCCTCCGACGCCGCAAGTCCCGCCGCGAACAAAAAATAATCTTTCGTCAAAAGATGTACCTGCTGGTAGACAGGTAAAAAATATTCCCGCAGAACGAGAAGTTTCTGCGGGTGGTGTTGTATTCCGAAGATCCAAATATGGCATAGAGATTGCGTTCATGAAAGATTCGTATGATAAATGGACCTTTCCAAAAGGTCATGTGGAAAAAGGAGAAGCTCTTGAAGAAGCGGCTGCACGTGAAACGCTTGAAGAGATTGGTCTTGAAGAAATTCGTTTTTTGGAAGAGTTGGGTAAGATTAGTATTTGGTTCCGTGATCGTTACGAACAAAAAGGAAAATTGATTCATAAAGATATCTATTATTTTTTGTTTGAAACCGCTCCGGACGCTGTCTTGTCGTCTGATCCCTCGCAGCATACATATGATGCGAAATGGGTTCCTATCAAAAAAGCTCTCCAGACATCCAATTATTCAGATCTTGCGCCAATCATCAAAAAGGCGTTAGGATATTTATCTATAAGATAAATATTGTTTGGATACGGACCATAGATGTTTTATGCAACCACTTACATTTCGAGGGCGTGTCGAGCGCGGGGAGGGAATGGCTCGCCGTCTCGGTTGTCCAACCGCAAATATCGCCATTGAACAGGGAATTATTATTCCTGCTCTTGGAATTTATGTAGGAGAAGCAGAAGTGGACCATGAACGATATCCATCACTTATTTGTGTGAGTGATGGAAGAACGGGGGTTAATTTAAAAATGGAGGTTCACTTGCTTGATCAAGAAAAAGAGCTCGCAGGAAAGAGTATGACTGTTGTTTTACTCGATAAATTACGGGATATTTTACCATTTCCAGGAGAAGAAGAGATGGCGAAAGTGATTCAAGACGATATGAAAAGAAGTCGTGATTGGTTTAAAGGTCATACGATGACTGTGTTGTAAAAGCCCTGTTGATAACTCGAACTTCAAAATATCCAGCATTTATTCACAAATTTATAGAAGGGTGTTATAATTGCCCAGTAATTAACAAAAAAGACCTTTTCTTATTATGAGGGTCTTTAAACAACGTTACATATGGCAAAGATGACAAAGAGCCAGTTTATCCAATCGATGGCAGAAATGCTTGGTGTTTCAAAGAAAGAAGCGTCTGAAAAGTGGGATGCATTCGTTGCGATGGCTTATAAGGAAGTAAAGACAAGTGGTGAATTCAATATTCCAGGACTTGGAAAACTCGTAAAGAAAGCTCGTGCAGCTCGCACAGGACGCAACCCACTCACAGGTGCTGAAATCAAGATTCCAGCAAAAACAGTGGTAAAGTTCCGTGTTGCAAAGCAATGTAAAGATTCTATTCTCTAGTAAGAGCAAAACCAGTTCAGAAATGAGCTGGTTTTTGTTTTTATGGTATAAAGGGCCTGTATGGTGAAACGTATTCTTGTTTCTTTTGGTTTTCTTGCGCTTATAACGCTTTTTTCGGGTTCTTTAGGTGTTTCGTTTTTTATGTCCAGGACTTCGGATGCGGTCTTTTCGTCGGGGACACTTACAAAGGCCTTTTTTGATGATGCGTATGATTCCGTTCCAAAACAACCACGCGTTTCGTCTTTATCTGCGATGAGCGCACATCATCTTTTGATTGGAAATAAAATTGCTGAATTGTTTGATCGTATTGGGTCTGATTCTGTGCGAACAGTCATCTTGCTCAGTCCAAATCATTTTGATCGCGGAAAAACATCCATGCAAACAACTTATGGAAATTGGCAGACTCCGTATGGGATTCTGAAAACGGATGATGACGCTGTCCGATCGATTGCGCGTGCCGTTGGGGCATCGATTGAACCAGAAACATTTGTCGGGGAACATGGAATTTCTGCGCTGACACCGTTTATCAAACGTTCGTTTAAACACGCAAAAATTATTCCGATTATTTTGCATGATGCTGTCTCAGAAGAAAATGTTGAAGTGCTCGGGCGCACAATTGCAAAGAATTTTCCGCGTGCCGTTGTGATTGCGTCTGCAGACATGTCACATTATCTTCCGAATTATACGGCCATGTATCATGACGAAGTGACACTGAATGCGCTTGCATCCGGTGGGTGTGATAGGTGTGAGCTCGAGGTGGATGCAAACAGTGTTTTACGAACGCTCTTTGTTGTAAATAGGGAACGAAAAAATGAAACATGGAATCTCACACATCATAATTCTTCGATTGGTCTTGGAGCAGCATCCGTGCCAGAACAAAATACATCCCACATTCTTGGATATTTCACAAAAGGGAAGCCTTCGAGCGAACCATTCGCCGCGATTCACGTGGTGGGCGATATCATGTTGGACCGAGATGTGCGTAAAAAAATCGAAAAAGAGGGGAGTGATGCTCCGTGGAAAAACATGCATCGATTCTTATCTGGATCCCATGCGGTTGTTGGAAATCTTGAGGGAACGGTGAGTGATGCTTTGAGTGATCATGCGTATGAAGCGCCATATCGATTTATTTTTGATCCAAAATCTGTGGAGGCAATGAAACCGTATGTGGATTTTGTGAGCCTTGCAAATAATCATGCGGGCGATCGATTGATGGAAGGTGAAATACAAACACTCACAGAACTTGCTCGATTAGGGATCCCTTGGTTCGGATCGTATCAAAACGGGCTCTTGCGTATGGATCAAACAATCGGCGATACGCAAATTACCTTTATTGGATATCATGCATTTGTTCCAAACGAACAAGTACTCGCACAGGAGATTCGAGCGGCAAAATCAGACGGACGTTTCGTGATTGTGTACCCACATTGGGGAACAGAATATGCACCCCTTCCGGACTCGCAACAAAAACGTCTTGCAACAGAAATGGCGCAGGCGGGCGCAGATCTTGTGATCGGCGGTCATCCGCACGTTGCACAAGGGATTGATCTTGTTGAAAAAACGCCGGTTGCGTGGTCGCTTGGAAATTTCATCTTTGATCAACCGATGCCAGAAACATTTCTTGCACTGACGATCGGTGTTATAGTGAAGCCACAAGCGATTGAATTGTTTTTGTTACCTGTTTCCACAAAGGATGGTGAACCAGCAGCTTTGACGGATGCGCAAGCAAAACAGGTGTTTCAATCGATTGCCTCACGTTCTGATTCGGGTCTTCAAGATCAAATAAAAAATGGACATCTTATTTTTTCACGTTAGATTTTATGGAAATACACCTTCCTCCGCTTTCGGAAAAACCACCCGTTGTTAAAACGTCATCTAAAAAGATTGTTCTTATTGCCGTTCTTGTGGGGATTGTCTTGTTTTTTGTTGGTGCCCTTGCAACATTTCTTTTGATGCGCGCACCTGAAACAACGGTTCCACAAGAATTAGAATCCGTTGTTGTTCCATCGGAAAACAAAAATGTGCTCTTTGTTCGTTTTTTGACGCCCGAGGATGGATATCAAAGAGAATCCGTTCCAGATGTATTTGTACCTTTGTTTAAGGCCGCAAACCAAGGGGTGCCACTTGAGAATTATAAGACAGGAAAACCGTATACAAACGAAGAATTAATTACGACGATGGAAGCGTATACGGCCAAGATTGGTAATGTTGAGGGCGGAACGTATGATGGGTATACATTAAACATAGCGCATTGGATCAGTTTGTTTGAAATTGGGTCTACTAATAATGAGGTTTATTATTTGATGGATTCAGAAAAGAACGTGACGTTGCTCGGGAGATACGTCGTCTCTTCCGTTTTCCATGGAAGCACACAAAAACCCCTCAAAGAATTTTTGGGAGTAGATGTGTTTACAGAGTATGCAAAAACACAAAAAATAGAGGATGATCTTGTGATTGAAGCGTTTGAGATCCCGGATGTTTTGAAAGATGAACAGGGAAATGAATTTACGTTCATTTCTGTCTCGGGACTCAACGACAAAGCAGTCGCAGAGCCTATAAAAACAAACGTTTTATCCATGACGGATTCAAAAACAGGCAACGTGCATTCTTTGTTTGCAGATGATTCCGCTTATGCATTTACGCGTCCCGACACGCGCATTGTTCGATACAACTATGTCATTCCATGGAACACAGATGAAAAAGCGGAAGTTTCTTGGAATGATGGAATAATCATGGGGGTAAATTTATACGCAAGTCAGATTTCAACGGGTTGTGGACATTCTTCACCAGATCTCGTTTTAGAGATTCCTGCATTGAAACGCGCGGGACACGTAACGGGTTCCGATAAGAAAACGTATGAGTTTTTTGAACCCGTTTGGACAGAGCAGGAAGTTCTGGGACAAGAGTCTGCTGCCAACATGTATTATCAGAATTATAAACAACGTCTTTCTTGGAATCCAGAAACAACAGAAACAGCTTCGTTTGAAGGGTTCGTGAAAATGCATCCGGTGTTTTTTTGGAAAGATCCACTTGGTCGATGGTTACGTTTTACCCATGAGAACGTTCAGTCTGCTGCAGAGTGTGGAAAGCCGGTTATCTATCTTTACCCAACAGAAAAAACAGACCTTGATGTAACGGTCGCGCCAAAAGGGGGTTTCACGTTCACAGAACCGGTATACAAGAACGGATGGCGCGTAACAGCGTCTCCTGACGGAACGCTTGTAAATCGTGATGACGGAAAAACATATCCGTATCTGTTCTGGGAAGGGCATGGAGATGAATATGGCTCACCTGAGGAGTATTGGGTTGTTGCCAAACAAGATATTCCTTCGTTCTTGAAAGAAACGCTTGTGGACATTGGACTCAATACAAAAGAGATCGCAGATTTTATGGAGTTTTGGGAACCAAAGATGCGTTCCGCTCCATATTACAAGATTGGGTTTCATGGAACGCGCGTCATGGATTTTCTTGCTCCAATGACCGTCTCAAAAACCCCAGACACGATTTTGCGTATTCTTATGGATTACACAGAGTTGCAAAAACCAATCGTACAACACCCACCAAAATTACCACCAACCATCGTCAGAAAAGGATTTACGGTGATTGAGTGGGGAGGGGTGTTGAGGTAGGGGAAGGGCGGAGAAGGCGGAAAGGTTTTGAAGGGAAGAGAATAAAAAATCTTGACGAAGTGTCGAGATTTTTTTATGCACACATGGAAGCAAGAATAGGCTTGTTTTATTTGATCGGGTTTTATAGAATGAGGTATCATTCCTAATTATTTTATGAAAAATAAAATTTTCTTCTTGCTGATCGGGTCGATGTTGTTCGTCGGTGCGGGTTGTTCAAAAGCGCCAGTATCTAATACGGCGCAGACTCCACCCCAATCGTCGCAACCTGCTGCACAAGTCCCGGCAGGCTCTGATGCCTATTTGGCATTCGTTCACGGCAGTCTTGCGGCGGCAAACATTGAAAAATACGATGAAGAACCTGAAAAGGATGCTGAAAAAATGAAAACAGCTGCTAAAATTTCAGCAGCGACTAAGTTCAGATTTACGGAAGGTGACGGAAGTGTACGTTTGCTTGTTGTTGCGGTTAAATCCCCGTCAGATCTTGCAACTGTTGTTGCAGAGATTAAAGAGCAATACGAAACACTCCAAAAACTTTCATCGTCCGCACGTATTGCCTGGCTCCCAGGTGACGCAACGCACGCTGTCGTGTCAAACTGGAAAGCTGGTGACGAGGCATTTGCAGACAAAGTCGTTGCGGCACTTGGCGGAGCTGTGGCAACATCGGTAGAGACTGATGAATCATTACCAGCTGATACAGAGAAAGATTCGGCAGCAACAGCGACTTTTAAAGTTGGAGAAAATATTTTGGGCCGTTGGAAAGGTGGATCGCGTTGGTATCCAGGTAAAATAACCAAGGTTTCTGGCGATGAGGTCTATGTGCATTACGATGATGGAAGCGACGAAGTCTTGCCACCTATAAACGTTGCACACTTAAACCAACCAAACAGCTCAATTTCTATTGGTCAGAGTGTTCTTGCAAAATGGAACAATGGGAGCTACTACAGTGGTAAGGTAACCGCTTTTGATGATTCAACCGTTACGGTTAAATGGGACGACGGAAGCTCACCAAGCCAATTGCCATACTCCTCCGTTGAATTGCCAGGAAGATAGACTTTCTTCAAAGAAAAAAAATTTTTTTACCACCAGATAACTGGTGGTTTTTTTATCACGTCGCTCGCGAGCGACGTGATGTATCCGTTTTGAATTTAAAAACCCCTGACAAATGTCAGGGGTTTAAATTTATGCACACATAGCTGCAACTTTTTTCATTTCAGCCAAGTCATACATTTTTCCTTCACGGTCCCACTTTCTGAGGGTTCGGAGTCCTCGCATGGAGATGGTAATAGTGACCATTCTTCCCGTTGCTGGATTTTTCAAGCTTCGCTTTGACAAGTTTGCAAACATTTTGCGTTTTGCGTGAACATTTGAGTGCGAAACGTGAAATCCAGAAATTGTTTTTTTGCCAGTGATTAAACAGGATTTCGACATAGAATAAGGTTAAGATTCGTGAGGAGTATAGCGAATGCCTGATTTTTTGTCCAGAGCGGGTCTCTATGTTATTCTGTCAGATATATGAGAAGTGCCACATTGCCTAAAACCTGGATCTTTTTCTTTATTCTTGTGATGATTTTGGTGATTGCGTCTCTTTTGCAACCTGCAACAAAATCACAAGAAATTCCAGCCCCGTCACAGACGGCAGAAGAATCCCTTCCTGTTTCACGTGAACAGAATGCAGAAGAAATGCTTCAAAATGGGGATCATGCAATTTATCTTGTAGATCAATCATCTGGAGAGTCTGTTGTTTTGGTTGGCTATGCTGTTTTCGCAAAACCTGGATTTATTACTGTTCGTGCCGATGAAAATGGGATGCCAGGAAATATTATTGGAGTTTCTGATGTGCTTCGTGGACGTGTTGAGGGAGAACGCGTCAAAATTACAGACAAACTTCAGGCGGATCATGTTTATTATGCTGAGCTCGTAAGTGATGATGGTGACGGAATATTTGATGAAACAAAAGATCTTTCTGTAAATGATAAAGAGAAGTCTGTTGTGCTTATGAGTTTTCTTGCAAAACCACACGGGGTGTCCACAGCCCCGTAGGGTTCTTTTGGGTTATCTGTGATAAAATTGAACGTATATGTTTCAAAAAAAGAAAAAAAATCAAGATAAATGTGTGCGTCTTCCGCTTAGTCTTTCAGAAAAACACAATGGAACAGAGCCAACAAGTATTCATGAAATGTCTTGGCGTATTTTACGCATCATGTCTGAATTTGTAGAGGGATTTCAACTTCTTTCCGAAACGTCAAAAGAAGTAACTTTTTGGGGAGGGACACAAGTTAAACCCGAAAGCCATTGGTATAAATTTGCAGAAGAGTTGGGAGAAAAATTAGCAAAAAACGGATTTACAATTATTACCGGGGGTGGTCCTGGAATCATGGAAGCTGGAAACAAAGGTGCGGCAAAAGCGGGGGGTATTTCTGTTGGGTTTAATATTTTACTTCCAAAAGAACAACATTTGAATCCGTATGTAAATAAAGGGCATGCGTTTCATTATTTTTTTTCACGTAAAGTTGTGATGGCTGCGTCAGCACAAGCATATGTTTTTTTTCCGGGTGGATTTGGAACGCTGGATGAATTTTTTGAAATCGTCACATTGATTCAAACAGGAAAAATGCAAAAAACTCCCGTTGTTTGCGTTGGAAAAGAATTTTGGGACGGACTATTTGATTGGATTAAGGCTGTACCGCGTGATCAATTTCAAACTGTTTCTCATGTAGATGTTGAACTTGTTCAGATTGTTGATACTGTTGAAGAGGCTTATAAAATTGTTTCTTGTTCAGAGGAGCGCACGATCTTTTAGTATGAAAATGCATTCACACACACAAGGATCTGTCGACGCATGGGTCGTGGACGTTAATATGGGATACGGACACAGTCGTGCGGCGCATGCGCTTAAAGATTTGTCTGGGGGGTCCGTTTTGTCCGCAAATGATTATGTGGGTATTCCAGATCTTGATAAAAAACTTTGGAAAGAGAGCAGAGAACTGTATGAAGCGGTTTCTCGTCTGAAACCTGTGCCGGTTGTTGGTGATATGTTGTTTGATGCGTTTGATCGTTGGCAGCAAATCGCACCGTTTTATCCACGTCGTGATCTTTCTAAACCCAATTTACAGCTGACACAAATTTATCGCATGATCAAAAAAGGGCTGGGAAAGCATTTGATCGCAAAACTCGCGGAGAAACCAATGCCGCTCGTCACCACATTTTTTATCCCTGCATTCTGTGCAGATTATTATAATTACCCAGGAGACATTTGGTGTGTTGCCACAGACGCAGACATTTCACGCGCATGGGCACCTCTTGATCCAAAACGCAGTCGCATTAAATATTTTGCGAGTAACGGACGTGTTGTTGAGCGATTGAAGTTGTATGGCGTGCGGGATGAAAATATTTTTTTGACAGGTTTCCCCCTCCCAAAAGAACTTATTGGGGGAGGAACGGCAGGTATTCTGAAAGATTTATTGTCTCATCGATTGTGTAACCTTGATCCACAAGGCATTTTTACCGATGTTCACGCAAAATCACTTCGCGCAGAATTGGGAACAGCGCGTTGTGTTATTGATAAAACGTCGCACCCACTTACGCTTACGTATAGCGTTGGAGGAGCAGGGGCGCAGCGTCAGCTCGGTGTAAAATTGTTGAATAGTTTAAAGAATAAAATAGCGCAAGGGAAAATTCGTGTGAATTTGGTTGCAGGACTCCGAAAAGATACAGCCAAATTTTATCGCGATGCCGTGGTTGCGGCGGGACTCAAGAAGTATCTTGGTACATGGATTTGTGTACCTGAATTTGATTCGCGCGATGCTTATTTTTCCGGATTCAACGAACTTCTCAAAACAACAGATATTCTTTGGACAAAGCCTTCTGAACTCTCGTTTTATACAGGGCTTGGAATAGCTGTCATTATGGCACCTCCCATTGGTTCTCAAGAAGAATTTAATCGGACATGGCTTCAGTATGTTGGGGGTGGTATTTCTCAAAATGATCCCGCATATACAGATGAGTGGCTTTTTGACTGGATTGATTCGGGGGGAGTTGCGCGTATGGCGTGGAATGGATTTGTGCAAGCACCAACGCACGGAACGTATCGTATCGAAGATATCGTGTTAGGTAGAATGAGTGAAATCAGAAAGTTGCCGTTAATTGTTTAAGGATCTCCGCCTTTCCTGTATGGAACAAAAAGCCCTTCAGCATCTCCTTGCTACTGTCGCACAAATGCGCCGTGAAGCAGAAGATGATGCAACAACCGAAGATGTCATCAGTGTTTCTGAAACGGTTTCCGTGGCTGTTTCGATTTATGAAACTGTTAGAAACACACTTGAATACGATGAAGAGCATTTGTTGCGACGCAATGCAACACGCAGAATTTTAAAGCGTCGATTAGGGGACTCGGATTCCAAACAACTCGCCACAAAACTCATTCGTGAGTTGATTTGGGCGCACTATCTTCCTAACAACAAAATACCAAACGCCATGATTCAGACGGTGGCGGATGTGTTTGAAAAGTATAAAATGTTGTTTGCGGGTCTCTCAGAAAATACAAAAGAAGATCAAGAACAATATGATTGGCTGCTCGATGTTCTTTCAACCGAAATTGAATATCTTGTTGGACCACCTTGTATTGATGAGGCTCTTGCGAGTTATGCCTATCAAGTCATGCGATCTCGCACAAATTGGCAAACAAAAATGGTAGAAGAGGCGGATCGAGATTTGCAACTCTATATTGCTGTTCATCGTGCATTATTGAAATCGAATGAGGCAACGATTCGTTATCGTATTTTTACACTTTATTATCCAAAATGGCGTACAGCAAACGCAAGCGATGCCGTTGTGCAAGAAGTCGCCATGAATTTCCGAAAGGTCTATTCCTCGGTAGAGAAAGAATTGAAACATGAAAGTGGAGATGCTATTTATCGATTTGTACGTCGTCATGCGGTTGTTTTTCGATTGATTGCGGATGTTGCACAAGATAATCCAGAAGCGTTTCAAAACGCTCTTTCTGCATCGGATGAAAAATCGATCGATAAAGCGATTACAGCAGCTGCAAAAGAACGTTATGGAAAATTCCGATCTAAACTTGTGCGCACTGTGTTTCGTGCCGCGTTCTTTTTGCTGTTAACAAAGAGTATTCTTGCCTTTTTGGTTGAATACCCATATGAAATTTTGATCCTGCAATCAACGTACTATTTGCCTCTCATGGTAAATATTCTGTTCCCTCCGTTCCTTCTTGCTCTCATCGGATTGAGTGTGCATATTCCGGAAAAGAAAAACACAGCAGATATTCTGACAGAGTTGCATGCATTTTTGGGGCTTGGAGAAGAAACAACCTTTGTGTTTAAACAAAAGAAACAAAAAGCGTACGGGGTGTTGTGGTGGATCTTTCACGGATTGTACACGGTTGTTTTCATGGCGGTGATTATTCTTATTTCCTTGTTCTTGCGTAAGTTTGGATTTAATCCGCTCTCCATTACATTTTTCATTTTCTTCCTTTCCCTTGTTGCCTATTTTGGAATCCGTATTCGCAACACGCGCAGAGATCTTCTCTTGATTGAGAACCATCGCGGATTCTTTCTGATTCTTGGTGATATCTTGTTTCTTCCCATGATTCGTGCGGGACGTTGGATTTCTATTCGTGCGCCACGCGTAAACATCTTCTTGTTCTTTTTTGACTTCATCATCGAAGCACCGTTCAAGGCACTGGTGGAACTTATTGAAAACTGGCTCGCGTTTTTGCGTGAGAAGCGGGAAGAGATTTAATTTGTTTTTCAGGGCACACATGCTCTTCTTAAACTTGTGAAGAAGGTTCCTTGGCAGATTATTCGCATGGCAATCTTGGTCGCCCTTGTTGTGATGGGATTGTTTTTGTTTGTGTATGTTTCGTTTTGGATGCGTGAATCTGCGTCAAAACCCGTACGATTTGGCGTGACCTATTCAACGGTTTATGCGTGGCATCTTGGACTTGATGTGATAAAAACGTATGAGGATCTTGTGGAGGAACTTGGTGTGCGTGCGGTGCGTCTGCCTGTGTATTGGCCAGATATTGAACCGGATCAAGATCGATTTGATTGGAATCAACTTGATCAACTCGTTGCGTATTCAGAACAGAAACATGTGAAATTGACGCTTGTGATTGGTCAAAAAGTTCCGCGTTGGCCAGAATGTTTTATTCCAAACTGGGCACAAAAACTTTCAAAGAAAGAACGACAACAAGAAACGGAAGACATGATTAAAACGGTTGTGATGCGGTATCGATCTTCCACCGCCTTGGAACGTTGGCAGGTTGAAAATGAGCCGTTCCTTCCGTTTGGTGTATGCGAACAAATACAAAAAGAAGATTTGAAAAAAGAGATTGATCTTGTGCGTTCTCTTGATTCGCACCCGATTCAAGTAACGGCAAGTGGGGAGCTTGGTCCATGGGGACCTACGGCCGCGTTTGGTGATGGAATTGGTATTTCTGTTTATCGAAAGACATGGAATAATGTGTTTGGGTATTTGACGTACCCACTCTCGCCGTTTATGTATCGTCTGCGTACGTGGCCGATTCAGTGGTCTGGTAAACAAGTTCTTGTTTCAGAGTTGCAGGCAGAACCGTGGTTTTCGGAAGATATACGAGAACGTTCGGTTGATGATTGGTATCATGTTTTTTCCGCGAAAGATTTTGCAGAGAATATTCAATTCGTAAAAGAAATGCATGTCCCAGAAGTGTATCTTTGGGGTGCGGAGTGGTGGGTATATTTGAAACAACACAGAGAAGACAGATTATGGAATGAAGCGAAGAAACTATTTCAACCGTAATCTTACGTATGGCGAAAAAAACGTACGACGTTATCGTGATTGGTTCAGGATCCGCCGGATTTTCGGCTGCGGAAGCTGCTTCCTCTTTAGGGGCATCTGTTTGTATTGTTGAAAAAGGAAAGCTTGGGGGAGAGAGTCCGAATCTTGCCTGTATTCCTTCAAAGGCGTTGCTTGCCGCTGCACATGCGTATCGTCATGCACAAGAAATCAAAACATTCGGTGTTACGTGTGGTCCTGTTGCGTTTCAGTTTGAAGATCTCATGAAATATCGCGATCGTGTTGTTGATAAAATGACAGGTGGTGGTGTCCATGGTGGGCGATATGAACAGTTCCTTAAAGATTTACACGTTGATGTTGTGTATGGATCGGCTGTGTTTGATGATGAACATACAATGATGGTTGATGACCTGCGTCTTGATGGGAAAGCGATTGTGATCGCAACAGGTTCAAAAGATTTTATTCCGGATATTCCAGGACTAGATCAAGTGCATTTTTGGCATTGGTATGATGCCTTGTCAAAAAAGCGCCAACCCAAAGCGCTTGCGATTATTGGCGGCGGTCCTGCCGCATGTGAGATTGCAACATTTTATGCAACATTCGGAACACGTATCGTCTTGATTCAACGGAATGCTCGATTGCTTTCTCGGGAAGATGAAGAGTGTGCGCGCTTTGTAGAAGAGCGATTGCGTGCGATGGGGGTAGATGTTGTGACCGGAGCGAGCGTGTCAAATATTGTTGATGGACGCGGGGGTGTGTATGGTGTTTATACGGATGTTCAGGGAATCAAGACGATGCATGCGGTTGAGCAAATCGTTGTGGCAACAGGAAAGCGTTCGTGCGTAAACGGTTTTGAGGCAGCATCTCTTAAACTTGACGCATCCGGAACCGTTGTTGTCTCAAAAGAACAGCAAACAAATAAAAAACATATTTTTGCTGCAGGGGATGTTTGTGGAGGCTTGATGCTTACAAGTACGGCACAGCATGAAGGGTTTATTGCTGGATACAATGCTGCCCTTGTTGCCCTTAATAAACGATCAAAAAAAATGTTCCTCGATGAACGAGTAGCTCCTCGTGTGACGTTTGTGGAACCGGAATTTGCGAGTGTGGGAGTAACAGCTGAAAACGTTAAAACACGATTTGGTTCTGTGCTTGTCGGGCGCGCAGAAATGCAATCTCTTGGAAGATCCATTGCAGATCATGCCCCAAAGGGTATTGTAAAATTGGTTGCACATCCAAAGACACGCAAAATCCTTGGGGGATCCATTATCGGACCGCATGCCGGAGAGATGATCCATGAGGTTTCGCTTGCTTTGTATGCGAATCTTTCCATTGATAAACTCGCCGAAATGATTCATGCATTTCCTACGTATTCAGAAGCTGTCCGTGATGCCGCGTCTCAATTAACTCTTGAATAATTCTGCGTATGTTGACCTCTGTTGTGATCGGAATCATGGTGTTTATTCAATTTTTACTTTTGTGTCTTTTTGGAATCATTTTATATTTGCTTGTGCGTGGAATTTTTGGAGTTCCATTTGTGCGATCAAACAAACCGTTTTCAAAAGCGATGATGGAACTTGCGGAAGTAAAGCCGGGGGAGGTTGTTGTGGATTATGGATCCGGAGACGGTGCGATTGTGATTGAGGCGGCAAAAGATTTTGGTGCAAAGGGGATTGGGTTTGAATATTTGCGTCTGCTCGTTCTTTACGCAAAGATGCGTGCGATGCTCGCAGGTGTTTCAAAGCATGTGGAGTTTCGCCGTGAAAACTTTTTGAATGGAGCGCCGTTACCAAAGGCAGATGTTATTTCTTCTTATTTGTTTCCTGAAGTCAACGCTAAGCTCGAACCGCTTTTGATGCGTGATTATCCGTCTGGAACACGTGTTGTTTCACGTACGTTTTTATTTCCAACTCTCCCGTTAAAAGCAACAAAAAAAGTGGGAAAAGAGACGATCTATCTCTATTTAATTCCATAGAGGCTTGGGAAATGTTTAATTTGGTCGGTATAGGGGTGTGGAATTATGATGGAAGTGCTCAAAAAAATAGGACAGAGATTCTGTGTTAAAACGTCGTTTTCTTCTGAAAAAAACGGCGTTATTTTTGTAAGTCGTTTTTTTGGGTCTGTTGAATTGGTTGTCGGGAACTGTTTTCAATCAGGTCCGTATATTGATCGATTATTTCGGAAACTTTTACGGTACATTCCTTTGGTGCATGCGCCAAAGGATATTTTGTTGCTTGGACTTGGGGGAGGGGGAGCTGTTCGTGAGATTAAAAAACGATTTCCCAAGGCTCGGATTGTGGCGATGGAATACGATCCGGTGATGGTTGAAATTGCGCGAACAATTTATTTGCATGCACGAGATTTAACATCTGTTGAAATTTTGGTTGGCGACGCAAGAGAATTGCTGGCAGCATCGACAAGAAAATACGATGTCATTTTTGTGGATTTATTTGTTGGGAGTTCCGTTTCTCCGCTTCTTGAAACGGATCTGTTTGTGAAACAACTTGTATCGAGATTGAAGGAGGATGGATATCTTGCGGTGAATTTTTATAAACAAAAAAAAGCGATTTCTCCACTGTTTGATACATTCTTTTCCCGATGGAATGATGTGCGCTATGCCTCAAATGCAATGGCGATTTATCGCCATTTTGGACAGGGAAAGATTGGAGACCCTGTTCCGGTTGGATTTGTGGATAGACAACAGTCGCGGATGTTTCTTGATGTTGAGATCCGGGATGAGAAAGAAAAAGAATGTATTGGAGAAGGTGAGTGTCTTGGAGTGCGTTCAAAACAAGGGTGGTTTTGTGTTGATTCCTATTGTTCGGCAAACGAGCCGAAATGGAATACACCCCCGCGTCCTCGTTTGATTTTTTGGAAACCGATTGAACAGATACAAAAGAAGCAAGGTTGGATGACGAATTGGTTTGACGACACACACGACCAACGAGGGATCGGTGTGATCACCGATGAAAACAGGGAAACATACTGGAAGGAATGGTCTTCCCATGCAAGACGGCACCGGGAGAAGTGGTTGAAAGAGGATCGTTTTGAAATAAGAACGGTAACTCTTGAAGAGTTTTCACGGGCGTTTCATGCATCAAAAAAAATCGACTGGCTTACACGAACGGGGTTTATTCGTGTTTTAACATTTCGACACACGCGTCATCCACAAAATTTACGCCTGTATGGAGTCTGTGAAAAACAGACGCGACAGATCGTTGCGGGTCTTGCGGTTGTTCAATATCCCGACATTCGTCAGTCTATTCATACGGTTTCATTTATACACGATCATGTTCGGCAAACCTCCATCGGAGTTGGGTTGATTCATCATTGGTACGAGCAAGGAATTCAAGATGGGATGCGCTATTTCAATTTTGGATTGGTCTGGAAAAAAGGAAATCCACACGCATGGAAAGGGTATTCTCTTTTCAAAAAACAATTTCATCTTTATCTTGTCTGTTATCCAAAAGAGGTTTGGAAATTTCTTTGGTGAGTGATTTTTCTTCCGTTTAAGAGAGGAAAACAATTCCTTGTACGCACACAGAATTTTATAGTACAATCTTCCCGCTATGAACAAAGAAGTTGTCCTTGATATTGAAACCCAGAACACCTTTCAGGATGTTGGGGGATATGACCACTCAAAACTGAAGATTTCGGTTATTGGGTGTTATTTTTACGAAACAGATACGTATGAGGCGTTTGAAGAGCATGAGCTCGCAAAGCTTTGGCCGCGCCTTGAACACGCTGATCGAATTATTGGATATAATACGGTTGGATTTGATTTGCCGGTCATGAATAATTACTATGGGGGAAATTTTTTAACATTTCCTGGGCTTGATATTCTGGCAGAGATCCACAAGTCACTCGGATTTCGTTTAAAGCTCGATGATGTTGCGGCTGCAACGGTTGGAACACGCAAATCAGGACACGGACTTCAGGCTGTTGAGTGGTGGAAGCAAGGCGAGATTCAAAAAATCAAAGACTACTGTTTACAGGATGTAAAAGTAACAAAAGACGTGTACGAGTATGGCCTGAAATACAATGCACTCGCCTATGAAGATCGTCTTGGTGGACGAAAAGCCATTCCTGTTAATTTTGTTCCAAGTGTTCAAGAGAAAGTAGCGATTAATCTCACGATGGGATTTTAAAATGAAGGCGATGCAGGTAAAAAATGCGATAAAGGTTTTGTGAAGAAAAAGACAAATGAGTGTTTGTGTGGATAAGTCAAAAAAGTATGCAATCTAGAACCCTTGCAACGCAATATGTTGTGGACTAAAATAGATTCATACCACAACATATAGTGTTGCGGTCGTGGGGATGGAGAATGACTCGAATCACGAACGTATGGTCAAAACAAGATGATCCATGAGACATGTGTCTTCGGATCGTTTTTTATTGGAAAATTTTTTCAAAATATCATTCTTCCCCTTTCTTCCTTTGTCCTTTTATTCATTTCACCTTTCGAATTTTTTTCGAGCATACTCGCCCTATGTCTGAATCCCTTTCCAAGACCTCGGTTTCACCCGTAAACACATCTGCTATTTCAGATGCTGTTTGGGAATTTATGACATCTGTTAAATCCGTTTTAAAACGCGATGGAAAAGAAGAAGAGTTTCAGGTGCAAAAATTAACATCCTCTATTCGGGCGGTGTTTGAGGCGTCCGGCATGCAAAATCCACAGCTGATTAATAAGGTGACTTCTCAAGTGATGTCACGTTTGACCAAACAATTTGATGGTCATTCTATTCCGTCTGCATCAGATATTCGTGAAGTTGTTGTTGTAACATGTATCGACAACAATCTTCCGCATATTGCAAAACGATATTCTGAATTTCGTACCAAAGCGGTTGCGTCAACGCTCACAGAAAAATACGGACACGGGATTGAGGTTGGTCGTTATTTTTCAAAAGAAGGCATTCATCCGTATGATGAAATTCGTTGGGAGAAGCGAGACGCAGTTATCACAAACGCAAAAGGAGCGATTGTGTTTGAGCAAAAAGGGGTTGAGGTTCCAGAATTTTATACGCAAACCGCAACAAACATCGTTGTCTCAAAATATTTTTACGGAACGCTCGGAAAAGATGATCGTGAATTTTCGGTCAAACAACTCATTGGACGTGTTGCAAAAACAATTTCCAATTGGGGACGTAAAGATGGCTATTTTCAAACCAAAGAAGACGCACAGCACTTTGAAGATGAATTGCATTACATCTTGGTAAACCAAATGGCAGCATTCAACTCACCTGTGTGGTTCAATGTTGGAACACCACGCCCACAACAGTGTTCCGCATGTTTTATCAACTCTGTGCAAGATGACATGCGTTCTATTTTGAATTTGTGTGTCACAGAAGGAATGTTGTTCAAAAATGGATCCGGTGCCGGCATGAACATGTCCAAGCTTCGTTCAAAGCAGGAATATTTGGGTGGAAGTAACGGAAAAGCCTCTGGTCCAATCTCCTTTATGAAAGGATTGGACGCATTTGCGGGGGTTATTAAGAGTGGTGGAAAAACACGTCGTGCTGCAAAAATGGTTGTGCTTGATATTGGACATCCAGATATTGAAGAATTCATCACGTGTAAAGTAAATGAAGAGAAAAAAGCTTGGACGCTCATGGATGCGGGATATGATGGTTCTATGGACGGGGAAGCCTATGCATCAGTCTTTTTTCAAAATGCAAACAATTCTGTTCGTGTAACAGATGATTTCATGAAAGCGGTTGAGGCAGATGGTGAATGGGTGACACATGAAGTCGTAAGTGGAAAACCATCACTGACATTCCGTGCAAAAGATTTGATGCATAAGATTGCAGACGCGGCATGGCAATGTGGAGATCCTGGAATGCAGTACGACACAACCATTAACACATGGCACACGAGCAAGAATACGGATCGCATTTACGCATCCAATCCTTGTTCAGAATACATGTTCTTGGATGACAGTGCGTGTAATCTTGCATCATTGAATCTCATGCGTTTTCGTAAAGAGGTGAATGGAGAAATGGTTTTCGATGTTGCGGCGTTTAAAAAAGCAAACGAGATCATTATCACCGCCATGGAAATCGTTGTTGGAAATTCTTCTTACCCAACCCCCGCGATTGAACAAAACAGTTTTGATTACCGCCCACTCGGAATTGGGTATGCAAACTTGGGAGCGCTCCTTATGAGTCGCGGACTTGCCTATGATTCTGAAGAAGGAAGAAACCTTGCGGGAGCTATTACATCCCTTCAAAGCGGTCACTGTTATTATCAATCGTCAAAGATCGCTGAAAAGATCGGAGCGTTTGCGGGGTATGCTCGCAATGCAGAACCTTGTATGGAAGTCATGCGCATGCACCGCGATGCGTCTTACAAGCTCGATGGTCATGGGGTTCCAACAGATCTTTTATCAGAATCACGAAAAGCATGGGATCATGTTGTGGATCACGGAAGTCAATTCGGACTTCGCAACGCACAAATTTCTGTACTCGCTCCAACCGGAACAATTTCGTTTCTCATGGACTGTGACACAACAGGGGTTGAGCCAGACATCGCTCTCGTAAAATACAAATGGTTGGTCGGTGGGGGAATGTTGAAGATCGTAAATAACACCGTTCCAGAAGCTCTCATGCGTCTTGGATATTCGGAAGCAGAACGTAAAGATATTCTCGCGTTCATTGAAGAACATGACACGATTGAAGGTGCACCACATCTTAAAGACGCACACTTATCTGTCTTTGATTGTGCATTTAAAGCAGCAAAGGGAACACGCACCATTCATTACTTGGGCCACATTCGCATGATGGCAGCGGTTCAACCGTTCATTTCCGGAGCAATTTCAAAAACGGTCAACATGCCACATGAGGCAACGGTTGAAGATATTGCGGAAGTGTACATGACTGGTTGGAAGCTTGGACTGAAAGCGATTGCGATTTATCGTGATGGGTCAAAGCGTCAACAAGCGCTTACAACATCCAAAGAGTCAGATGCAAAGAAACAAAATGAAAACGGCGGAAATGGCGGAGAGGGCGGAAAGGGATTGGAAACAAAAAAAGAAACCCCACTTGTCGTGCCTGCGGTTTCCGCTTCCGTTCCTACTGTGACCATCTCTGCGGATGATCGCAAAATGCGTCGTCGACGCATGCCGGATGAACGTCGTGCGATTACGCACAAGTTCCAGATCGGCAATCATCAGGGATTTATTACGGTTGGATTGTATGATGATGGAACGCCGGGCGAAGTGTTTATCACCATGTCAAAAGAGGGAAGTGTTATTAGTGGACTCATGGATTCATTCGCAACATCTATTTCGATCGGTCTCCAATATGGAGTGCCGCTTGAGGTTCTTGTGAACAAATTTGTTCACATGCGATTTGAACCATCCGGATACACATCCAATCCTCAAATTCGTATTGCAAAATCCATCACGGATTATATGTTCCGCTGGCTTGCGCTTAAGTTCTTGCCACGTGAATCGCAAATCGCGCTTGGTATTCAGGTGGGAGAAGAAAGCTTGTCTGAAGCAACGAATGTGATGGAAGAAGCGACAAAAGCGACAGAAGCGGCAGAAGCGACAAAGGCAGCGGAGGTTTTGGAGGCACAACCAAAACTTTTTGAAGCAAAAATTGCAACAAACAGATCATTGACAGCAACATTTGATAATCAGTCAGATGCTCCCGCATGTGATTCCTGTGGATCTATGATGGTGCGCAATGCGGCGTGTTACAAGTGTTTGAACTGTGGAGCAACATCTGGATGCTCCTGATGTTCATAAACAGAGACCCCCTTGGGTCTCTGTTTTTTTTGAGAACACCTTGCTTTTTTGCACATTTTTTGATAATCTCTTTTTATAAGTTTGTTTTCAAAGTATCTTTTTATGCGCCGATTTTTACGTAAGCCTTGGGTTTGGGTTCTTGTGGTCTTGGTAGTTGCTGCTATTGCCTTTTTTGTGTTTCGTGGTCAAAAACCACCTGAGTATTCCACGGCAAATGTGGAAAAGGGCGTTTTGATTCAAGATGTGAGTGAGACGGGGGTTGTGGTATCTCGTTTGGATATTGCGTACGGCTGGGATACATCCGGTCGGGTCGTTGCCATTGAGAAAAAAGTTGGAGATACAGTCGAAAAAGAAACCGTGATTGCGCGCATGGAAAACACGCAACAGCAAGTACGTTTGCGCCAAGCACAAGCGTCACTTGCATCCGCGCAGGCACAGTTGAATCTGAAGATTGCGGGTGTGAGTTCTGAAGATAAACAAAAATTATTTGCTTCATTACAACAAGTGCAGGCAGAGCGTGATAAAACGTATGTTACGTCGCAGTCATCTGTTGATACGGCACTGAAGGCACTTGAAACGGCAAAAAATAATCTACAGCTCGCGTCTGGAGGTGATAGCAGTAAAATCGTTCAGGATGCGTATGAAACATTGTTTAATACATTGAAAAATTCCGTTGCAAACATGGTGGTGGCCCTTCAGGCAAGTGATAGTGTTTTAGGGGTAGATAATACTTACGCAAATCAAGCTTTTGAAAAAGATTTGGGTATCATGGACTCACCAACCATTGGTCGAGCTCTTCAGTCGTATGGTGTTGCGAAATCAGCTTTACAAAGCACGCGCAAGCTCATTGATCCGCTTGTGTCTACGGGTTCGCATATAGCAATTGATGCGGCAGTTGTCTCCGTCCAAAGTTCTTTGTCTGCCGTGCGTGAAAATTTGGTCGATACATCCGTGTTGCTTGGTGCCACACTCCCTCTTGGGGGCATGACACAAACAAATTTGGATGTGCTGAAGGCTTCTATCTCCGCACAACAAACAAGCATTTCAAGTTCTGTGACAGCTCTCACGAATGCAGCGCATAGCGTGACAACGTCTCGCAACTCTTTGTCTTCTTATGAAATTGCTGCGCAAAAAGCGGGGCAAGATTATGAAACAGCCTTGAAACAACGTGATGTTGATCGCGTGATTGCGGATGCACGTGTTGCGCAAGCGCGAGCATCATATGATGCGGTTCTTGCTCCTCCGCGTCAGGTGGATGTTGCATCACTTCAAGCGGAAGTCGAACGCACACAAGCCGGTGTTCAGGCGGCACAGGATGATTTAGAAAAAACGATTTTACGTGCACGTGCAAGCGGAGTCGTCTCCAAGATCGATGTTTCCGTCGGGGAAAATGTGGCAATGAATACACCGGCCGTTGCGATTATTTCGGCGGAACAAAAAATTGAAGTCGATATCTCAGAATCAGATGTGGCAAAAATAACGGTGGGAAATTCTGTTTCTCTTACATTTGATGCATTTGGCGAACAGCGTATTTTTTCAGGAACGATCATGTCTGTGGATCCGGCACAAACATTAGTTTCCGGGGTGGTTTATTACAAGGCAACGATCAGCATGAATCCACAAGAGGCATCCTCAGGTGAGGTATTAGAAATTAAACCTGGAATGACAGCCAATACGGTTATTGAAACAGCCAAAAAAGAAAATGTTTTGAAAATTCCAAGTCGTGCTGTGTTGATGGAAAAGAATGCGTCTTATGTACGCGTCCTCAAAAATGCAAAAACGGCTGCCTTTGAAAAACGTCCTGTTCAAACAGGCCTTCGCAATAGTGATGGGGAGATCGAAATTCTCTCTGGATTAAAAGAAGGAGAAATCGTCATCACTTTTATCAAAGAAAATGTTAAGTAATGTTGTCATCGGGAAGAGACGTGTCTCTTCCCGACGATTTGTTTTATGCGCCCACTTATTGAAATTAATGGCATTACAAAAGAATATGCGAATGGGGATGTTGTGACACATGTTCTGCATGGGATTGATTTAAAAATTTTTCCAGGAGATTTTGTTGCCATTATGGGTCCATCCGGTTCTGGAAAATCCACCCTCATGCATTTATTAAGTTTCCTTGATACACCAACATCCGGAACATATTTATTCCAGGGAGAAGATGTGTCTGGATTATCTCAGGACGTTCTTGCCATCATGCGTAATGAACGTGTGGGATTTGTGTTTCAGTCATTTTATCTTTTGCCACGAACAAGCGTGAAAGAAAATGTTATGTTGCCGTTGTTTTATGCAAAAGAAGGAGTCGATGAACAGGCTGTGGATCGCGCCATTGAATCTGTTGGGCTTATACACCGTAAGCAAAATTTATCAAACCAATTGTCCGGAGGAGAAAAACAACGTGTGGCGATTGCACGCGCGATTGTGAACGATCCGGATATCATCTTTGCGGATGAGCCAACGGGAAATTTGGATTCGAAATCCGGAAATCAAGTTCTCGCCATTTTGCAATCCATGAATGAAGCAGGTCGCACGATTGTGATGGTGACACATGAGCAAGATACGGCAGATCATGCAAAACGGATTGTTCGTATTCGTGATGGAAAGATCGAATCAGATAAACCTGTTGCTGTGCGAAGATATGCCGCAGATGGGGAATTAAAAAAATAAGTATGCGCGCATTTTTGGTGGCAATTCGACTTGCCCTGAAAAATTTACGTTTGAACAAGCGGCGTTCGTTTTTAACAACGCTCGGTATTGTGATTGGGATCGCTGCGGTCATCATGGTAATGACGATCGGTGCGGGAGCGCAAGAACTTATTTTGGGACAGCTCAAACAACGTGGAACAAACATGATTGCTGTGCTTTCGGGAGCGTCAGATGCGGAAGGTCCTCCGGCACAAGCTCTTGGTATTATTACCACCACGCTTACCTATGAAGATGGGGAAGCATTACTGGATAAAAAGCATGTTGCACATGTGATGGATTTTGCCGGATATGTTTCCGGAAACGATCAATTGCAATGGAGGTCTGTTCAGCGACAAGTGACGTATACAGGAACCACAGCTTCTTATGAGCACGTTGAAAAAGTCACCATGGCAAACGGGAGATTTTTTACAGAATCCGAAAATGCCGCTTCACATCACGTGATGGTTTTGGGGGCTGAAATTGCAGAAGATGTCTTTGGAAATCAAGATCCGATTGGAGAGATTGTTCGATTGAAAGGAAAAAATTTTAATGTGGTTGGCGTCTTAGAACGAAAAGGTTCGTCTGGGTTTGAAAATCCAGATCAAGCTGTTCTTATTCCGCTTTTTGTTGCGCAAAAAGAGTTGTTAGGAATTCGTCATGTTTCTTTTTTGCGCGCGCTTGTTGATGATGAATTATATGTAGATCAGTCTGCGGAAGAAATTAAACAGACGCTTCTTGAGAGACATAATGACGAAGATTTTTCTGTTCGTACAGTGGCGGATCTACTTAGTATTTTAACAACGGTTACAAACGGATTGAAGTTTTTTTTGGTGTTTGTCGCGAGCATTGCTTTATTTGTGGGGGGTGTTGGTATTATGAATATCATGCTCATTGCCGTGAAAGAAAAAACGCGTGAGATTGGACTGAGAAAAGCGGTCGGCGCGCGTGATGAAGATATTATGTGGCAGTTTTTAATTGAAACCGTTGTTCTTGCATTGTCTGGAGGGTTTGTTGGGTGTGTGATCGGGATTTTCTTATCGTATCTTATTGTGCTTGTGATTCGATTGCTTGGAAATGAATTTGTGTTTTCTCTTTCGTTTTTTGCGATCGCTCTTTCACTCATCCTTACCATTTTGATCGGACTTATTTTTGGGCTTATTCCGTCACGTAAAGCCTCTCGTCTTCCGCCGATGGAAGCGCTCCGATATGAATAAACAGTATTTTGTTCGATCATTTATTTTGGCCTTGCAAACATTTCACAAAAGTAAACTGCGTGCCAGTTTAACGGTGTTTGGTATTTTGGTTGGAATCGCCATGGTGGTGATTGTATTTGCGGCCGGTGCGGGAATTCGTGGAATGATCATGAGTCAAATTTCTTCTTTTGGAAATAACTGGATCAATATTGAAATCAAGATCCCGGAAACAGGGAAAATGTCTCAAGAGAATGCACGAGGTATTGGTCAAGGTGTTAGTATTACAACGCTTACCAGCAAAGATGCAGATCGGGTGAAACAATTGCCAAACGTTGAAGATACGTATTCTGGACTTGCCACTCAGGCTGTGATTTCTGTGCGAGAAGTCAACAAGAGACCTGTGATTTTTGGGGTCTCAGCATCGTATGCACGTATTACAGCAAATGAAATTGCAGAGGGAAGATTTTTTACGGAGGAAGAAGATCAGTCTGCCGCCTCAGTGCTTGTGCTTGGAAGTGAAATAAAAAATCAAATATTTGGAAATCAAGAAGCGGTTGGAAATTTTGTAAAAATTGATGGACAGCCGTTTCGGGTGATCGGTATTTTTGAATCAATCGGTACAGCTGGGTTTATTGATATGGATTCGATTGTCTATTTGCCAATCAGAACCGTACAAACAAGCTTGATGGGAATTCAGCACGTTTCTTGGATTATCGCTCAAGTAAAAAATCCGGCGATCTCAGAATCGACCGCAGAAGAGATTCGATCGATTGTGCGTGAACGTCATGAGATCACAGATCCAAATAAAGATGATTTTTCTGTGACGACCATGCAAGAATCACAAGCAATTGTCGGGAACATTTTAAATGCGCTTACGTGGTTGCTTGTGGCACTTGCGGCCATCTCTCTTGCGGTGGGAGGAGTTGGGATTATGAATGTGATGTATGTTTCGGTTGTAGAACGAACGTTTGAAATCGGTTTGCGCAAAGCAATGGGTGCAACAGAGAAACATATTTTGTATCAATTTTTGATTGAGGCCGTCACAATGACCCTTATTGGAGGATTGTTTGGAATTGTGATTGGTGTTTCCGTGTCTGCTATTGTGGCGTTTGCTGCGCAGCAAATTGGATATACATGGCCATTTGAAATTTCTCTTTTTTCGATTGTGTTGAGTGTCGGTTTTTCCACAACAATCGGTGTGTTCTTTGGATTGTATCCCGCAAAACGTGCTGCAGCGCTCAATCCGATTGTGGCGTTGCAACAGGAGTAAGAAACCTTTTTTCGGTCAAGATTTTACATGTGTGAGATTGACAGATGTGTTATTTTTTTTGTATATTTTTTGGTACACAAAAATATACGAAGGAGGAAGAGCGTGTTTATTGTGTGTCGCAAAAAAGGAAGCCGTGAATTTGTTCATTTTGCGTTGAGAGATGGTGAACGAACGTCTGTTTATGGAATTCAATTGATCCACGCAGAAGGTTTCGTTCGAATCGAAAAACCCATCTTCTTTGGTCTGCATCGGAAAACGAGCATGATCCAACCTGACAACAGTCTCAATCTAGATGGGCATCTCTTCTTTGCCGCATCCACAGAACATGCCATCTTGCGTTTCGTTGCGGGACAATCGTCTGTCTAATATTCTCTTGCACCACACATGTGGTGTTTTTTTCGACAAAAAGGCTTTATCTTGCTATCTTGTTTGTACAACTTTATTCCTTCTGCCACAGGTCGTTCGTGGCAGCTATCCCCTAGAGAACAGCCTCTTGGGGCATTTGTCGTAAGAACTTCTAAAATTGGCGATCTTCTTGCGTTTCGTGAAAAAAAGTTTCGCCGTAGGTTTTCTACGACTCAACTTTTTTTCACTCCAGCGCGGCGCATCTCATCCAATGTAAGAAGTTCTTACACACAATTATGAAATTTGAACTTAAATCGAAGTATAAGCCTGCCGGAGATCAGCCAAAAGCCATCGAACAACTCGTTGGGGGTCTTCATGATAAAAAAAAGTTTCAAACACTTCTTGGTGTAACGGGTTCTGGAAAGACATTCACCATGGCGAACGTTATTCAGCAGACGCAGCGTCCAACGCTTGTGATTGCGCACAACAAAACGCTCGCCGCGCAGCTCTGTAATGAGTTCCGCGAGTTTTTCCCGGACAACATCGTGGAGTATTTTGTTTCGTATTATGACTATTACCAACCAGAGGCGTACATGGCGCGTACAGATACGTATATTGAAAAAGAAGCGATGATCAACGAAGAGATCGATCGTTTGCGTCACGCGGCAACACAAGCGCTGCTCACACGTCGTGATGTGATTATCGTCGCGTCCGTTTCGTGTATTTATGGTTTGGGTTCGCCTAAAGAATATGAAGAGACTGTTTTACATTTGAAGGTTGGCCCATCTGCTTCTCGAACAGATTTGATCCGACAACTGATCTCCATGCAGTTCGAGCGCACAAACACAGATCTCACACGCGGACACTTCCGCGCGAAGGGGGACATTCTTGAAATCATGCCAACAAACGAAGAAATGATTTATCGTCTCGTTCTGTCGGACGATGCCATTGATTCGATTCAGCAGTTGGATCCGATCACAAGAAAAATACTTGATACACGATTAGACCTTTGGATTTTTCCGGCAAAGCATTATGTTGTCTCGCAAGAACGCAAAGAACGCGCGATCGGACAAATTCGTCATGAACTTGCGGAGCAGCTCAAGAAGTTCGAAGAGAACGGACAGGTTCTTGAGGCGGAGCGTCTTTCTCGAAGAACGCGATACGATATTGAAATGATCGAACAAGTCGGTTACTGCAATGGAATTGAAAACTACTCACGCTTCTTTGATGGCCGTGCGCCAGGTGAACCTCCGTACACACTCATGGATTATTTCCCGGAGGATTTCTTGACGCTCGTTGATGAATCGCACGTAACCATTCCACAAATCGGTGGAATGTATGCGGGGGATCAAGCGCGCAAGAACTCATTGATTGATCACGGCTTCCGCCTGCCAAGCGCGCGAGACAATCGACCGCTTCAATTCGATGAGTTCGAAAAAAAGATCGGTCAAACGGTTTTTGTGAGCGCAACGCCGGGTCCGTATGAGAAAAAACATGCACAAAAAATCGTGGAACAAATTATTCGTCCAACAGGATTGGTTGATCCGGTGATTACAGTGAGACGAGTGACTGCGGGAGGCGTCAAAGGTGACAGAAGCGACAAACGCGACAGAGGCGAATCGCAAGATGACTATGTATTGGCTGAGCTTGTCGAAGCCCCAGAAGGTTATCTAGGTCAAGTCGAAGATCTCATCGGCGAGATTGAAAAACGCGTTGCGCTTCATGAGCGTACGCTTGTGACAACACTTACAAAAAAAATGGCAGAGGATCTTTCCGAATTCTTAAAAGAAAAAAAGATCGCCGTGCAATATTTGCACTCAGGCGTGGATACACTCGATCGCATCACAATCCTCTCGGATCTTCGAAGAGGAAAATATGACGTTCTCGTCGGAGTGAACTTGCTGCGTGAAGGTCTCGACCTTCCTGAGGTGACACTCGTCGCCATTCTCGACGCAGACAAAGAAGGATTCTTGCGATCAGATACATCCATCATTCAAACGATTGGACGTGCGGCGCGTCACGTAAAGGGAGAAGTTCTTCTTTACGCCGATCAAATGACCGGATCGCTGACACGCGCGATCGAGGAAACCGAACGTCGTCGAACGATTCAGATTGCGTACAACACAAAACACAACATCACACCGGAAAGCATCATCAAAGAAATTCACGACATCCGCGCCATGTTTGGCGAGAGTGAAGAGCGATCGATTAAGGATATTCTCAAACTCGAACTGAAGGCAGACTCGCATGAGATTCAGGAAGTGATAAAAGAAAAAGAAGTTGAGATGCGAGAAGCTGCACGCAAGCTCGATTTCGAAACGGCGGCGCTGTTGAGGGATGAAGTGGCGATGTTAAAGAAGGAACTTGAGAAAAAGAGTACGGTGCCGAAGAAGGTAAAGAAAGTAAAAGCATAAATAATATCGCCTGAGCTTGTCGAAGGCTGTATCTGTTATGGAATCATGGAAATGGTACGTGTATATCATTGAATGTTTAGATGGGAGTTATTATGTCGGCATGACATGGTCTCTTCCTATTCGTTATGGTCAGCATGAATCTGGATTTGGATCGGTTTATACAAAAAAGCACGGATTCAAAGCACTCGTTTATTCTGAGGAATATGAAAATTTAGATGAGGCACGGCAAAGAGAAAAGCAATTAAAAGGATGGACACGTGCAAAAAAAGAAAAGCTTATTCGTGGTGAATGGGGAAAGTGGGAATAAATTACGTGGCCTTCGACAAGCGGTGAACCACTTCGCGGAGCAGGCAATAAGTCAGAGCCTTCGATTCGTCGTCGGACTCTTCACTCAGGCAATATAGAATCATATGCAAGACAAAATTATCGTGCGGGGAGCGCGCGAGCACAATTTGAAAAATATTAATGTGGAGATGCCGCGGAATAAACTTGTGTGTATCACGGGTGTTTCAGGTTCGGGAAAATCTTCTTTGGCATTCGACACGATTTTCGCTGAAGGGCAGCGTCGATATGTGGAGTCGCTGTCGGCTTACGCGCGTCAGTTTCTTGGTCAGATGGAAAAGCCAGACGTAGACGATATTGAAGGTTTGTCGCCAGCGATTTCGATCGACCAGAAAGCGCATTCCTCCAACCCTCGTTCAACCGTTGCCACCATCACGGAGATTTATGATTATCTTCGTGTGTTGTATGCGCGTGTGGGAAAGCCGCATTGTCCAAAGTGCGGTGAGCAAATTCAGAAGTTGACGAATGAAGAGATGGTGGATGTTGTGTTGGGGAAGGCTCGAGAGGCAATAGAGGCGAGAGAGGCTGGAGAGGCCGGAAAGGGAAGTATTAAAATTCTCGCGCCGGTGGTTCTTGGGAGAAAAGGCGAGTATTACCAATTGCTTTACGATTTGTATAACTCTGGATTCGCACGTGTGCGCATTGATGGCAAAGAATATCGTTTGGATGAAAAGATTGAACTTGCGCGCTATCAGCAGCACACGATCGAAGTGGTCGTCGATATGATTACGATTGCCGAGCTCGCGAGCGCGCCGAAAGAAACACGTCAGCGTCTCGCGGAAGCTCTCGAGACGGCCGTCGAGAAGGGGAATGATGTCGCGACCATTGTGTATCCAGACAAAACCGAGCAAATGCTTTCGGCAAAATTTTCTTGTCCGAAAGATGGGTTTTCCTTTCCAGAAATCGAACCACGCCTCTTTTCGTTTAACTCTCCGTACGGCGCATGTCAGGCATGTACCGGACTCGGAACCGTCGAGTTATTCTCGGAAGATTTGTGTGAAACATGTCACGGTGCGCGTTTGCGATCGGAAGCGTTGCATGTGTGGTTGCCAGGGGTGGTGAAGGGCGGAGAGGACGGAAGGGGCGGAAAGGAATTGAAGGTGACGAAAAAGAAAACACCGATCGCACCGATTGAATATCAGGAATCAGATGAGCTTATTCCCATGGCAGAGAAAAAAGGAATTTCGATTGTGGACATTACAAATATGTCCATCGATGAAGCGGTTTTGTATTTTAAAACATTGGACGTCACAGAAAAAGATTTAGAGATTGCAGGATCTGTTTTGCGTGAAATTGAAAATCGTTTGAAGTTTATGCTTGATGTTGGGTTGCATTATTTGTCGCTCAATCGTCGAGCTGGCACGCTCTCGGGCGGAGAAGCGCAACGTATTCGCCTTGCATCGCAAGTTGGATCTCGACTTGTGGGTGCGATGTATGTTCTTGATGAACCAACGATCGGACTTCATCAACGTGATAATGATCGTTTGATTAAAACACTTGAAGATCTGCGTGATCTTGGGAACACGGTGATTGTTGTTGAACATGACGAAGATACGATCATGGCGTCCGACTACATGATCGAGATTGGCCCGGGAGCTGGTGTGCACGGGGGATATGTTGTCGCCGCTGGCGAGACGCCAGCGATTTTTGAAGACAAGAAGTCGCTTACTGCAGCGTATCTTCGTGGTGACCAAAAGATCGAAGTTCCAAAAGAACGTCGTCAGAATGATGGTGGATCGATTCGTGTGAAAGGGGCAACACAAAACAATTTGAAAAATATTGATGTTGATTTTCCTCTTCGTAAATTTGTGTGTGTGACAGGTGTGTCCGGATCAGGGAAGTCAACGCTCGCATATGACACCATGTACAAGGCTATTTCGAAACGTCTGTATGGTGGATCGCAAACACCCGGAAAGCATAAAGCGCTTCTTGGACTTGAATACATTGATAAAGCGATTCTGATTGATCAAGATGCGATTGGTCGTACGTCGCGTTCAAATCCAGCAACGTACACAGGTGCGTGGTCACCCATTCGCGATCTCTTTGCGGAAACGACGGAAGCAAAATTCCGTGGGTACAAAGCAGGCCGTTTCAGTTTCAATCGCCCTGGCGGACGTTGTGAGCATTGCGAGGGGCACGGACTGATTTCAATCGAAATGCATTTTCTTCCGACCGTGTATGTTACGTGCGATATCTGCAAAGGGAAACGATTTGATCGCGAGACGCTCGAGATTACCTTCAAAGAAAAAAACATTCACGACATTCTTGAAATGACGATTGAAGAAGCAACGGTGTTCTTCAAAGAGATTCCTTATATTTATGACAAGCTGGCATCACTTAATGATGTTGGACTTTCGTATATAAAACTCGGTCAACCTGCACCAACGCTCTCGGGAGGAGAAGCGCAGCGTGTGAAGCTTGCAA
This sequence comes from uncultured Gammaproteobacteria bacterium, assembly GCA_964402425.1. Classification (GTDB taxonomy): domain Bacteria; phylum Patescibacteriota; class Patescibacteriia; order UBA9934; family GWF2-40-263; genus XYB2-FULL-45-11. The sequence goes on along the minus strand of CAYOCD010000001.1, from coordinate 26,173 downwards.
CGGAGCTGTCGAAGAGGCAGACGGGGCGAACATTCTATTTGTTCGACGAACCAACAACAGGCTTGCACTTCGCAGATGTGAAGAAACTTCTTGAAGTGATGCACTCGCTCGTCGACAAAGGAAACTCTGTCATTGTGATTGAACACAACCTAGACGTTATCAAAACAGCCGACTGGATTATTGATATGGGGCCAGAAGGGGGAGACAAAGGCGGAACGGTTGTGTATGCCGGAACGCCGGAGGAGGTTGCAAGACACGCAGGAAGTCATACGGGGGAGTATTTGAAACGGGTGTTGAAGAAAGGGTAGAAAAATAAAAAGCGTCGATCGTTTTGATCGACGCTTTTTGCCTACTTCACAATAAGTGTTCCTTCCATGCCTTGAGCTCGGTGATTTCCAATGTCGCAATAGTATGTGTATGAGCCTGGTGTTGTTGGAGCAACGAATTCAAATCCAGATCCATCTTTAACCGTCTGTTTTACGTTTGCTTCATTGATGACAAACGTGTGTGTTCCAACGGTTCCACGAAAATCAATACGCAATTTTTCTCCTGGTTTTGCATTGATGACTTTTGGTTCAAAGAAGAAATTGCCTGATTTGAGATCGATGGTTCTGACTGAGTTTTGGGAAGTTAATTCAATATCAATCATCGGAACTCCTTTGTCATCTTGTTCAACGTTTTTTGCTGTGGATGTCTTGTTACCAACCGCAATGTTTTGTTCCGAAGTTGTTCCGTCCGGATTGGTTGTTGTGATCGAAATAGATGATTCTGGGACAGAGGTATCAATCGCGTTTTCATTTTGCGGGGCAGGTGTTTTTGCACATCCAGCGCCAATAAGGACGATAATTGATAAAGCAATAATGATTTTATTCATAAAATATGGTTAAATTTGTTTCATGATACCAAATGCTATCAAAATAAAGAATAATGCGCTACCCGATCATCCCGGGGTGTATTTTTATTTTGATAAGGAGCATTTATTGCTTTATGTAGGGAAGGCAACGTCGCTTAAGTCTCGGGTTGGTTCTTATTTCTCCTCAAAACGGCTTGATCCACGTATTGCTGAAATGGTTTCGCATATTGTTCGGATCGATTACATCGAAACACCGTCCGTTCTTGAAGCGCTTGTGCTCGAAGCAAACCAAATTAAAGCAAAGAAGCCAAAGTACAACATTTTGCAGCGTGATGATAAAAGTTATTTGTACGTATGTATCACAAATGAAGATTTTCCACGACCTGTTTTTTATCGAGGGCATGAACTTGAAAAGTTTGGGGTGAAGCCGTTTGATAAGGAGCTCTCAAAAGAAGCAAAGAAAAAGTTTTTGTATGTGTTCGGTCCATACACAAGCGGTGTGTCATTGAAGCGTGCACTTGAGTTGATTCGACCCATGATTCCGTGGAGCATTTGTTTATCAGACGCAAAGCGTGCGTGTTTTGATTATCAACTCAAGAAATGCCCAGGTGTCTGCGTCGGTGCGATCTCAAAAAAAGATTACCGCAATATCATCAAGCACCTCATTCAGTTTTTTGATGGAAAGAAATCGGTCGTCGTTCGAGAGATGACAAAGGAAATGAATGCGGCTTCTCGAGCATTAAATTTCGAGGAAGCAGCGGTTCTTCGTAAAAAGATTTTCGCGCTCGAGCATATTCATGACGTCGCGCTTCTCACGAAAGAAGATTACACACTCCCGATCGAAAAATTATCTGGTGATACGATTGATCTTGATGGTCGCATTGAAGCTTACGATAACTCGAATATTTCAGGGGCGAGTCCTGTTGCGAGCATGACCGTTTTTCTTGACGGTAAACCAGCAAGACCGTTGTATCGCAAATTCAAAATCAAAACCGTTCAGGGGGCAAATGATGTTGCAAGCATGGAAGAAGTGATTCGTAGACGCCTTGCACGACTTGGAACAAAAGGTTGGGAGCGCCCGGAGGTGATGATCATTGATGGGGGAGAACCACAAGTGAATCGCGTCCAAGAAGTGCTCGATGAACTCGGAATTAATATCCCCATCATCGGAATCGCAAAAGGCTTTGATCGAAAACAAGATCGATTTGTGTTTGATCGAACCAACAAAGATCTTGCACGTGCGGCTGTGCGTGGTAAAGAAATTTTTCAACGTGTTCGTGATGAAGCACATCGTTTTGCCATAACGTTTCATCGTGCTCGACGAAAGAAAAACTTCCTCCCGTAATTAGGAGGAAGTTTTTATGTGATCGGAAATCGTTTTGAGTTGTCGTTTTTGAAAGTTGATGATGTCTTCCGGTAATTGATCGATCGGAAAAAAGGTTCCATTTGAATTCATAAATTCTGAATCGACACGTAAGACGTGAAATGTATGTAGAATATTTCCACGCGGTTTGTCCTCGTCGAATAACATGGTGAGGAATTGTGCTTCACCCGGAAGTTCTGTGAGTCCAAGTTCACTCTTTGCGAGTCGAAGTTTAATGCTCTCAAACGAATCTTTGATACGAATAATCGTCCCAGGGAAATGCCATGCGTTTGGCCACTCTGGATCATTTGGTGCACGCTGTGTAAGAAAGATTTCACGCCCATCTGTGCCATCTCGAAGGATAAGTAATTCAAAAGAAGTGTAGGGAACGACATGTGACATCTGATAAAATGCCCAGTTCGGGAGTTTGTTCTCACGGTTTGCAAATGAGGCAAGTGTCTTAAGAACACCTTTTGAAAACGGGCGTAGAAGAGTAAGATAGAACCATTCCATAAGTTGTATGTTATGCCAAAATACGTGACGTATTCTGATGCGTTTCAATCGTTGTATAAGTATACCTGTACAGAGCCCGTTGGGAAAAATTTTGATCCCGCATTTAAACCAGAACTCACACCGCAAGAAATGCTTGCGCTCGGGAGTTTTGGTGGTGCGTATTTTATTGCGGCAAAAGAGTTGATTCCATCGGATCTTCCAAAGTCGTGGTTCAAAGGAGTAAAACGTTCGCGCTCTACGCACAAATACGATGAACTCAATTATTTTGGAATCAACGCCAGCTTGCCGCTTTCAGAATGGCGTCGTCGCGGATGGATTTATTGGGAAGATCCGCACGGATGGTTTCAATGGTATTGTCGTTATTACTTAGGACGCCGCTGTAAAGACGATGCACGTCAAATTAAACGATGGAAAGCGATTCAACGCCATGTGGCACAGCTCAAAAAGAATTGTAAGCGTGGCGATAAAACATGCCGACCCAAACAACGCCAAACACTTTTGCATTGGGCGTATGACGGAAGGAAATATTAAGAGGGTAAATCTACATGCCATTTAAAACCATCAAAAAACTTTTTGAAACATACGAGCGTCTGCTCATGCCAGCAACGCTTCTTTTGGGTACGGCTGTTGATTTTGTGACGTTTAAAACACTGAACGTGGAAACAACGTTCTGGATCCTAGGAATCTATTACGTGATCGCCGCTGTCTGTATTTTTGTGCTGAATACAGTTCGATATGAACGTTTGCGCATGGTGGCAAAGTTTTTGATTCAGTTTACGTTTGGAGCATTATTGAGTTCGTCGCTTGTGTTTTACTGGTTTAGTGGTGCGCTCTCGGCAAGTTGGCCGATCATGATTTTGCTCGCGCTCCTCATGGTTTCAAATGAAGTGTTCAATCAGTATTATTTGAAACCGCTTGTTCAGATTGGGTTGTATTATTTCATTTCGTTTTCACTTTTTGCGCTTGCGCTTCCATACGCATTTAATTCATTGGATCCGATTTTGTTCGTTGCGGCAGGGGTTTTTGCGTTTGTTCCTGTGTGGATCATTTCGAATGTGTTAGCAAAATACGTTCAATCGATTCAGCAAATACAAAGGCGGATTCTTTTTGTCATGGCGACTATTTTTATCTCCATGAATGCTCTGTATGTATTGAATGTGATTCCGCCGATTCCGTTGTCTCTTCGCGAGGCGGGTGTGTATCACAAGGTTGAACGGAACGGAAATAGATATGTTGCGCTTGCGGAAAAAGAATCCTGGCTTGATCAAGTGATTCCAGGACAAGTCCTTCATGTCCCAATGACGAATCGTGTCTATGTTTTTTCTGCCATCTTTGCTCCGCTCAAATTAAAAACGACGATCGTTCATCGTTGGCAATATTTCGATCCTGTTCAGAAGAAATGGATTGATAAAAATCGGTCATCCTTTACGCTTTCCGGCGGACGAGATGAGGGATACCGAGGGTATTCGTTGAAATCAAATCTCGTACCTGGAAAATGGAGAGTAAGAATGGAAACAGAAAGAGGACAGGTCATAGGAAGGATTGGATTTGTGATTAAAGTGGTAGAAGCATTACCAAAATTGATCGAAGAAGTGAAATAAATTCAGATGTGAAATCAAAAAGAATCAATACGATTCTTTTTTTGTTAGGTTATCCACAGTAGAGTGGAACATTGTGTTGACCCGTGGTTCTTGGTGGTTTAAAATGGTTGCAAGTGGTACAGAGTGGGGACTGGATGAACATCCGGTGCTCACTTTATTTTCTAAAAAATAATCCACCACTTAAATCGTACCCCCTGTGTTTATAGGCGAGTATAAACATACAATCGACGAAAAGGGTCGCTTAGCGATTCCCATTAAATTTCGTGCAGATTTATCAAAGGGTGCGGTCGTTACTCGAGGTCTCGATACGTCTCTTTTTCTGTTCCCCAAGGAGGAGTGGGATAAGCTCGCTGAAAAATTAGCGAGTTTGCCCCTGGGGCAATCAAATTCACGCGCTTTCGCCCGACTCATGCTTGCGGGTGCTATGGACGTGGAGGTTGATAAGCAGGGAAGAGTCATGTTGCCGGAATATCTCCGAGTATACGCAGGGCTTCAAAAGTCTGTTGTCATCGCTGGACTCTACACACGTCTCGAACTTTGGGACGAAACATCATGGAACGCGTATAAATCCAAGATGGAGGAGGATGCAGAGTCGGTTGCGGAGCAACTCGGAGAGCTCGGTGTATAACTCGGAGAGCCGGGAGAGTGTGTCTGTGTCATTCTGAGCAAAGCGAAGAATCTTATGCTAACGCGAGATTCTTCAGCTAAACAGAAAATAGTCGCTCAGGATGACAAATACTTTCTCCCGGCTATAAAAGGGGGCAGAAGAATATATGACCAAGATCCAACATATTCCTGTCTTACTTGAGGAGGTATTGACCTACCTTCAACCGGAGCCGAATCAGGTTTTTATTGACGGAACCGTGGGGCAGGGAGGGCATGCATCTGCCATCGCAGAACGCATCCTCCCTGGGGGCCGTCTTCTCGCAATCGATCGAGATCCAGTCAATCTCGCAATCGCTCGTGAGCGTTTAGAAAATTATGGCGATAAAATCGTTTATGTAAACGATTCGTATGCCAATGTTTCCGAGCTTGCACGCGCGCATGATTTCAATCGGGCAAATGGAATGCTTCTAGATTTAGGATATTCCAGTTTGCACATTGAAGATGCGTCTCGTGGATTTTCTTTTATGAAGGAAGGTCCGCTTGATATGCGCTATGATCCGACGTCGGAAGTCACTGCCGCAGAAATTGTGCATGAGTGGAGCGAGGAATCGTTGGCGCGTATCTTTCGTATTTATGGAGAAGAAGTTCGTGCGGCAGACATTGCACGTGTGATTGTCGAATCTCGACGACACACCGCAATTGATACAACAACCGACTTGGCAAACCTTGTCACGACCGTTGTGCATCAACACGGACCTACTCATCCGGCAACAAAGGTGTTTCAAGCACTCCGCATTGCCGTGAACGATGAACTTGGTGAACTTGAGCGTGCTCTTCCACAATGCGTGGATGCACTTGCGCTCGGTGGACGCCTTGGAATCATCACGTTTCATTCACTGGAAGATAGAATCGTCAAACAGTTTTTTAAGTCACATCCCAATTTGGAGATGTTGACAAAGCGTCCTGTTGCCCCGTCTCGTGAGGAAATAAAAGCAAATCCTCGATCGAGAAGTGCAAAACTCCGGGTCGCCATCAAAATATAAAACAAAAATAAAAGGAGCCCCCCACGCTATGTCCCCATTCGCTCAAACATCGCTTACGTATCAATTAGCTCGACCATTTCGAGCAAGTTCGCTTCCGCTTTGGATCACGACAAATGTTACACGTGTAAACATTGTTACATTTGCTGTGCTGTTGATTGTTTGTTTGGCATATATTGTGCAAGTAAACAGTACAACATCCAAGGGGTATCAAATCCGCGATTTGGAAACAACGATTCATGAGCTTTCAGTCGCAAATCAACAATCTGAATTAGAAATTCATCAAGCGCAATCTCTTGATAATATTCAACACGCTGTCAAAATGATTGGAATGGTTCCTGTTGACAGAGCTGTGTATGTGGATGTGCGTGAAGGGTCTGTTGCGTTTGCAAAATAACGGATAAAAAAATCGACTTATCATGAGTCGATTTTCTTTTTCCTGCTCCTTGTCTTTCTGCTATACTTGCTTCGTATGTTGTTTTATAACACTCTCGTTAGATCAAAACAGGAATTTCAATCGATTCACCCAAATACTGTCGGTGTTTACTCATGTGGCCCGACCGTTTATTGGTTTGCACATATTGGAAACATGCGAGCTTTTTTGTTTGCAGATGTGCTTTGTCGTACACTCAGATTTAATGGATTTACCGTTGAACAAGTGATGAATATCACAGATGTTGGACACCTTGTTGGTGATGGTGATGAAGGAGAAGACAAAATGATTGTTGCCATGATGCGTGAAGGTAAAACGGCTTATGATATTGCGGAATTTTATGCGCAAGCTTTTTTCCAAGATCTTGAGAAATTAAATATCACTCCTGCTACAAGGTATCCACGTGCAACCGATCACATACGTGAACAGATAGAAATGATCGCTCAGCTCGAAAAGAATGGATTTACTTACCAAACTTCTGATGGGATTTATTTTGATACGTCAAAGTTGCCGGACTATGGTCGGCTATCCGGTCAACGATCAGAAGAGAAACAAGCGGGATCTCGTGTGGATATGGGAGAAAAGAAAAATGCAACAGATTTTGCGCTTTGGAAGTTCAGTCCTTTGGATGTAAAACGAGAAATGGAATGGGAGTCGCCTTGGGGTGTTGGATTCCCCGGTTGGCACATTGAATGTTCTGCCATGTCAAAAAAATATCTCGGTGTTCCGTTTGATGTTCACACAGGCGGAATCGATCACATTGCCGTTCATCATGAAAATGAGATCGCGCAGACGCAGGGTGCAGAAGGGGAGCTTGAAGCAAACTACTGGATGCACAATGAGTTTATTACGGTAGATGGCGGCAAAATGTCCAAGTCCCTCGGGAATGTTTACACAATCGATCAGCTGATTCAGAAGGGATTTGATCCACTTGCGTTTCGTTATTTGTGTTTGCAAGCGCATTATCGATCAAAGTTGAATTTTACATGGGAGTCTCTTGAGGGGGCGCAGAATGCGTTGAATCGTTTGCGTCAAACGGTTCGGTCGTGGGATGCTCCAAAGATGGGTTGTGCTGAATTTGAGGAGCGATTTCTTGCGTCATTGAATGATGATTTGAATACACCAGAAGCATTGTCGATTTTGTGGCAACTGGTTGATTCTCATGAGTCAACGTCTGCAAAAGCAGAATCTCTTTTGAAGTTTGATCAGGTGCTTGGGTTGAACCTTCAGTCATTTATTGGAAAGTCTGTTGAAATCCCTGTTGAGGTGCAACATCTTCTTGATATGCGTGCGATGGCCCGATCAGAAAAGAACTATGCGGAGTCTGATCGTCTGCGCACAGAGATTGAAAAATTAGGATTTATTGTTGAGGATAAATCAGACGGACAGAAGGTACGTGAAATGTGATACAATGATCGTGATATGGATCCGATCTCTGCTGTAAAAAAAGAACCGTCAAAAGAAGTGATTCTTGCACAACCAGAAGTTGCGCAAAATCAACTCATCACACCGGAAGTTTCTCCGGTTGTTGAGGTTGTTGGAAAGAAAGAAAAAGAACAACCAAAAGAACAAGAAATGCAAATGGGGCAATCTGTGCGTGTTGAGAGAAACCTCCCTCCACCACCCGCTCCTGTTGCTGTACACAAACCCGCAAAGGATCGGTTTACGCAAGAAATTGAAGAAATTTTGGAAGAAGATTTAAAAGATCTTTATTTGGCTTTGCCAAAAGAGAATCAAGCAATGTTTCGTCAAAAAGGAGAAGAAACACTCTCTGCTGTCCGAGAACTTGTGCGTGCTGCGCATGTAAATGTTAAAAAAATTTTTCAACTGATCCGCGCTTGGCTCAAAACGATCCCAGGTGTAAATCGTTTTTTTCTTGAACAAGAGGCAAAAATTAAGACGGATAAAATTTTGCTTGTCTCAGAAGAAGAAAAAAAACGAGGGTCCAATCTATAATGTGATACTTTTTGCCCTTGGATTTCAAGCAGAAGATGAATTACTTTCCGTCGCGACCAATGCGGTGGAATTTGATTTAACATATGCATACATCATTTTTGCTGCGCTTGGTGTTGGAGCTCTTGTTTTGTTAGGGTTGCTTCTTTATAGATATATTCTTCACAACTTCACCACACTTCGTAGTAAAACCTTTCATAAGGTTATTTTACAAGTAACCCTTCCTAAGTTTCGTCATGAAGAAGAAAGTCAGCGTGGTCCACAAAAAGAACAGGTGCAGGAGGCTATTGCGGCAGCAGAGACTTTTTTTGCGGCTATTGGTGGATTAAAAGCAGAAAAAGGATTTCATGCATGGCTACACGGAAGAACAGATGAATTTTCTTTTGAAATTGTGGTGCAAAAAAAATTGATCAAGTTTTTTTTGATCGCCCCCGTTAAATATAAAGAGTTTGCGGAACAGCAAATCAGTTCCGCGTTTCCGTTTGCACACGTGGAAGAGGTAGAAGATTACAATATTTTTCATCCAAAAGGAGTTATTCTTGGAAGTTATTTGTCGTTTAAACGTGAAAGTGCGTTTCCAATTAAAACATATAAAAAGCTTGATAAAGACCCGTTGAACGCTCTTACAAACGTCTTTTCAAAACTTCCAGAAGAAGACGGGGGTGCTTTTCAGTTTATCGTACGTTCTGCACGGAGCTCATGGCGCGCGCGTGGAATTGAAATTGCACGTCGCATGCAACAAGGAATGAAGATGAGTGAAGCTGTTGCAGGGAAAAAAAAATCACAGGGTTTTATTGGGGAATTCGCAACACTTTCTGGAATTGTGAGTAAAGAAGAAAAGGTTGAGAAAAAAGATTATAGACTTGGACCACAAGAAGAGGAAGTTATAAAAGGTCTTGAAGAGAAAGCAAGTAAGGCTGGAATGGATGTCTGTGTTCGCTTGATTGCTTCTTCAACAAACGTATCATCCGCAAAAATGCTCATGCAAAACATGTTAAATGCGTTTTCGCAATACAATGTGTATGAGTACGGAAATTCATTCGTAAAAGTATTTCCAGGTTCAGAGAAGAAGGTCGTGCAAAAATTTATTTATCGAACATTTGAGCATAAATCCAAAATTGTCATGAATGCGGAAGAGATGGCGAGTGTTTGGCATCTTCCGCTTGCTTGGACGGAAACACCAAACATTGAATGGTTGATTGCTCGCAAAGGTCCGGTTCCAACAGGTGTTCCTGATGGTCCAGGACGCGGAGATATCCAGCTTGGATATAACACGTATCGAGGAGTGAAGACGGAAGTGTGGATGAAAGCAGCAGATCGTTCTCGTCACATGTACATTATTGGTAAGTCTGGTTCGGGTAAGTCGGAAACCATCGCACGCTATGCGCTTGAGGATATTAAGGCGGGACATGGTGTTGCGGTTGTGGAACCACATGGAGATTTGATTGAACGCATCCTTCAAAATATTCCACGTGAACGCATTGACGATGTGATTGTGTTTAATCCGTCAGATCTTGAGCGTCCCATGGGACTCAACATGCTTGAAGTGAAGGATGAAAGCATGAAGGATTTTGCCGTGCAGGAAATGATCGCTATTTTTTATAAGTTGTTTCCGCCAGAGATGATCGGTCCAATGTTTGAGCATAACATGCGTAACTTCATGTTAACGCTCATGAGCGATCCAAATGAGTGTGGAACGATCGCAGAAATCCCGCGCATGGTGTCGGATGAGGCATTTCAAAAAATGTGGCGTGCAAAATTAACAGATCCGGTTGTGAAGTCGTTTTGGGAGAATGAAGTCGATAAGACGTCAGATTTTCACAAATCAGAAATGCTCGGGTATTTGATTTCAAAGGTTGGTCGATTTGTGGAAAACGAAATGATGCGAAACATCATCGGACAACAAAAGTCCGCGTTTGACTTCAGAGAAGTCATGGATCAGAAAAAGATCTTGCTCGTCAACCTTTCAAAGGGAAAGACAGGGGATGTAAACTCGGAGTTGCTCGGACTCATCATCGTCTCAAAACTTCAGATGGCCGCACTTGGTCGTGCAGATATCCCAGAAGAAGATCGACATGATTTTTATCTTTACATTGACGAGTTTCAGAACTTTATTACAGACTCCATTGCGACTATTTTGTCTGAGGCACGTAAGTATCGCTTAAATTTGATTATCGCTCACCAGTACGTAGGACAGCTTGTTAAAAATAACGATACAAAGATCAAAGACGCGGTGTTTGGAAACGTTGGAACACAATTTGTGGCGCGTATCGGACCAGAAGATGTAGAGGTATTTGAAAAAATTTACACACCGGATTTTACGGGCTATGACCTCATGAACTCGGACAAGTATACGTGGTACGTAAAAATGATCGTTGATAACGCGCAAATGAAACCATTCACCATGAATATTTTTCAAGCGCCAAAAGGAGATAAAAAACTTGCGGAGGCGATTAAAGAATTATCTCGATTAAAATACGGACGCAACAGACAGATTGTTCAAGAGGAAATTTTAGAACGAACCTCTTTGAATCAATCCGCCCCACAACCTTCTCCGTTTGGAGAAGGGTAAAAACAAAAATAAAAAAACATATGAACGATGAAGACGAAATCGAATTCGCCTCTGAGCCGGATACATCGCACACAGGCTCTGTGCCGCGTGCGGCAGACCTAGATGTTCGCTCAAAACTCGCTCTTCAGATGTTGAAACAGGTTCAACAATCCATGACACATGTGATTCAGCTTTTAGAAGATGGCGACACAACACGTGCTACACGCCAAATGGTGAATTTTGTCATGGGAAAAAAATCGTTTGAACAAACAGTGGAACAAGAAACGGGAGCATGTACCCATGAAGGTATTTTTGATGGAATGTTTGTGGTGACTTCAGCTGGGCTTCGTCATGCGGTTCCAGAAAATTATGCATCTAAGTCCAAATTAGTAGAAGGAGACATGATGAAATTGATTGTGACGCCGGACGGAAGGCATGTGTATAAACAAATTGCCCCAACGGAAAGACGTCGAATGACGGGGCTTTTGGGGGTTGATTCCGTTAGTAACACCCCGATTGTCATCGTTGGAGAAGACGTGTATAAAGTTCTACAAGCAAGCGTTTCGTATCATAAGGGCGTACCAGGAGATGAAGTAGTTATTCTTGTGCCCGGAAGCGGAAAATCCGTATGGGCGGCTCTTGAGCGGGTTATTGGAAGATAATCGGAACGTCATGCGTCATTTTTGTTTGTGATTGGAATCTCCTATGTTGGCTCTCTATCGTACGTATCGTCCCTCTGTTTTTTCCGATGTCACAGGTCAAACGCATGTGACACAAACACTTCAGAACCAGATTATGTCTGGTTCTGTTTCGCATGCGTATGTTTTTACGGGCCCACGCGGAATCGGAAAAACAACCGTTGCACGCTTACTTGCAAAGGCCGTGAATTGCGATAACAGAAATAATGCTGAACCATGTAATGCATGTGAAGCTTGTCTTGCAATTACAAGTGGCAAAGCGATGGATGTGTTTGAAATTGACGCGGCATCAAATACGGACGTTGATAATGTGCGCGAGAACATCATTCGCAATGTTAGATTTGCCCCCAGTGTTCTCAAGAAAAAAGTGTACATTATCGATGAGGTACACATGCTCTCAACAAGCGCATTTAACGCGCTTCTGAAGACATTAGAGGAGCCGCCGGCACACGCCCTCTTCATTCTCGCCACAACAGAAATTCATAAAGTTCCCGCAACCATTCTCAGTCGTTGTCAGCGTTTCGATTTTAAAAAGATTTCCAAAGATGCCATGGTCGAACGACTCGCATCCATCACAAAACAAGAAAAGCGGAACGTTGATGAGAGTGTCCTTTTGGGAATTGCAAAACACTCCGGAGGGTCAGAGCGAGATGCAGAAAGCATGCTCGGGCAAATTTTGTCTCTGGATGAGGGGGATATCAGTATGGATGTTGCCTCTCTCGTGCTGCCCATGACAACAGATGTTCTTGTAAATGATTTTATAGATGCCCTTGCAAAGAGGGACGCCGCAATAGCGATTCGTCAATTGAATGCACATATTGAACAAGGTGTTGATCTCATGCATTTTTTGGATGATGTTATTTCTACTTTGCGTGATCAGTTACTTGCGTCCGTTGCAGATCCAAAAGCTTCTGATCGCATGTCATTTTTGAACTGTGCGATTGATTTGTTTCTAACGGCACGTCGTCACATGCGCACAGATGAGATTCCACAACTTCCAGCTGAGCTTGCGATTGTGGAATTGTGTTTAGGGGGAGGGGAAAGGGCGGAAAGGGTAAAAAGCACGGGGGATTTCAAGTTGTCGGGGGTTGATTCAGTGCGTGGATCTGTTAAAACGATTCCGGTGATACCTCCTTCTGTTGAAGCGATTGTGGTTGAGGTACCACGTGTCACATTAGAACCCATCACAGAAACAGAAACAACCGTTCCTGTGATGGAAATGATAGATCAATTGGTTCTTGAACCGGTGCACAGACAACCGCTTACAACAACGGAACAGGTTTTTGACAGTGTTCCTGTGATAAGTGTAGATGAAGTACGTCGTAAATGGCCGGAGGTTTTTGCACAAGTTCAAGAATGCAACGCATCACTTCCGTTGTTTTTACAAGCGTGTGAAGTAAACAGTGTTGGCGGGGATATGGTTGAACTCGCATTTGAATATGATTTATACGTACAGACCGTGAACAAAGAAAAAAACCGCAAACTTGTTGAAAGTATTTTAGAGCGCGTGCTTGGAAGAGCTGTCAGAATTCACGCTGTGCTCGGTAAAGCAAAAGAAAAGGATGAGGTTGTGTCCTCGCTCATGGATGCGTTTGGTGGGAGCGTGGCGTAGCGATTGACGAAGACCTGAAGGGTTGGTATATTTCTCGCGCGAAAGAAACGGGCTGGCTTCCGGATATTGCGAGGCAATATCCGTGTCGCTTCGTTCGGGAATGGCCTCCACCTCCGGTGGTAGGTGAATGTGAAATGATGGGGAGAAAAATAATAACAGAGACAATTGTTTTTCTGCCATCATTTCACATTCACACAAACCTTCGGTTTGTGGTCATTCCACTCTCTTCACTCCCGGATCGTCTAACGGCAGGACATCAGGTTCTGGTCCTGAGTATCGGGGTTCGAATCCCTGTCCGGGAACCAAAGAAAAAGACTCACGTTTATCGTGAGTCTTTTTCTTTGGTTCCACCCCAGCGAAGCTGGGGTACAAATTATTCCTGATCATCCGCTAGAATAATTTGTCGGACAGGGATTTTGGGTGAACGGAGAAAGTCTTGAATGGCCGTAGACTTTCGAGAGTGAACCCAATATCCCTGATGTGACGTATTGTGATCGATTTGTTGCAGGGATTTTGGGTGAACGGAGAAAGCATGTAGTTTACACAGTCCTTTTAAGAGTGAACCCAATATCCTTTGTTTCTCACCCCCCATTTTATCGTTCGTAGGGAGGATTGATGAATCCATTTAATTCCGATATACTTTTTGCATATCTTCTCTTCCTATTCTATCTATGCCAAAACCAACCGGACTCTTTATTGGTCGTTTTCAGCCGCTTCACAATGGACACATGCTTGTCATAGAAGGGATGACTAAATTATGTGGCAAAATTTGGATTGGAATTGGGAGTTCACAGAAGCATCATACGTCAGATGATCCATTTACGGTTCAAGAGCGTAAAGAGATGCTTCAACGTGCTCTTCAAGGAAAAGATTTAATCCCGTTGTTTGACATTAATTTCGTTGAGCTTCCAGATGAAACAGATGATACAGCGTGGCGTCAAAAGGTGTTAGAACAAACAGGTCCTGTTGATGTTGTATGGACAGGGAATGCATGGACAGCAAAATGTTTTGAGGGTGTGATTCCGGTGAAACCCATTAAAGAAGTCCCTGGTATTTCCGGAACGATGATCCGTGAAAAAATGAAAACAGGCAGTGATTGGCAATCGCTCGTTCCAAAAGAAATCGCTGCATATTTATCAGAAGTTGATGGGGTGTCACGCTTGTGACATCTTTTTTGTTTAATTCGTTTTTATTGGGTGGATAGTTCTCTATGGAAAAGAAATTTGTTTCAAATAAAGCGTTTCTCATCAACCCACAAGGAAAGATTTTGTTTGTGCGTCATACGGGTAAGCGAGCGGATGCATGTTATGAACCGCCTGGCGGGCGCATGAATGCAGGGGAGTCTCTTCTTGAAGGATTGCAACGAGAATTGCGTGAAGAGTTGGGGATCGAGATTGATCCGAGAAAGGCACGACCATTTCATACAGACCATTGGAGATTTGAGGGTGGTGAGCAAGATGCTGTTGTTGGTATTTTTTATGTGATTCCGATTGGAGAAGTATCGATTCAGCTTTCTGAAGAACATACGGAATACGTTTGGATCGATCCACGACAAGAAACTACCGTTCCCATGTTCGAATCGCTTCGACGCGCTCTTGATGCATATCGCACAAGCGAAGGGATTGTTGTTGCAAATGATCGCGATCTGATTGGTCATCAAGGATTTGGGTTGATTCAAGTGATTACCGGAAACGGAAAAGGAAAAACAACGTCCGCAACAGGACTCATGGTTCGCGCGGTTGGTGCGGGAAAAAAAGTTGGAGTCGTATATTTCGACAAAGGAGGGGAATCGCACTATTTTGAACGCGATGTTCTTCGAAAATTGGGAGTGGATCTTGTTGCGACTGGTCGCGATCGGATTGATCCGGTTACTGGACGATTTGATTTTTCGATTCAAGACATTGATCGAGATGAAGCTACACGAGGACTTCTTGAAGTTGAACGCATGTTCGATGCGGGATGTGACCTTGTTGTCATGGATGAGATCAACTCAACAATGGATCTTGGCATGGTGTCTGTCGAACGTGTTCTTGAGTTGCTTGAGAAGAAACCAACAAATACAGAACTTGTGCTTACAGGTCGAAATGTTCCGGATGTTTTTCGTGATCGTGCACATTTGATCAGTGAAGTTGGATTGAGGAAACATTATTTTTATTCAGGGGTAAAGGCACGAGAGGGTTTGGATTTTTAAAAAATATCAAAAAAGAAAACCCGGCCATTGCCGAGTTTTCTTTTTTTATGCGTGGTATCGCTTGATAAAACGTTTCAAAATTTCCATTGGAATAGTGATGTTTTCGCGCCGTACCATTGTTTTAATTTCTTCGGCTTGTTCTGGGGGAAAATAGCCAGCATGTTTGTAAATATCTGTGCGAGCACACATTCCTTCGACATCAAGTTCTGGATGGAATTGAACCGCGTAGACATTTTGTCCTAAACGGAACATGTGTGGAGGACAATCTTTTGAGGAAACAAGCAAAGTTCCGCCTTCTGGAACATGTGCCGCTGCTTCTTTGTGTCCAACAAATCCACGGAATGATTGAGGGAGTCCTGTGAGAAGCGGGTCCTGAGTACCTTCTTTTGTGATCATGAGATCAACAGCTCCTGGTTTTTCACGGAAGTCGTGTGTAATAGCGACATCAAGACTTTTTGTGAGAATTTCAAGTCCGTAGCAAATAGCTAAACAAGGAAAATCTTGTTTGGCCACTTTCTGCATAAGTGGGGCAAATGCCGCTTCTGCACGCTTTTGAACATCCGATTTTTTTTCCTCTGGATCTCCTGGGTTCCATGGGCCACCACCAACAATAATTGCTGAGTAATTTTCAAACGTGACTTCTGGGACACCTGTCTGTTCAACACGTACGCGATGGATATCTTGAGCTGAGAGCTCTCCGAATTTTAAAAGGGCCTCATATTCACCGTTTGATGCAGCGTCTTCTGGGCGTATTTGGAGGAGGAGAATTGGTTTCATAACGAAGGAAGGATATCAAAGGATGCGAAAAAAGTGAAATGAATATTATTTCTGTATTTTTCCGTATTGAAATGTTACCATGACGTCATTATGTGGATCCTCTACGCCCTCTTTCTGATTCTTCTTATTTCATTCGCCTACGCCGCAAACGCGGGTGCGCCTTGGGTTCCAACGTGGAAAAAAGATTTCGAGCGGATCGTAAAGCTTGCGAATCTCAAATCCGGTGAGGTATTTATAGAACTCGGATGTGGAAACGGGCGCGTGTGTCGTGCGGTTGCGGCAAGATCGAAAGATGCACATGTGATTGGTGTTGAGCTTTCGATTGCGCAAGTTGTGATCGCGTGGTTTCAATCAACATTCGCGGGTCTTACAAATATCCAAATAAAACTCGGTAATGCGTTTCATGCAGATCTTTCAAACGTGGACGTGGTGTACATGTTTCTTATGCCAGAGACGTATGAGAAGATTCGTCCAAAGCTTGAGAAAGAATTAAAGCCTGGTGCACGCGTCATTACATATGTATGGCCGATTCCTGGATGGACACCGGATGTTGTGGATGAGGCGGAGGGGAGTCAGAAGATATATTTGTTCACAAAAAAACCAAACGCATAACGTTTGGTTTTTTCTTTTATTTTCCGAGTTCAATACTTTTCTTTCGTTTCAATGCTCCAATGATTCCAAATGGGATCGTACGTTTCACAATATCAAGAATTTCCTCTCCACTCATGTGTGTTGCTTGAGTTGTGCCTGGGTTTACACCACCGTTTTGAATGGTGTTTGCCGCATCGTCATAAAACCATTCATCAATTCCTTCAACACGACCAGCTGTTTGAAACACAACGCGATCAAAGGGGACGGGTGGTGTTTTACGTTTTGCTTCTTCTTTACGAAGCACCTCAATTGTTGGACGTAGATCAATACTGCGTAATTGTCGTGTAATGATGTTTGTGTGGTTACTTGATGCGCGACGTTGGATAATCAAGTCCATGCGCTTTGCAGCACGGAGAAAACCTGCAAGGGCAATATTATCCGTTTCTAGATAGGCACATTTTAAATCTGCACTTCCTTGTTTTAGATCAAATTGTTTTGCACTTCCGTTTGCAAGGAGTTGTTCCCATTCACGTGGAAGTTCTTCAGATCGTTTTTGTTCTTCCAAAACATGGAAGTGAATGAGTGGAAGAATATAGTCGAGCGTGCGCTTTGGATCGTTCGGAAAGGCACGATTTAAATTCATCATGAGTCCAGAGAGACCAAACGCGCGATCAAGCGGATCGTCGCTGATCGTACCTTTTCCTTCAAGATCATCGCGTTTTGCCCAGGCAAGGACTTTTTTGAGTGCGGGATTTTGATCGATTTCAAGGTATGTTGCAATCAGTGTTGACGCGCAATTTTCACGTCTTCCAGAAGTTGCATTTGCGATGTGGTGATCAAACAATCCGCCACCAAGGTCAATTGTTAGTACATGTTCTTCCGAAAGAAGTTGATCTGGATTTTTTCCTTCCGGAAGAGATGACCAAAAGAGAACCGGAGCAACATCAATGCCTGGAAACGCTTCTTTACCGAATCGGGCAAGAAGATAAAGCGCGACACAGGTGTCTGCTTGGATTTTTGGAAAGATGACAATCGCTTCAACTGGAATGGGTGTGTGTGTTTGTTTTGCGGTTGGATCAACGAAGTTCTGCTTTGCATCATCCCAAAAAAGTTTCACAAATTTTTCTCCATTTTTGCCAACAAGAACAAGTTGTCCATCAATGGATAATGTTGGAACAAGATCTGTTTCTTTTGGTTTGCTGCTTGTGAACGGGTCTGCTCCGCCAATCGATACGTGAAAGTCCTTATCGTTTTCTGGGGCGAGAAGTTCTGAAGCAAGAAGTTCTCTACGGATCATGCGCGAAGAATCGCCTTCCACAAGGGTTGGAGTGAGATAGGTATAGCCATCGATTACGCCAAACCCATCAAACACAACAGTTGTTTGTGAAAGGGGAGCGCTAAGTTTTTTGAGTGCTTCGACAAGCTTCTCAGAATCAACAGAATCAAAATACCCGAGCGTCATATGATGCTCCGGCATTTTGACTCGCTTTTCTAATCCATTTTTTCTCCACTCCACAATTTGCGGATGTGCTTCAACGGTGTCGAACGGAAAATCGTAACCAATCCATGCGGATTTTAATTGCATATGAGGGTAGTATAGCAGAAAGGTTTGAGATGCTGGAGAGGCAAGAGAGGCTTGAGAAGCCGAATTAAAAATTTTTGTGAATCATGTCTGAAAACCTCTCTAGCATCTCGAGCTTCTCTTGCCTCTCAGGCCTTTTTTCAAAAAGAAAACCCCGAGCTGTGAAGAAAGTGACGTCGAGCTACGCTCGAGGTTTTCTTCTTGCTCAGGGCAAGTGGGTGGCTTACAGCTGATTGTAGCGCTTGTCCAGTTCGTTGAGGAGATTTTCGGTACCGCACCGTTCATAGACCTCCATCTCTCGCGGAGTTCCGGTCAAGACGGGGCGGCGCGGGCGGCGGTTCGCGGCGTCGGTCTCGACGTTGAAGCCGCAGACCTCGAGGTGATGGTTCCGCTTGCGGTCCGAGGACACGTGGGCGAAGACGCCGTTGTGTCCGTCGATGTCCCGCGCCCATCGGGTTTCTTCGGGGTCGTGGAACACGATCTGGCAGGTCGGCGATTTGGTCGCCGGGAAGCAGTTGAGGTAGAACTGGTAATTGCGGTAGCCAGTGCCATCCGCCTTTTCCCAGGTGCGGATCTTGATTTCGATCCGGCCGGTGACCGTGTCGCCGATCGGCATGAGGCCGTCGCGCAGGTGTACGTCCACGCCCTTGATGTTGGCGTAGAGGTAGTCGGTGCCGTCGGGAGTCTTATCTGCCTTGAACTCGACGTCCTTCGTCGAGATGCTAGCCTGGACGTCCACGATCGTGAGCACGCGCTTTCGCATGCCATTGTTCGTGGAGTCGCGGTCCACCGTCGAGAGGTTCGAGAGAAGACGTTCCATGATCGGATTGGTGCTGAGGCTCATCTAGAACTCCTGTTGAAAGAACGCGGTTTCGCGTCCAAGTTAGTGCATCGCTTTTGCGCTTTGCACACGGTTCGGGTTTCATCCAGACTAGGATTCGACCACATCGCTTATGACGAAGATTCGTCAGCAACGATGTGGGCGCATTGCATCATCGACAACACAATATATCATAAAAATGGGGTTTTGTCAAGAGTTGGGCGCAGAAAGTGCCCGTAAAATGGGTGTTTTCTGCGTGTAGACAGAATTTCGTTATCGAGTATAATCGCCAAAGAAGTAAAAAAATAAGGAGGAACTGCTCCAACGTAAAATCAATATGAAAATCAGCGATCTTTTGGCCATGGAATTAGGTGAGAGCGTGAGTGTTGCCAACGAGCCATTCACAAAAATTGGACAAGCGGAAATTACGCTTGATGATGGGACAACCATGTTCTGGTTGTATGACGATGAAGACAACATGTTGTCTGTTGCGCCAAAGGAAGATGAAATTGTTCTCTTTCACCAAATCACAGAAGAGATCGAGCCATCAGAAGTGATCTTGTTTCAAAACAAAGAATACGAATTTAGTTATGAAGATGCTGGGGTCGTGAAGCAAGTTGATGGCGACGCCTTTTTGGAAGAAGAAGATCGTAATGGATTTTCTGACTATCAATCAAAAGACGGTGAAACCCTTCGTGTCATTACGAATGAAAACACGGGGGATGCGGTCTCTTACTTTGGCAGAACTGTTTCAGAAGACGATCTTTCGGAGATTTAGGGGAAGGGGCGGAAAGGTCTGAAAAGGATGAAAGGGCGGAAATGTTGGAGACGAAGAAAAAATGCTGTAAAATACAAACGTCAAAACGTTTGTATTTTTATTTCTTTTCAAACCTTTCCGACCTTTCAGCCTTTCTGTCATGCACGAATCTCTTCTTTTTTTTTGGGGTGAGTGATGGAAGAATGTTCAAAAAATATGCGCCTAAGAGGAAAAAGATTGTTGTCTGGATTAGATACATAAGTATGGAACGACGTAAAAAACAATGGCAACAACAGACAGGAACAAAACGCGATTGGCGCATGGATGCGTTGCGTTCTGTTTTTTTGTTGTTTGCCACAGTCATTGTCCTCAAGCTTTTTTTGATTCAAATCGTCCAGCATGGAAATTATTCCGCGCTTGCAAGTGGTCAGCATGAGATTTTTAAAAAGTTGTATCCGGAACGTGGGCGTGTGTTTATGCGCGATCAAGAACAATTGATTCCTGTTATCACAAATCAACAACTCGCGTTTTTGTATGCGGACCCTCGATACATCAAAGACCCAAAAGAAACCGTAGAAGCACTGGCAAAGATTTTGATGTTTGATGATGAACGCAAGGCAAAACTTGAAACAAAATTTAGTGACACAAAAGATCCGTATGAACCGATTCAACGGGGAATTGCAAAAGAGACATTAGATAAAATCGTTGCGTTAAAACTTCCTGGGATATTTTTTATCATGGAATCCGTACGATTGTACCCGGAAAAAAATCTCGGAGGACAGATCTTGGGATTTCTTGGTTCAGATGCGGAAGGTCAACAAAAAGGACGTTATGGGATTGAAGGGTATTTTCAGAAAGACCTTGCGGGAACACAAGGATTTTTGAAATCGGACAGAGATATTGCGGGAAACATCATTGCGATTGCGGATCACTCGCTTACACCAGCACAAAACGGATCAGATCTTGTTTTGACACTTGATCGTGTGATTCAGTTTAAAGC
Source organism: uncultured Gammaproteobacteria bacterium (assembly GCA_964402425.1). Lineage (GTDB taxonomy): Bacteria > Patescibacteriota > Patescibacteriia > UBA9934 > GWF2-40-263 > XYB2-FULL-45-11. The sequence continues at coordinate 5,232 of CAYOCD010000001.1, read as the reverse complement.
TTGCTCGCTTGTGGCAGCAGCGGTAAAAAAACATGGAGCCGATTCCGGAAGTATTGTGGTTGTGGATCCGGATACGGGACGTATTCTTGCCATGTGTGCTGCGCCGGATTTTGATCCAAATCAATTTAATAAAGTTGAAAATTCAATGGTCTACAATAATCCAACTATTTTTGGTTCGTATGAGCCTGGATCGATTTTTAAACCACTGACCATGGCAGCAGCCATTGATGTTGGGGCGGTTGCGGCAACAACATTGTTTGAGGACACCGGAGAATCTATGGTAGAAGGGTGGCCAAGACCTATTAAAAACGCTGAGAATAAAAAATACGGCTTAGTGGACATGACAACCGTTTTGGAAGAATCGATTAACACGGGAATGATTTTTTCTATGCGAAAAATGGGAGGAGATGTTTTTACAGATGCGGTGAAAAAGTTTGGATTTGGAAAAAAGACAGGTGTGGAACTTGATACAGAATCTGCTGGTGACATTAGTTCCATGGAAAAGAAATCAGAAATTTATCGTGCGACAGCGTCTTTTGGACAGGGAATTTCCGTGACACCGCTTCAGGTGGTTATGGCGTATGCTGCCCTTGCAAATGGAGGGGTCCTTAAAAAACCAATGATCATTGATGAGATTCGTTATCCGGACGGTACGATTGAAAAACGAACACCACAAGATATTACACAAGTCGTGAGTCCAAAAACGGCGCGAACAATCGGGGCGATGCTTGTGTCTGTTGTGGAACATGGTCATGGAAAGCGTGCGGGTGTTTCTGGGTACTACATTGCGGGAAAAACAGGAACGGCTCAGGTTGCAAGTGCAAATGGCGGATACGCACTCAATAATACAGTCGGTTCCTTTGCGGGATTTGGTCCAGTTGAAGATCCTGCGTTTGCAATGATTGTACGTATCGATAATCCTCGTGATGTTGTTTGGGCAGAATCTACGGCCGCACCCGTTTTTGGCGATATGGCTAAATTTCTGTTACAGTACTTCAAGGTTCCTCCTACACGGAAGTAGAAGAAGGCTAGAAGGTTGGAACTTGAATAATAAAAAAATATGAAAAAGATTCTTGAAAAAATGTTGGCAAAAAAAGCACGTGCGTTTCTTCGTAAACATCAACCAATCATCATTGGTGTGACGGGTTCGGTTGGAAAAACATCTACGCGTCATGCGATCGCGACACTTCTGTCTTTGAAGTATTCTGTTGTGACGTCGGTAGAGAATTATAACAATGAAATTGGACTCCCGTTATCAATTCTTGAAGCAAAATCAGCGGGTAAAGATGTGTTTGGTTGGATAAAGATTTTATGTTCATCGCCCAAAAAGGCGGCGGATGTGTATGTGCTTGAGTATGGGATTGATCATCCTGGAGACATGGATGCCCTTCTTGCGATTGCGCGCCCGTCAATGGCTGTTATGACGGCGTTGTCTCCTGTGCATGTGGAATTTTTTGCCTCACTGGAACACCTTGGTGAAGAAAAAGCAAAATTACTTGCATCGGTTCCATCAGAAGGACTTGTTGTCCTGAATGCCGATGATGCAAACGTTGTTGGTCTTGGAAGTCATGCAATCGCACCTATTGTGACGTACGGTTTTAAAGAATCGGCAGATGTCCGTGCAACAGAGTATGCTGTAAAGACACGATCGGATTTTTCGTTTGAACCCGGTGAGTTGTTTTCAGAGCTACACATCCGCGTGAATGTAAATGAGGAATCTTTGAAGATGACATTATCGAATCAACTCGGAAAGAGCGCTGTGAGTTCTGTTCTTGCTGCCACGGCGATTGCAAAACACCTTGGACTCTCAAATGATCAAATCATCTCAAGACTGTCAGAAATCAAAAACGAGCCGGGGCGCATGAATCCAATTCCTGGAATTAAAGGTTCACTCATTCTTGATTCAACGTATAATGCGGCACCTGCATCCATGATGTCTGCCCTTGCGATTTTATCTGAATTTGAACCGGTTGAAGGAGCAAAACGCATTGCTATTTTGGGACACATGGCAGAACTTGGAAACCAAACAGAATCAGAACATCGCATGGTTGGCATGCGAGCAGCAGAGGTGTGTGATCAATTGGTGACGGTTGGGGAGGTTGCACATCATATTCGTCATGCAGCAATTGAAGCCGGAATGCCAGAAGAACACACAGAAGAATTTGCAAATCCGGTTGATGCAGGACGATGGCTTGATCGTGAAATTAAAAAGGGAGACATTGTGCTTGTAAAAGGATCACAAAGCGCACGGATGGAAAAAGTGGTGAAGGATGTCATGGCAGAGCCTATGCGTGCAAAAGAGTTATTGGTGAGACAAACAAATAAATGGATAAACTCATAGAAAACGTCGCCCACGTGGGCGATGTTTTTGTATTGACGTTTAGAGAAGTGTTCGTTATTATCTCGTCAGTTCATTTATCCTTTTGTCCTGGAGGTTCCAATGTCCCTTGTTGTTTCTTCGCATCCGCTTGTTCGTGTGGCTCTTACATTGCTGCGCAACAAAGAAACCACGCCAGAAGTGTTTCGTCGTGAGTTGGAGCGATTGAGCCAAATTCTTGCGGTGGACGCCACAAAAAATCTGATGACAACCGTGGAAGATGTTCAGACGCCACTTATGTCAACAGTTGGATTTTCCGTGCAAAGACAACAGGCGCTCGTTCCGATCATGCGTGCAGGAAGCGGTATGCTTTCCGCATTTCTTGGCTTCTTGCCGAATGCGTACGTGTGGCACATGTCCATGTCGCGTAACGAGAAAACGCTCGTGCCGGAATTTCATGGCAGCAAAGTGCCAGAGAAAATTCCGTCTTCGATCGAAACGTGTTTCATTTTGGATCCCATGCTTGCAACGGGCGGAAGTGCCGTGCTTGCCGTGGATCATGTGAAGCGTGCAGGTGCGCGCAATATCGTGTTTGTGGGAGTGCTTGGTGCACCGGAAGGGGCGGAGCGGCTTATGCGTGAACATCCGGATGTTCCGATCATCATCGGTGCAATGGATGTTCGTCTGAATGAACATGGTTACATCATGCCGGGACTTGGCGATGCGGGAGATCGACTATTTCCCACCGTCTGAAGCGATCGAGTTGTCTGACTCGATTTTTTATTTTTGCAAAGAAAAAACACATCAAGGATGTGTTAGAGTTAGAGAAAGAGGTGAATACGTGTCACCATCTCTGTTGCAAAATTGTTGTCGGTGTGAAGAGCGAGGTCGAATTCGATCGATTTGAATCGAAAGATGAGATTGGGTCCTGTATGAAGACTCCAAGGGGTATGGTGTGCGTATGAACCCCATGATTCGTGTTCTAATCCGGCATAGAGCCAGTTGTCACGTAGGGCATACTCACCTTGAACAAACCAGTATCCATGCATGCTTTTTGGACAGAGCTCGTAGGTGAGACTTGCCCATAAAGATGCGTGACGTGCAATAAGAGAAACTTCGACGAGTGGCTCATTGTTTGCGCTGGTCCAGCCGATGGCTGATTCTGCAGACATCCACGATGTTACGTGTTTTTTGATGCCCATAACAACAATGGAAGCATTGCTGCGCCGAATGTCATCTGCTGGGATAAACTTGAGAGAGAGTTCTGTGTGGTGACCCAGTTCATGTTCTTTGTGCAACGCGAACCGTGTGCGCATTTTCTGTCCTACTCCTTCTGCGTGTGCGCAGAGGGGGATCGAAAACGCGCATAAAAGGAACAAGAGAAGAAACGGTCTTAGCATGACGTTCCTTGAGCATAGGAGAAAATGCGGGGTAAATATACGTGAAAAAAACAATTTTGTCAATGATAAAAAGAAAAACACACGCGTTATGGTGCGTGTGTAGATTAGGCGAATTGATGGGCCGCAGCCTGGATGTAGGCCGTGGTCATTGTGAGATTGAGAGGCGCGTCTGCGTTGTCGCGGATTTTGCCTTCCGCATCGATGTTCACGTCAGGAAATTCCTGCGCAACAACATCGATGAGATGCATCGTCTCTGCGCTGAGTCCGCCCGCGATTCCAAGTCCGAGTTCTGGGTGTCGTTCACGTACGGCGCGCAAGACGGGAAGTCCTGCCTCCGCATTGAGCGCGGTGCCGAGTCCGCCAGAGAGATCGAACAAGATGTCTGTGACGAGTTCCCTGTACTCGTCCAGATGTTTTGCGAGTGTTAGTGGATTCGCATCCATTTGCTTGTATGCATTTGTTCCGATCTGAAGCACGACGCGCAGATGGTGATTGGCAAACGTGCGACGCAAAAGGTTCGAGTCCGGCCAAACCATGTTCAGCTGGAAACCGTCGAGGTGTTTTCCTCCAAGTTCGATCATGCGCACGAGTTGCGCGTCAATCGTGTTGCGATCATCTGTTGCGAAGTGAATCAGGTTGAGTGCGTTCGGATCTTCGCAAAAAATGTTGGCGATCCGTTCAACGAATGGAAACCGATTTGGCCATTTGTTTGGCTCACCTCGCATAGTTTTTGCACTTGCGAGCACGCCAACCATAAGTTTTCGTTTTGATCCTTCCATGGCAGAAAGAGCTGTTTGTACTTCATCTGCGTTCATGAAACCTGTAACACCAATGTACGGGGTCGGTCGATGCACGAGAGCCTCCTGTAAAAAAGAACATGTCCCGACTCTTTACAGAAAAAATAATGAAATGTCAATCATTTATTGACCCAATGATTCTTTCGTTATATTTTTTTGTGTCAATTCTGGAGTGGTCAGTTGAGACAATGGTTTGGTCGGACTCGAACTGCGCCGCCGAAGCAAGGCGGCAAAACGCGGCGTCATCACGCGTAAGCAAAACGCGGAGGAATAATGAACGTAGAAAAAGTACTCGCTTTATTCGCTATAGTCATTTTGGTGCTGTTGATTGCGTTGGCTGGATTTGACGTTGGATACGCGATCGGAAAGCAAGAAGGTGGGGAACGTGCGCAAGCGCGTGAGTCATTCGCAGCGCGTGTGTCTTTAAAGACAAACGATGCGGATCGATTCAAGGTTTGTCATGAGTTTGCGCTTCAAATTCAGACCAAGAAACACTAACTCTCGCCAGTATGCGCAAACGCAGCTGGTTTTTTGTTTCATATGCACCCTTGTTCGTTTTTCTCTTTTATGATATTTTTCTCTCGCGAAAGAAACGGCCTCATCGTCTAACGGTTAGGACAGCAGGTTCTCATCCTGTAAATCGGAGTTCGATTCTCCGTGGGGTCACCAAAAACACTCAGGCATTAGCCTGAGTGTTTTTGTTTGACTATTTCCGTGG